>SYFY01000138.1 GCA_005799745.1 Gammaproteobacteria bacterium
ACTCGAAGGCGCACTTAAACTCAAAGAGATTTCCTACATCCACGCTGAAGGGTATCCAGCAGGCGAACTCAAACATGGTCCTCTGGCTTTGGTTGATGAAGATATGCCGGTGATTGCCGTTGCACCTGAAGATGAGCTACTCGAAAAAGTGCAGTCCAATCTCCAGGAAGTTCGTGCTCGCGGTGGTCAGTTGTACGTGTTCACGGACAGCGATAGCCACTTCAAGCCGGAAGCAGGCGTGAAGGTGATGAAAGTGCCCAGAACGCATCGATTGCTCGCACCGATCGTCTTTGTCGTTCCGCTGCAGTTATTGGCCTATCACGTCGCCGTTCTCAAAGGTACAGATGTGGACCAACCCCGCAATCTGGCGAAGTCAGTCACCGTCGAATAGCGTCTTGCCGGCGCCAGACGCCGGCATTTCCTGTCACTGCGTTTGAGATGGCCGGTTACAATGCCGACCACTTCGGCCTTGTTCGTACCTCTTGGATATCTCCCATCTCATCGACGGTCTCAATGATCGGCAACGTGAAGCGGTAACTGCGCCGCCCGGGAATTGTCTCGTGATTGCTGGAGCCGGCAGCGGCAAGACGCGTGTGCTTGTGCATCGCATTGCCTGGTTGGTGGAAACGGAAGACATTTCGCCACACAGCGTGCTCGCGGTGACGTTCACCAACAAAGCCTCGTCAGAAATGCGCATACGGATTGAGCGTCTGCTCGGTGTCTCCGTGCAGGGACTCTGGGTGGGTACTTTCCACGGCATTGCGCACCGCTTGTTGCGACGACATTGGAAAGAAGCCGGGTTGCCTGAGAACTTCGAGATTCTTGATGCGGATGATCAACTTCGGGTGGTGAAACGCGTGATGCGATCACTCGACATTGATGAACAGAAATGGCCGGCACGACAAGCAGCTTGGTTTATCAACGAGCAGAAAGAAGAGGGGCGTAGGGCGAAGGATGTGCCGATGGGCGATGACCTCTTCCAAATCACTCACCGCAAGATCTACGCATCCTACGAAGCGCTTTGCCAGCAGAGTGGACTGGTGGACTTCACCGAGTTGCTGTTGCGCAGTCATGAACTTTGGCTCGAAGATTCACTGCTTCTGGAACATTACCAACAACGGTTCACGCACATCCTGGTCGACGAGTTTCAGGATACGAATACGATCCAGTACGCGTGGCTCCGGGTGTTAGCCGAAACCCGCGCTCGCATGATGGCCGTGGGTGATGATGACCAGTCCATCTATGGCTGGCGCGGTGCCAAGATCGAAAACATGCAGGATTTTTCGCGACATTTCGATGATGTGCGGACGATTCGGCTTGAACAGAACTATCGCTCCACCGGCAACATTCTCAGAGCGGCGAACGCGCTGATTGCCAAGAACACTGATCGACTGGGCAAGGAGTTGTGGACAGCAGACGGTGAAGGTGCACCGATTCGTTTGTTCTCGGCGTACAACGATGCGGACGAAGCACGATTTATCACCAGTCGGATCCGCCAATGGTTGGATGATGGCGGCAGTCCCGAAGAAACGGCGGTGTTGTATCGATCTAACGCACAGTCCCGCGTGCTTGAAGAGGCGCTACTTCGTGAAGGCATTCCCTACCGCATTCATGGTGGGCAACGGTTCTTCGAACGTGTCGAAGTCAAGAATGCCCTCGCGTATCTGCGGTTGTTACTCGACCCGGATTCTGACCCTGCATTTGAGCGCGTGATCAACACGCCGACTCGCGGCATCGGTGACAAGACGGTCGACACGATTCGGATGAGTGCGAGAATTGAAGGGATTTCTCTACATCGAGCCGCGGTTGCGTTGCTGACCCAAGGCGGATTGCCGGCACGAGCGGCATCTGCGGTGGCTGGCTTTCTTCAGCTCCTGGCCTCACTGCGAGATGCGACACACGACGCGAGCCTCGCAGGAATGGCGGAGCATGTGGTTGAAGTGTCGGGCCTCATGGCTTTTCACACCGCAGAACGTGGTGAGCGAGGTCTCGCACGGAAAGAAAACCTGGAGGAGTTCGTTCGAGCGTGCCGCCTCTTCTCCAGCGAGTGGATCTCTCCGGTCGAAAACGCTGCCGAGAATCGTCCGAGCATCGTGCAGGAATTCCTCGATCAGGTCGCGTTGAATGCAGGCGACGCTCAAGCATCAGATGGGCCAGCCGTGCAGATGATGACGCTCCATTCTGCGAAAGGGCTCGAGTTTCCACTCGTGTTTATGGCCGGTGTTGAAGAAGGGTTGTTCCCGCATCGGATGTCTGCGGATGATCCGAGCCGACTCGAAGAAGAGCGGCGGTTGGCCTATGTCGGCATCACCCGCGCTATGAAAGAGTTGTACATCACCTACGCCGAATCGCGTCGGTTAAATGGCATGGACAACTACAATCGACCATCGCGTTTTTTGCGCGAGCTTCCGGCTGACGTTTTGGAAGAGGTGCGGCTCGGCGGCAATCTGGTGCAACCGATGTGGACGTCTGGACAGTCGAAATACACGGCAGCGCCTGTGAATGGCTCGGCGCTGCATGTCGGGCAACGGGTCGGGCATTCGAAGTTTGGCGAAGGTGTTGTTCTGCAGTGTGAGGGCAGCGGCGATCGCGCCCGCGTGCAGGTGAACTTTGCCGGTTCGGGATCAAAGTGGCTTATTCTCGGCTTGGCGAATCTGCAGGCGATTGACTAGTCCGTCTACAGTGCCTCTGGCGAACTGAAGGAGAGAACGATGCGTGTGTGTGTTGCCTTGTTGGTTGTGTTAGCGCTCGGGGCATGTGGTCGGGAATCTGCGACGGCGCCAGACGCGACGGTTCTGCCGGATAAGGTCTATCAGTGGAAGCTGGTGACAACCTGGCCGAAGAACCTTCCGGCGCTCGGCACTGCGCCAGAACGACTCGCCAAAGAAGTCGAGTTGATGAGTAATGGTCGCCTGAAGATCAGGGTTTTTGGGGCAGGTGAACTGGTTCCTGCCATGGAAGTCTTCGATGCGGTGAGCCAAGGCAATGCCGAGATGGGGCATGGCGCGGCCTATTATTGGCGCGGCAAGTTAGCTTCCGCCGAGTTCTTTGCGACGGTGCCCTTCGGGATGAATGCCCAGGAAATGAATGGCTGGTTGCACTACGGGGGTGGGCTCGAGCTTTGGCAGGAAGCCTACGCGCCCTTTAATCTCATTCCGCTCGCCGCTGGCAATTCCGGTGTACAGATGGCGGGTTGGTTTAACAAGGAGATCAACTCCCTTGAAGACCTCAAAGGGTTGAAGATGCGTATCCCAGGTTTAGGCGGAGAAGTGCTCAAGCGAGCCGGTGGAGAGCCCGTGACACTGCCAGGTGGAGAGATTTTCACGGCGCTACAAACCGGCGTCATCGATGCCACGGAGTGGGTGGGTCCTTACAACGACCTGGCTCTGGGGCTGCATACCGTCGCCAAGTATTACTACTATCCCGGTTGGCATGAACCCGGTCCGACGCTGGAAGCGATCATAAACAAAGACGCTTGGGAGTCCTTGCCACCGGACTTGCAGGCGATGGTCAAAGCTGCGGCACGAACGGTGAATGACGACATGTTGGCGGAATTCACCGTGCGCAACGCGTCTGCACTGAAGACCTTGATTTATGATCATGGTGTGCAAGTCAGACGGTTACCAGACGACGTGATCGAGCGTTTGCGCGAAGTTTCAGCAGAAGTTCTTGCGGAAACGGGCAAGGTCGATCCGCTAACGACGCGTGTCTACGAGTCATACACGGCGTTTGCAAAATCGGCGCGTGAATATCACGCGCTGTCTGAACAGGCCTATCTCGAGATCAGGGACTGATCTTCACATGGAGCTCAAGTCTACGACCTACGACGTTGTTGAACGCATCGCCACCATCACGTTGTCGCGCCCGCATCGTAACAACGCATGGACTGGGCGGATGCACGCGGAATATCGATGGCTTCTCGACAAGGCAGATCAGGATGCCGATGTCGGTGCGATCATCGTCACCGGAAGTGGACGCGCCTTCTGTGTAGGGGGTGATTCGGAAGCGCTCGCGGGGCACGTAAAAAAGGGAGGTTATGACCCGGGAACACCCGAAAATCTGGCGAAGCCCGGATTTGGCGTAGCGCCCGAATTTGACGCGGTCTTCGCCTGCCACTTCGGTCTGCAAAAACCCGTCATCGGTACCATCAACGGACCGGCTGCAGGGGTGGGGCTTGCGTTGGCTTGTTTCTGTGATATCCGGTTTGCGGTGCCTGGCGCCAAACTGACGACAGCCCACGGCAAGCTCAATCTCCCCGCGGAGTACGGGTTGTCCTGGTTGTTGCCGAGGATGGTGGGGTTGCCCAGGGCGATAGAACTTCTGTTATCCAGTCGTGTATTCACCACCGATGAAGCCTACGCGCTTGGCATGATCCATCACTTGGTCGAGCCGGAACAGTTGCTTGCGACAACACGAGCCTACGTTCGGAAGATGCTGGATACGGTCAGTCCAAACTCATTGCGACAAACACGATGGCAGCTCTTCCGGGACTTGCATCGTGATGTGGCCACATCTGTGGTCGAGTCCGAACAACTGATCAAGACGATGATGAAAGAACCCGACTACCGAGAAGGCGTCACCGCTTTTTTGGAAAAGCGCGGTCCGCAATGGGGTAAGTCGTGAAGACTGCGCAAAACCAGCGTTCAACCACCACGTAAATAGGTCGGCAGCGACGTAGCCAACTCCGGCCAGAGGCAAAGAACGCCTAACAACAACACCTGCAAACCCACGAAAGGTACAACGCCTCGGTACATGTCCAGCGTTGTTACGCTGGCAGGGGCCACACCTCGCAAGTAAAACAACGCAAATCCGAATGGCGGTGTCAGGAAGGACGTTTGCAGATTTAAGGCCAACATGACCCCGAGCCAAATAGGGTCGAGGCCCATCGCAAGCAACACCGGCCCGACAATCGGGACGACGACGAAGATGATCTCAATGAAGTCGAGAATGAAGCCGAGGAGAAACACCACCAGCATGACGATAGCCAACGCGCCCCAGACGCCCCCCGGCATCTGATCGAACATGTGGGCGACCACTTCATCACCACCGAAGCCGCGGAAAACTAACGAGAACACTGATGCACCGATCAGTATAAAAAACACCATCGCGGTGGTTTGCAGCGTGCTCTCACCGACTGACCGCAGCGTTTCGATGTTCATCTTGCCACTCAGCATGGCGAGCAGCAGGGCGCCGACGGCACCCACGCCGGCAGCCTCTGTTGGCGTTGCGACGCCCGCGACAATGGAGCCTAAGACAAGAAGAATCAAAACGATCGGCGCAACGAGTGATTGCAGAAGGGGAGGTGCTTCAAAGTTTGTACCTTGCCGCTCTGCCGCCGAATGGCCTCGACCCACTCGGTCAGGTTGCGCTACCGCGACGAAGATCACCCACATCAGGTAGAGCACGACAAGTGCTAGCCCAGGTACTAACGCACCCGCGAAAAGATCGCCCACAGAAACCGTTTTCGGCGCATAAACGCCTTGCGAAAGTTGGGCTTGTTGGTAGGCGTTGCCCAGCACATCGCCTAACAAGACCAGTGAAATGGAAGGTGGAATAATCTGGCCCAGCGTTCCAGTCGCGCAGATGAGTCCCGTTGCGAGCTTCGGGTCGTAGCGATCTTCCAACATGCTGGGCAGCGACATCAGTCCCATCGCCACCACCGTTGCACCGACGATCCCGGTGCTCGCCGCAAGCAGCGCACCCACGATGACGACGGTAATGCCAAGGCCACCCGGCACACCTCGCAGTCGCGAAGATAGACTGGTGAGCAGGTTTCGAGCGATGTCGGTTTTTTCCAGCACCACGCCCATAAACACAAAGAGTGGTACCGCGATAAGCGTTTGGTTGCCGATGATCCCGAAGATACGACCAGGCATGAATCCGAGATCGTGGGGATTGAAGACACCAAAGGCGATGCCGCCGAGCGCAAACAGCAGTGAGACACCGGCAAGGGCGATGGCCACCGGATAGCCCGTCATCAGCACCAAAAAGACACCAACAAATAACAACAGGGGAATCAGCTCAAACATTGGGAGGGATTCCTTTGACAGCACGGGCGATTTCGCAAAGCCCCTGCAGAAACAGCAGGATCGCGAAGATGGGAATGAGTGTTTTGAGGATAAACACTCCGGGTATACCACCCACATCGGCGGAACCTTCAAGAATGCGCCAGGATGCCTGGACGTATGGGATGCTCGTCCAGAACACCAGCACACACACGGGCAACAACAGGAGAAGATGACCTGTGAGATCAACGAGGTTGCGTTGCCTCAACGTCATTCGGCCATAAAAAACATCGACGCGAACGTGGCCGCCACGCTTGAGGGCCCAGGCGATAGTCAGCATGAATGAGGTGCCGTGGAGGTAGAGGATGCTCTCTTGAAGGATGAGTGTCCCGATCCCGAAGACATAGCGGAGCAGAACAACACTCACCATGAGCAGCGCCATCACCACCATGAACCAGGCGAGAATTCGCCCAATGGCCTCATTCATGCGGTCGATCCAGTCAAACACCATTACTCATCCACGGCCAAAGTGCGTGATCAAACAAGGCACCGATAAACACGGCAAAACCAGACCAAACGTTGTTGGCGAATGCCTTGAAGCAAGACACCTTGTCTCGGCGCTTCGTTAACTGGCGCTGGTAGATGAAAGTCGCAGTCATCGCAGCAACACCGAGGTACCAGAAGAAACCCGAGTCGGTTTGCCAACCAAATAACACGAAGATGCCCACGGCCAATAGCTGTAGTGCGGCGATGACATCGCGATCGAGCTCACCGAACAAAATCGCGGTGGATCGGATCCCGGCTCTAATGTCATCGTCCCGATCGACCATGGCATACCACGTGTCGTAGGCGACGATCCATATCAAGCTGCCGGTGAAGAAAAGCCATCCTTCCGGTGAAACCGCTCCCGTAACCTCCATCCAGGCCATGAGCAAACCCCAACTGAATGCTGCACCCAGGACGACCTGTGGCAGATAGGTGTAGCGCTTCATCAAGGGGTACACACATGCGACCGTGAGTCCTGCAGCGGCAAGTAACAACGTGTTCCAGGAAAGCATGAGGGCGATGAACAAGGCGCCAACCAGAAGCAATCCAAAAAATAGGAGTGCCTCAAGCAGTTGGATCTCACCCGCAGGAAGCGGGCGGGAGCGTGTCCGCTCCACGAGCCCATCGTGGTTCCGGTCCAAAATATCGTTGATTACACAGCCGGCACTGCGCATCAGCACCGTTCCTAGCGCGAAAATGGCGAGCAGACGAAGCTCAGGAATACCTTCTGCGGCAAGAAACAGCGAGGCAAGGGTGGGCCATAACAGCAGAAGCGTCCCGACCGGTCGGTCAAGGCGCGCGAGCCGCAGGAAGGCAAACCAATAGTTTGAAGGCGCTGTGAGTTGCAAGAGAATCACGTCAAGACGCGTTTCGAGCGGCAATTTACCATTCCCTCTGACTGAAGCGGAGCGGTTTGCAATTTGCCGGAGCGGCCTTTAAGTTAGCGCGCCTTCAAAAACAGGGTTGATGTCCGCTCATGCGCAAGTGGCAATGTATCGTCTGTGGCTGGATCTATGACGAAGCCGAAGGCTGCGAAGAAGAGGGCATTGCTCCCGGAACTCCATGGGAAGGCGTACCTGAAGACTTCGTATGCCCTGAGTGTGGGGTGAGCAAAGAAGACTTCGAAATGATCGAGGTCGGTTAACAGGCCACAGGTCGCTTTCGGTCAGGCTACCGCGCGAACCAGACCATCTAACGCGTCTCGCGACTCTACCAATAGAGAACCCACGGCTTCTAGGTCTTCCGTGGCTAGCCCCATTGGTTTTAGCCTGGCATCTTGCGCCGACTCGAGGCCTGCGCTTGTGTATCCCAGCAGGCTTCGAGCGGTTTGAAGCAGTCGTACCTCCCGCTCCGCTTCGCCCTGATAGTCCACTGTGTGCTGATGGCGTATGGCGAGGGTGCTTGACTCTGGCAAGTCCCACTGGTCGAGCAATCGGGCCGCCAACACTTCTCTGGATAACTTGAGTACGTGTTCATCCAACACCCACGTCGGCAGATGCGGGTTAGCTTCCTGGAGCTGGCAGATCAGGGCGTACTGTGGCGGAAAAACATGGCCAATCACCAGTGTTCCGTAGTTCGCCAATAACCCAGTGAGATAGGACATACCGGTCGCGGCACGTGCTTCGGAATCGCCACGTCGAGCGAGTGCTTCCATCGCGGCTGCCGTGTAGACAGCTTCTGTCCAAAACGGCGGAGCGCCTCTGACGTGCTCCGCCGGTAGCCGCAGGCTACCCGCAAGGGCAAGACCAAGCGCCATGTTCATTACCAGGTCAAACCCAAGTACCCGCATGATCGAATCGGAAAGTGATTTGGGTGGTGGACTCGCGGCGTAAAACGCTGAGCAGGCCCATGACATCACTCGAGCCGCGATGGACGGATCGGTCTCGACCACTTTCACCAACTCTTTCAACGAATAATCCGGGTTTGTCTTCAGTGCGAGGATTCGTTGTGCCGCTGCGGGAAGCGGAGGTATTTCGAGCGTTTGATCGAGGCGAGCCAACAAGCGTCTTCCGATGAAGGTACTGATGGTGTTGTTGATACGCGCGTCAACGTCGACAAATGACTCAGATGCGGCGTTAGGACAAGGATCAAAGAAACAGTCGACCGTGCTGGTGTGACGAATCAGACCAGGCGAGAGGACGGGGTCTTCCTCGACGCCACCAAACAGCCGTACCTGGCGACACTCAACGACGCCACGATCTAGTCGAACGTCCTCGCTTTCGAGGATCTCAGGCCACGCCAACCCTCTGAGGTGCTCGGTAGGCACGGCGCGAAATCTATGCACGTTCTGCAGATTGAATCGACCGAGGTCGAAAATCTGGTCCTCGCGGTGGAGCACGATCACGGTGTTACCTGGGCCGGCGTCAACCAGCGCAGTTGCTCGCACCGGTGCTGCATCTAACAAGTCCGGCATGGCGCAACATCCTTCAGAGTAGGAGCAAAATTCTAAGGCGCGGATTGATCTTCGTCAGAAGGGGATAGCTGAATTGCGAACGGCCCCGCAAAGGGGCGATCAATCGATGTCAAACGATAAGGGACCGGTGACCACCCGTTGACCAGGTGTCCAGAAGTTGGCGCGCAAGCTCAGGATTGTCCGACAAGATTCTGGCGGCCCTTACTTTGGCCTGTTCCAACAACATCACATCGCCTGCTGGGTCTGCGAATTGAAATGCGTCCTCGCCGGTTTGTCGCGTACCCAGCACTTCACCTGGCCCTCGGAGCTCAAGGTCTTTCTCAGCCAACGTGAACCCGTCCTGACAATCCCGTAAAGCGCGTAGTCGCTCTCTGGCGTTTTCCGACAGATGACCATCGTGTAACAAGATGCAGTGACCTGGGCGTTGACCTCGTCCCACACGTCCGCGCAGCTGATGAAGTTGTGCTAATCCCAGCCGTTCGGGATTTTCTATGACGATCGCCGTCGCATTCAGGACATCTACGCCGACCTCTATCACCGTGGTCGCGACGAGCAGATCGATCTCAGCTTGGCGGAATCGTTCGAAAACCGAGGCTTTTTCTTCGGCCTTTAAACGGCCGTGCATCAATCCAATACGAATGCCCGGTAGTTCTTTTTGCAGCAACTCAAAGCTCTCTTCTGCAGCTCGTGCCGGGATGTCGTTGTTCGCCTCAATCAACGTACACACCCAGAACGATTGTTCTCCGCTTCGGATCAGGGCGGCTAGCCAGGCGAGCAGTTCTGGGCGGTGACGTTGATTCATGATCCGCGTGGCAATAGGTGCACGCCCCTTAGGTAGCTCGTCAATGACTGAAACGTCCATATCGGAGTACATGGACAGACTCAGCGTCCGCGGAATGGGCGTCGCTGTCATCACAAGCTGATGGGGAGTAAGCCCTTTTTCTTGAAGCAACATACGCTGGTGAACGCCAAAACGATGCTGTTCATCGATCACCACCAAGGCAAGCTTAGAGAACGCCACTTGATTCTGAATCAGCGCGTGAGTTCCTGTGACCACCTTGGCTTCCCCGGTAGAAATCATCTTCAGTACGCGGCGCTTCTCTACTGCGGGCATTGCAGAGGTCAACAGTGCTGATTGGATACCAAACCCGCCGAGCCAGCGAGAGAAGTTGTTATGCAGCTGGCCGGCCAACAACTCTGTTGGCGCCATAATTGCCGTCTGACAATCACATTCAGCGGCACGAATCGCCGCGAAAGCCGCGACGATCGTCTTGCCTGAGCCCACATCTCCCTGGAGTAATCGCAGCATCGGGAGTGGTTTTTCAAGATCAGCCAGGATCTCAGTGAGTACCCTTCGTTGAGCCCGGGTCAACTCAAACCCCAACGACTCAAGAAGCTGTCTGCCGAGGGCCGGACCTCGTGGCAATGGCTGGGCGCGCGCAGCGCTGCGTGCGCGGATCAGTTCGTTCATCACCAGTTGGTAGGCGGTGAGTTCATCCAAAGCCAACGTGCGTCGGGCTTCAATGACAGCGTTTGTATTGCCTGCAATGGGTGCATGTAGCGCACGAAGCGCAAGCCATGGCTGTCCTTCCAGTTGGGGCCAGGGTAAGGCACAAGCCTGGTTCACGAGGTTGCGCAGACGTGTCTGGGAAATACCTGTTGTTGCCGGGTAAATTGGCGTCAGCGTTTGAGCTGGAGGACCGAGCGGGTCGAAGGTGATCTGATAGTCGGGGTGCGTCATCTCGATAGATCGACCGAGTTGGTGCACCGCGCCGAATGCACGGATGTAACGTCCCGTTGCGAATACCTTTGCCTGTTGTGCGCGAAGGCGGAAAAAACGGAGGGAGAGTTCTGCAGAGCCATCTGAGATCGTGACCAACAGCGCTGGTGTCTTCGAGTAGACCGGGTGAGCGGAGAGAATTTGCCCCTCAACGAGGTAGTCACCGGTTTGATTCAGATCGGCAAGCGGCGTCAGGTGCGTTCGATCTTCGTAACGAAAGGGCAGATGGAACAACAAATCGCGAAGCGTGCTGATACCGAGGCGCTTCAAGGAGGTGCGAGTACCCGGACCGACACCACGCAGTGTGTCGACCGCCTTGTCAGCGAGCGTCTCTGTCAACGTTTGACCAGAATAGCGTCGACTTCCACATCGGTGCCACGGGGCAGAGCAGCGACCTGGACCGCCGCGCGCGCCGGCCAAGGTTCGGGAAAGTGACGTGCCATTACGCTGTTTAACTCTCCGAAACGACCGAGGTCGGTGAGAAACACCGTGACTTTGACTGCGTCAGCAAGGGCGAAGTTGGCAGCCTCGGCGATCGCAGCGAGATTGTGAAAAACCTGCTCGACACGTGCTTCAAAAGAGCCTTCGATCAGCGCGCCGGTCTCAGGATTCAAAGGAATCTGCCCTGAAATATAGAGCGTGCTACCGGCAAGGACGGCTTGCGAGTACGTGCCGATGGCAGCAGGCGCGTTCGGTGTTGCAATGATCTGCCGACTCAGGATGACCTCCAATGGACTCTGGGATGGACCCGCGTTTATTGGCTGCAGCGGGCGATGCTGAGGATGGCTCCAATTGCCCTGATGCGACGCATCACCCGGGCCAGGTGAGTTCGGTTTTTCACACCGATGCTGACGATCACGCTGGTGACGTTGGCGTTTCGTTCTTCCACGTTCAAGGTATCGATGCTTGCATCGGTATCCGTGAGCGTGGTTGCGATTTCGGCGATGACACCCTTGCGCTGATTGACGTCAATGCGCAGCGCTGTGAGAAATTCTCCACGTGTGCTGCCGGACCAGCGAGCGGGAATGATGTCGCTGGACTTGCGGCGGCGAATTTCAGCGATATTGGCACAGGTTTCGATGTGGACAACGAAACCTTTGCCGGGAGTCATGTGGCCCACGATCGCATCACCAGGTACGGGACCGCAACAACGGGCATATTTGACGACGAGACCTTCGCCGCCGCGAATGTTCACAGGGCCGTCGTGTTCAACGAATACCGTTTCCGAGGCGGGGTCGTCCGCAGAAACGAGTCGTTGGGCGACGACGTACGCCATTTGATCGCCGTTCCCGATTGCGGCGAGAAGTTCATCCAACTTACGCACGCCGAAGGCCTTCAGCAGTCGGCGCAGGCGACGGAAGTCAAAGTCTCGGATACTCCGGTTGACGCTGGCGAGAGATCGATTGAGCAGTCTTTCTCCAAGCGCGATGGATTGACTGAGCTCTTGTGTCTTCAGTGCATCGCGAATGGAGGAGCGGGCTTTGCCGGTCACAACGAACGTCAACCACTCCGGGTTAGGTAGTCCACCACTAACCGTAGCGATCTGCACGACCTGACCACTCTGGAGTTGTTGCGAGAGGGGCGCAGGATTGTTGTCGACCAGGCACGAAGCGCAGTTATTGCCGATGTCGGTGTGGATTGAATAGGCGAAATCCACCACACATGCGCCGCGCGGTAGCTCCTTGATGTCCCCTTTGGGCGTGAATACGTAGACCTCGTCAGGGAAGAGGTCGTTCTTGAGGCTGTCAATGAACTCCAGTGGGTTGCCCGCTCGTTGCTGCAACTCAAGCAAATCCCTCACCCATTGACGTGCCCGCTGTTGACTGAACGCAAACTCGCTTGTGCCCGAGCTTTTGTAGAGCCAATGCCCAGCGATGCCATGCAGTGCCACGGACTCCATGTGTTTGGTCCGAATCTGGACCTCAATCGGGACGCCGTGCATGCTGAAGAGTGTCGTGTGGAGGGATTGGTAGCCATTCTTTTTGGGAATGGCGATGTAGTCCTTGAACCGTCCGGCGACGGGTTTATAGAGGTTGTGCATGACACCCAACGCTCGGTAACACTCGTCCACCTGAGAGACCACGATGCGGAAGCCGAAAACATCGGTGATTTCGCTGAAGGACTTGTGCTGTGCTCGCATCTTCCGATAGATGGAATATAGGTGCTTTTCGCGAGCGTGCACTGAGGCTTGGATGCCTTCCCGCATCAATGCGCTTGAGATCGCGGTTCGCACCTCCTCCATCAACTCCTTGCGTCGACCCTTCGCAGACGAGACAGCTCTGCTGATGCGATCTGCGCGCAAGGGATAGAGGGCTTCGAAGCCGAGTTCTTCGAACTCGATCTTCATGTGATGTATGCCCAATCGATTGGCGATCGGGGCATAAAAGTCGAGAGTTTCCCGGGCAACACGTTTCCGCTGCTCGTCGCTCATCACGCCGATAGTGCGCATGTTGTGGAGGCGGTCGGCCATCTTGACCATGATCACCCGCAGGTCTTTGGCCATGGCTAAGGCAAGACGTTGGAAGGTCTCGGCCTGGGCTTCGGCACGACTCTTGAAAATCCGCGAGAGCTTCGACACCCCTTCAACCAGGTCCGCAACCGGTTGGCCGAATCGATCGATGATGGCTTGTTTGCTGGTGTTGGTGTCTTCGATGACGTCGTGTAGCAGTGCGGCCATCAACGATTGATGATCCATACGCATGGAGGCAAGGATTTCTGAGACCGCGAGCGGATGGGAAATATAGGGATGCCCGGTGCGGCGCATCTGCCCCGCGTGTTTTTCCTCGGCGTACAAAAATGCCTGGCAGACCAGCTCAACCTGATTGGGGTCTAGATAGTTGGAGAGGTAGCGATCTCGAAGCCCGGCAAAATCCACGGGGGCTGCGATCAGGGGAGAGCGGGCGCGTTCAGCCAGGCGTGCGACGAAGTACGACCCGCTGGTCATTGACCCGCTGGCTATTGGAAAGGCGCTCAACGGACAGCGCCGGGAGTGTCAGAGGTCTCCGAAGCCCTCATCAGGTGAACCGAAAGAGACGATTACCGGTTCATCCTCGACGTGGACCTCGAGATCGTCAAGTCTTTCCTCAGAAATGAGTCCGGCCGCGATCTCACGCAGCGCGATGACCGTAGGCTTGTCGTTCTCTTCGGGGACGAGCGGATGCGCTCCGAAGGCCCGGAGTTGGCGCGCGCGACGCGTAGCCAGCATGACGAGCTGGAAACGATTTTCGACGTGTTCGAGGCAATCCTCGACGGTGATTCTGGCCATAACCTGAGGGTCTTTGTCGGAAGGCGCGCGAGTCTACTCAAGCGTCCGTCGGGGTGTCCAGCAGGCGTTTGAGCATTGGGGCAAGGTTTTTCTGTTGAGGCAGGCGCCGAAGACGCTCGGCTCGAACGATGGCGACAAGATCGTCAGCGGCACGAGCAAACTCGTCGTTGACGACCAGGTAGTCGTATTCGCCACAGTGCGACATCTCTTCCCGTGCTTTGGAGAGGCGCTTGCCGATCACGGCATCATCGTCCTGGCCCCGCGAGCGAAGCCGATCCTCCAACTCCTCCAGGCTTGGCGGGAGAATGAAGATCGAAATCGCGTCGGGCAGAAGCGTTCTGATCTGTGCGGCGCCTTGCCAATCGATCTCCAGAATCAGGTCGGTTCCACGGGCAAGGGGTGCGCGGACACTTTCGATGGCGGTTCCGTAGCGATTACCAAACACGTTGGCATGTTCGAGAAAAGCGCCTTCGGCGACCATCGCTTCAAACGCGACCAGATTGACGAAGTGATAGCTGATCCCATTTTCCTCCCTGGGACGGCGAGGCCGAGTGGTGTGGGATACCGAGACGGATAACCCTTCTAGTCGGGAGCGAAGGTTCGCCACCAACGAAGTCTTGCCTGCGCCGGACGGCGCCGAAACCACGAACAGCAACCCAGACCTTGGCGCCGGCGAACCGCTGCTCATTCGATGTTCTGTACCTGTTCTCGAATCTGCTCGACGATCACCTTCAGATCAACGACCCGTTGCGAAACCTCGGCATGGTTCGATTTCGCACCGAGTGTATTGGTCTCGCGGTTCATCTCCTGCGTGAGGAAATCCAGGCGTCGCCCCAGGGGCTCATTACTACGTAACGCCCTGCGACATTCTTCGACGTGGATTCCCAGTCGATCGAGCTCTTCAGCGACATCGCCGCGTTGTGCGAGTAAGGCGATCTCCTGGTCAAGACGAGCGGGCTCAACGTCGACAGCTAGTTCGGCTACCCGATCACGAATTTTCTGCAATAGATCCCGACTCGCGTGTTCCGTCAGCACTCGAAGTGACACAAGGTGCTGGTCGATGGCCCGCAGACGATCTTCCACCGTGGAGCGGATGGCTGCGCCTTCGCGTTGTCGTGACTGGAAGAGCTCGCCGAGCGCTTGTTCAAAGAGCTCGGAGGCCTTGCGTAGTAGTGCTTCGTCTTCGGCATTGGCGTCTTGCAATACGCCGGGCCATTTCATCAACTCAACCGGGCTGACGCTGCCGATGTCAGGCGCATCTCGGCGTACTTGTTCGAGAGACGCGAGGAGTTGCAGAAGCAAAGGCCTGTTGATTTCGAATGCACCCTCCCGAAGTGCGCGATCATAACGAAGCGTTGCATCGAGCTTTCCGCGTCGAAGGTGATGCCGGGCGGTGTCGCGAAGGCTCTGCTCTAGATTGCGAAAAGCATCGGGCAATCGAAACTGCGTTTCGAGATAGCGGTGGTTGACGCTACGGAGCTCCCATACAAGATGAAAGCGAGCGTGGTCCCCTTGTGTTCGTGCGAATGCGGTCATGCTTTGCATAGGGTCAGGATTCTAGCAGGTTGCCGGAAAAGTCCTGCCGAGACTTTTGATCTCGCGAGGCGGCGAGATAGGTCCCGGAAGAACGACGAAGTGATGAACGGCGACCTTGGCAGCCACACGATCGGTGGAGGTTATACTGCGCGGCCAATTAGATGCTTAAAAAATCATGATGGATGTTACTCGCCCGTGCGGCCGACAAGCCGCGCAGCTTCGTCCGATTACGCTCGAGCGCGGCTTCACTAAACATGCTGGAGGATCCGTGCTCGCTTCCTTCGGGGACACCAGAGTCTTGTGCACGGCAGTTGTCGAAAACGGCGTTCCCTCCTTTCTTCGAGGGTCGGGTAAGGGCTGGATGACGGCCGAGTACGGCATGTTGCCTGGATCCACGCACCAACGGGTTGACCGTGAAGCGACAAAAGGGAAACAAGGTGGTCGAACGCTCGAAATACAGCGGTTAATTGGCCGAAGCCTTAGGGCAGCTGTTGATCTGGAGAAGCTCGGGGAGCGTACTGTGAAAATCGACTGTGATGTCTTGCAGGCAGATGGCGGTACACGCACAGCGTCAATAACCGGGGCAGCACTGGCAGTATGGGATGCCTTGCAGGCGCACGGACTTCAGAGTTCATTCAATCAATTTGTGGCTTCTGTCTCCGTGGGTATCGTCAAAGGACAGCCCGTGCTGGACCTTGAATATGTGGAAGACAGTGCAGCGGACTCGGATATGAACATTGTGATGCTCGAGTCCGGAGGATTGGTTGAGGTTCAGGGTACGGCTGAAGGCGCGACTTTCTCGCGCGCAGAGTTGGATTGTTTGCTTGATCTCGCACACATCGGCATTAGCGAGCTTCTCCGCTTACAGCGCGCAGCTATCGCGAGACCGCTACGATGAGTTTGCCTGATTGGAAACAGAAATTTATCGCGTTGATGATTCGCGAAAACGTGCTCCGCTTCGGGGACTTTACGTTGAAGAGTGGTCGTCGCAGTCCATTCTTCTTTAATCTCGGCGTTGTTTCGAATGGCACGGCACTGCTTGAGATGGGCCAAGCCTATGCAGAGGCCTTTCGCGCTCACGCATTGACGTGTGACGTGCTCTTTGGTCCCGCTTATAAGGGGATTCAAATCGCGACCGCAATGGCCATCGCGTTGGCAGCAGAAGTGAAGCCGCAGAGTTTGCCCGTTTCTTTCAACCGCAAAGAAGCCAAGAGCCATGGCGAAGGCGGTGTTCTCGTTGGCGCGACGTTGCACGGTAAAGTGCTCATTGTCGATGACGTCGTGACGGATGGGGCAGCCAAACTCGAGTCAAAGGCGATCATCGAAGCCCACAAAGCCGAGGCTACTGGTGTACTTATCGCTTTGGACCGTCAAGAGTATCTGGAGGGTAGGCGTGTGACCGCCGCAGAAGCACTTGGGTTGGATCACGGGTTGCCTGTGACGAGCATCGTGAATCTACAAGAGGTAATCGAGTACCTTGGCGCACCGGACACCGGCGTCGAAGGCGCAGCCCACTTGCGCGGGACTATGATTGAGTACCAGAGAAAACACTGCGCGCTATGAAGAATAGCGTTGACACCAGACCGACACTACAACTGATGGCCTTAGTGGCGGCTGTCAGCATAGGGTTTTCCACGAGCAGCAGTGTCGCTCAGCAGGCTGCGCAGCTCTACCGTTTTACTAATGCCCAAGGAAAGGTGGAGATCGCGCACTCCATCTCAAACAATCGCGTCAAGTACGGATATGACGTACTCGACACCTCAGGTCGGGTTGTTCGTCGGGTTGCGGCGGAACTGACCGGCGTCGAACTCCAGGCGAAACACAAACGAGATGCAGAACTCGCTGAGTGCAAGGCCACTTGGCAGCGCGTCTCGACGATGTATCAAACAGAGGCCGACATCGCTCGATTTGAAGCAGAGGAAATTGAAGCGTTGGAAACGGCTGTGGCCAATGATCGGGCGAACCTCCTCGTCTTGAACGACCAGCACACGGACCTTCTTGCGCAAGCTGCTCGCACCGAACGATCCGGTGGCACGCTCTCCAACGTGCTGATCCAAAACGTTGAGCGTGCGGCAAACCAGATCAAGTTGCTCGAACAGTCGATCCTGAAGCGGGAAAAAGAGCGAAAAAAGATAGCCCGACGCTTCAACCAGGAACGGGCAGCGTTCAGGCGGGGTAAGTGCTGAAGATCGATTGAGACAACAATCTCCACTGCTCCTGCCATCCTGTCGTCGGGAGCGAGCGGAACTCACTCCTCACGAACTGATTGATTCGGCCCTCGGCGCTGGCCAAAAGTAAGTTTGCAGCGGTTGCTGCTGGTGTTTCCGGCAAGGTGGATGACGTCGTCTGGCAGTTTTTAACTGCTTGGCGCAAATGTGTCTCGAGTCGATCGAAAACCTGACGCATCCGGGAGCGCAGTCGTTCGGTTTCTCCTTGAAGAGCGTCACCGACGAGGAGCCTCGCAAAGCCAGGGTTTTTTTCAGCAAACGAAAGCAGCAGCCAAAGTATCGCGCCACATTGACCGACGGGATCGAGTTTCTCCGTACTATCCCCCGCGGGATGTTGGATACGGTTGATGCGGGTAAACAAGCTATCCTCGATAAACTCGATCAAACCCTCGAACATCTTCGCCTTGCTGGGAAAGTGTCGATATAGCGCTGCCTCTGAAACGCCTACCTCCCGTGCAAGACTTGCGGTTGTAATGCGGCCGCCAGGATTGTTTCGCAGCATCAAGGCTAAGCATTCCAATATCTGCTGTTTGCGGTTTGATCGATTCTTGAGCACGTTTGATTCCTCAGCTGATTTTCGTGCCGACACCGGAGTCAGTGAAGATTTCTAACAACAAGGCATGGGAAACCGTGCCGTCGATGATCTGCACACTACCGACGCCTTCTTCAAGGGCATCCATCGCACAGTCCACCTTAGGCAACATTCCTGAGCCAATTGTCCCGTCGGCAATGAGCGCCTTTACTTTGGTGCGCGTGAGTTCGCTGATGGTTTTTTTGTTGGCGTCGAGAACACCCGGAGTGTTTGTGAGGAGCACAAGCTTTTCAGCCCGCAGATACGCCGCGACTTTGCCGGCGACGGTATCCGCGTTGATGTTGTAGGACTCTCCCTGTTCGCCCACACCGATCGGCGCGATCACCGGGATGAAACCTGACTTGATCAGTGTAGTGAGGACGTCGGTTTGGACGTTAACAACTTCACCAACGTGCCCAATGTCGACCAGCTCGGGCTCCGTTGAATCTGCAGAGGGACGACTGAGCTTCAGTTGTCTGGCTTGAATGAGGTTGCCGTCCTTACCTGTCACACCGACAGCACGACCGCCCTGATGGTTAAGCAGGGAGACGATTTGTTGGTTGACAAGACCACCCAACACCATTTGCACGACTTCCATCGTCGGTGCGTCGGTGACTCGAAGGCCATCAATGAACTTGGATTCGATGTTGAGACGTTTTAAGAGGTCAGCGATTTGTGGGCCACCACCATGGACAACCACTGGGTTCAGACCCACCAGCTTCAGGAGGACCACATCCTGAGCAAACTCGATAGTGAGTTTATCTTCCACCATCGCATTACCGCCGTACTTCACCACAACGGTGGCGCCTTGAAATCGACGAATGTAAGGCAGGGCCTCGATCAGTACTCGAGTGGTGGTGTTGGTTTGATTGTGATCCATGGATTATCTGATCTTGAGTGCGGGGTCGATGGCAGAAAGTTGCGCCTGAAAGAGACTGCGGATTCGTTGTAGGGCGGCCTGCCCATCCGCCTCAAAACGCAACGAAAGGACTGGTCCTGTATTTGATGGGCGGACGAGCCCCCAGCCGTCTGCGAAATCGACGCGCAGGCCGTCGATGGTGGTCACCGTGCCATCGCCGAAATTCGCTTTGGCGCGAAGCTTGTCCATGATGACGAATTTCGCGGAATCGGTGGTGCGAACCTTGAGCTCGGGCGTCGAGTAAGTCACCGGAAACTGAGCAAACAGGTCGGCGACGCTGCGACCTTCGGCGCTAACGATTTCGAGAAGGCGAGCTGCGGCGTAGATCGCATCGTCAAATCCGTACCATCGTTCACCAAAGCAGATGTGTCCGCTGAACTCGCCTGCGAGCAGCGCTCCGGTTTCGTGGAGCTTGGCTTTGATGTGTGAGTGTCCCGTCTTCCACATGATGGGGCGGCCGCCATACTCGCTAATCAGGGCGCTGAGGTGGCGTGAACATTTCACGTCGTAAATGATGTCAGCACCGGGATTGCGCCCGACGATATCCTGGCTGAACAACATCATGAGTTTGTCCGGCCAGATGATCTCGCCGCGATTGGTGACGAGGCCTAATCTGTCGCCATCACCGTCGAACGCGATACCCAGATCAGCACCTTCGGCCTGAACAACGGTAATGAGATCCTCGAGGTTTGTGGGTTCTGCGGGATCAGGGTGGTGGTTCGGGAAGTTGCCATCAACTTCGCAGTACAACGGCACAACTTCGCAACCCATCTCTTCGAGAAGGCGCGGCGCGACGAGCCCGGCAACGCCGTTGCCACAGTCAACGACGACCTTAAGGGCATCGGCGATGGCGACGTCGCCGACGATACGAGCGATGTAACGATCCAGCAGGGCCAGGCTTTGTACGCTACCTTCGCCTCTGGGGAGATCGTTCCGCTCGATACGATCCTTGAGGCGAAGAATCCGGTCTTCTGCCAACGTCATACCGCCGAGCACCAATTTAAGGCCATTGAACTCAGGTGGATTATGGCTCCCGGTGATCATCACTCCGGTACCCGTTCCCAGCTCGTGGGTTGCGTAGTAGAGAACAGGTGTTGGGACGAGTCCGATATCGGTGACTTCCATGCCGCCTTCGGTGAGTCCGTTTACCAGTGCTTCGCGCAACTCCCCGCTGGAGAGACGACCGTCCTGTGCGACCACCACCCGATGATGATTCTCCGCAATCGCCTCGCCAGCGAATGAGCGGCCAAGCCAATAGACGACATCAGCCGAAAGGTTTGAGGCGCTTAGCCCGCGGATGTCGTAAGCGCGAAAAATCGTCGGATCGAGCTTGATACCGAAATCGGCGGCTCCGGGATTTTCTTCGACTTGCATCCTACTGGTCGGGAGTTTGGGGTCAGATTTCCCGGCGACTTTCAGGAAGTCTTCTTCCGATGCTTCATCTCGGTTTTCTGCGAGTAGTTCATTGATCCGTGCGCCAACTTTGGTTGGTGATGTCGCTCTGGCAGGTCGACCGTCTATGGGTGCCTTATGTGCTGTCGATTGGCCGGCGAATGGGGAAGCTGTCGTTGGGAGTTGTGATGCTCGACTATTTCGGAGCGTGTCGTCCGACATGAGTTGACTGGATAGATTCCGGATCGCACTCATCGAATAACGCTGGGTCGGCAGGCTCCCGTCCTTGATAAATCTGGTCAATGCTCCCTGCAGCGTTCCGAGATCAACCGCGAGCTTTCGGGCTAGACGCGAAAACCCAAGAAAGATCCCCCCGAGCACGAATGCCAAACACAACGCGAGTGTCGGAAGCAGGGATGTGAAGCCAGGTACATCAACCGGTGCCGCTCTCGGCAGGAAGCGAAGCGTCCAGTTGGCATTCGTCGTCGCCGCTTCCTCGGCCGACGATCCATCGCCACCACTCCCCCACTGCATGACCGTCGTGGGCTCCGTCGCCTGGAATGACTGAACGACTTCAAAACTTCCCTCAGGTTCAGCGATTTGTGAGAACGGTAGCGCGAACCAGCGGGTTTCAATGGCGACGAATTTTGTGCCAGCGATCTTTCCATCAACGGTAACTGGGGCTGCGGCGTAAACAAGATCACGATGGTTGAGCGAAACTTCTGGACCTGAGAAGGGCTCGCTTTCGGCCCGTTTGATCAGATCGAGCGCGGCGAAGTTAATCGGAATCGCGGCCTGCAAGTCGACTTCTGCCGAGCCACGAGGAAAGACCGAGATCCTGCGGTAAAACGGCAGTAAGGATTCCCAAGGGAGCGCGGTGTTGGAGCCTGGATCCACCCCCAGGGCCGGCAGACTCTGAGTCCGAGCCCACTCAGAGGTCGCAATCGAGCGGACCTGAGTTTCAAATTCATTGAGGCGTGCGCTGAGAATGCCATTTGCCTCGTTCAGACTCTGCTGAATTCTGGCCTCTTCAGCTGCCTGTTGAGCGTTGGCTAACAACAGCCACCAAATGACCGCAAATGCCACCAGAATGCCTGCTACAGAAATGGCGATCGCCGGAAAAGCGTTTGTCCAGGTATCCGTGCGAGTATCCGAAACTGAATTTCCGGACTTTGTCTCAGCTCCCGTGTCGGACACCTCTGCTCCCGGCTGCTTATCTGCGGTCTATGGTATCGGTGGCTCGAACGGAGTGCCAGTGTTTAAAGGGCTTCAGGGTTGGTGGGCGCTAACCCACCTGTCAATTTATCGCGCAATTTAAGCAGTACGTCACGGGCAAGCACAGCCTTTGGACGGGCGTCCATGAACACCTCTTCGTCAGCCAGGACGAGCGTCGCGGCATTGTTGTCGCTGTTGAAGCCGATGGTTGGGTTGGAGACGTCGTTGACGATAATGGCATCCAGTTTTTTCCTCAGAAGTTTCGCTCGGGCATTGTTCAACACGTCCTCTGTTTCGGCAGCGAAGCCAACGACCATTCTTGGCCGATGGGCGGATGCCGCGACCGTTGCGATGATGTCCGGATTGGGTACGAGTTCGATGGCGTCGATACCTTTTTCGATCCGTTTGATTTTCTGCTCAAGCACCTCTCGAGCGCGGTAGTCCGCGACTGCGGCGACACCGATGAAGAGGTCTGTGCCTGGAAGCTCTGCGATTACAGCGTCCAGCATCTGCCTGGCGCTGATGACTTGTACCGTGCGGACGTTAGCAGGCGGTATTAGTGCCGTCGGCCCGGTGACCAACGTCACGAACGCGCCCAGCTCCCTGGCTTCTGTCGCCAAGGCGTAGCCTTGTTTTCCTGAGCTGTGGTTCGAGATAAATCGCACGGGATCGATTGCTTCACGTGTCGGACCGGCCGTCACAAGAACCTTTAACCCCTTGAGCGGCAGGGTGCTCGACAGCCTTCTGTTGAGAAACTGCACAATGGCCTCTGGCTCGGGCATGCGGCCTGGACCAACTTCCCCGCAAGCCTGCTCTCCGGACTCCGGCGGCATCACGGTATGGCCGAGAGCAGAAAGTCGGCCGAGGTTCGCTTGGGTTGCCGCTGCTTCCCACATCGCGTTGTTCATCGCAGGCACGAGGACGAGAGGTGCCCTGCTCGCCAAGCAGAGGGTCGTCAGAAGATCCGATGCCAGCCCATTGGCAATCTGCGCCATGGAGTGAGCCGTTGCCGGGGCTATGAGGACGAAATCTGACCTGCGGGCGAGCTCGTTGTGTCCCATGGCCGCTTCGGCGTGCAGATCGAACAGTGATTCTCGAGGCGGGCGCCCGGCTACGGCTGCCAAGGCGGTTGGCGCAACGAACTCCATCGCAGCACGTGTCATAACTACCTGGACGTCAGCACCAGCCTGACGCAAACGTCGCACAAGGGTTGGCGCTTTGTAGGCTGCGATGCCACCCGTAACTCCCAATACGATCTTTTTTCCGGCCAAGCCCATGGATGTTTCCCGAATGACAGTCGAGCAGAGTGATTCACCGATGCTGGATGCGAGCTCTGCAGCGCGAAGTTGCCTAGAAGATAACACCCGTAAAAACTGCCAACTACAGAGCAACGCAAGTTCTACGAAACGAAAGCGGTCGGTGCAGGACGGTGAGCGTCCTCGGGAGCGCTTGTTGGCTGCAGGTCCCGACGCTTTGAGGGACGCTGGCTCCTGGCGCTTGCTGAACGCGCCACGCTCGAGCAGATTGAGTCGGGACCGTTGCTTGCAAGCGCTGAGGCGGTGAAAAGACTGTTGATCCTTCGACTGGACGGACAGGATCGCGAATTGTTTGCGGCGCTCTTCCTTGATAGCCGGCACCGTCTTCTCACCCATGAGGTTCTATTCAGCGGAACCATTGATAGTGCAAATGTCTACCCAAGAGAAATTCTTCGCAGGTGCTTAGCGCTCAATGCGGCCGCGATTGTCCTTGCACACAATCACCCTTCCGGGTTGGCAGAGCCCAGTCTTGCAGACATCGCCCTGACTGAGAGACTCAGGCCATTGTTGTTTGAGGTTGGGGTTCGACTGCTTGACCATGTCATCGTGGGCGGAGGAAGGGCCGTCTCCATGGCGGAGAGAGGCGTGTTATGAGCGCGGACCTTGTGCGTGTGTTTGAACCTCGGGGCTTTTGTCCTCGGGGCTTTTGACCTGAAGATAGGGCTGGTGTATAAAGTCGCTCCATTTTTTGCCGCCCGGATGCACCATGTCCCAAGTTTGTCAGGTCACCGGAAAACACCCGCAGAGCGGAAACAAGATCAGCCACGCCCAGAACAAAACGAGGCGGCGCTTTCTGCCCAATCTGCAGAGCAAGCGATTTTGGGTCGAATCCGAACAACGATTCGTGCGCCTGCGTGTGTCTACGAAAGGCATGCGAATCATCGACAAGCGAGGCATCGAAGTTGTACTCGGCGAACTTCGAGCCGCTGGTCAGAAGGTTTAACAAGCCCGATTTATCTGATCCGTCAAGATCCGGCAGAGCATCCATCACTTCCTTGAAGATGGTGACGCAACCGGTAAGCGGATCGACTGAAGGAGTCCATTGATGCGTGACAAAATTAAGCTCGTGTCGAGTGCCGGTACCGGTCACTACTACACCACCGACAAGAACAAGCGCACCACCCCGGACAAGCTTCAGATGAAGAAGTACGACCCGGTGGTCCGTAAGCACGTTCTCTATACCGAAGCGAAGATTAAGTAACTTCCGAGTTGGGCCGGGTGTACCACCTCGAAGTGATACCCCGCGCTAGCGCGCCGACGCATCGCAGCACCGATGCCTGAGTTGCCAGAGGTAGAAACCACCCGACGTGGTTTGGCGCCTCTTATCGAAGGTCAAGCGCTCCGCCAGTTCGCGGTTCACCAACCCATGCTACGGTGGCCGGTTTCCATTCCGAACGAACTTCCAGGACATGTCGTACAACGGTTAAGACGACGCGGAAAATACCTGCTGTTCGACTTTGAACACGGCAGTTTGATTGTTCACCTCGGCATGTCCGGAAGCCTTCGGTTTGTTGAGCGAGAGACACCTCGATTGTTGCACGACCACGTTGAGCTCGACTTCGGCGGGGTACATCTGGTTCGACTCAATGACCCGCGCCGTTTTGGATGTGTGCTTTGGCAACCGGGCGGCGGCGAGACGCATCCGTTGTTGGCGTCGCTCGGACCTGAGCCGCTCGAAAATGAATTCTCAGGTCAGGGGCTCTTTGAAAAGGCACGTGCCCGCAAAGTAGCCGTGAAGCTCTTCGTGATGAATTCACACATCGTTGTAGGCGTAGGCAACATCTACGCCAATGAGGCTTTGTTCCTAGCTGGCGTGCGCCCAACCCGTGCCGCAGGTCGAATTCCTCGAGGTCGGTTTGAAGATGTTGCTCGTGCCATTCGAATGGTGCTCGATGACTCCATCCGTGTTGGTGGTACCACGCTGCGTGATTTCATCAATCCAGAAGGAAAACCGGGTTACTTCCGGCAGAGCCTCAGGGTTTATGATCGCGCGGACCAACCGTGTGTTCGCTGTGGTGCGGGCATCGAGTCAGTCGTACTTGGTGGGCGCAGCACTTACTACTGCCCTTCCTGCCAGCCCTCGCGCGGTTTTGGACCGGTATCGTGTAAAGTCTTGATCGACTGATTGGTACAGTTCATCTATGCGTTTGCAGGAGGCACGCATGCACAAGAAGGTACAAACACTCCCTCAGCGAATGGCGCGGTGGCCACTGACTGTTGCAGTGCTCGCTACATTGACCTTGTCGTTGTCGCCTACGGCAAATGCCGGTGAACTGGATCAGCCCACAGCGATGGCGATGGCAGGAGATCTACTTATCGCTCGCCCGGCTGGAGTAGTACTTACGGCGTTGGGTTCTGTAGCGTTTGTTGTCAGCCTGCCTTTAGCGCTGCGGGTGGGAATGTAGGTCAGGCTGCCGAGCACCTCGTACTCAAGCCGGCAAAAACGACATTTGTTCGATGTCTTGGCTGTACGACTTCAGGGTATAAACGCGAGGCCAAAACGGAAAAGTGAGCGGGGGTACATCCCCGTCGCTGCTCGGTCGACGTCAGGACTTCGCTCTCTGCGCCTTGAGGGATTCCACCACTGCCGGGTGAACGAATTTGGCGACATCCCCGCCGAGCGCTGCAATTTCCCGCACTAGAGAACTGGAGATGAAACCCGTCTCCGTCGATGTGGGCAGAAAGACGTATTCGATCTCTGGATCGAGCGACTGATTCATCTCTGCCATCTGAAACTCGTAGTCGAAGTCCATCATGTTGCGTAATCCACGCAGAATGAATCGTGTATCGCAGCTACGGACGTAATCCACGAGCAACGTGTTAAAGCCTTCAACGGACACCCGATCCCCGAACACCTGGAGCACTTCCTCGCAAAGCGCAACTCGATCAGCAAGGTCGACCTTCGGGTTTTTCTGTGCAGATGTGCCGATCGCGACTACGACATGATCAAAAAGCCGTAGGGCACGACGGACGAGATCCGTGTGTCCATTGGTGATGGGGTTGAACGACCCAGGGTAAATCACTTTACGCAACACATGTCTCCGGCGTCTGCGGTTCTCGGCTCGGCGGATGGTAGCAGCACGATGCCTGAAGCCAAACCATCGCGGATTAAGAAGTAATCAGAAAGGCGGCGTCGGTTGCGTGCGGTGCTAATCCCGCGCGAGCAGACTCATGCACGTTTCGCTCAGTTGTTTCTGTTTTCGCATGAGATAACCCAACGGAGCGATCAGTGGTTCGCGAGTCTCGCAATACACTGAGGCGCCGACCGGTAAACAGGCGCGGAGTGCGGTGAGGGAGGTCTCCAAAAAGTCCGAGTCATAAGGCGGATCGAGAAAGACGAGATCCCATGGCGCCTTATGCGTGTGGAGAAAGGTTTGCGAGTCCATCTGCAGGATGTGGATCGAGTCATCCCCGAAGCGGATCAGATTTTCGCGCAAGGCTTTGACGGTCGGCGGATCGTTCTCAACCAGAGTTGTCTGTGCGGCCCCTCGCGAACACGCCTCAAACCCCAAAGCGCCGCTACCCGCGAATAGATCCAAACATCTCCGGCCTTCGATTTCACCAGCTAACCAGTTGAACAAAGTCACCCTCGCTCGGTCGAGCGTGGGTCGGACGGACCGGTCTCCCGGAAAGCGGAGCTTTCTACCCTTCCACTTCCCGCTGATAATGCGCACCTCGTTGTTCAGATCCACACCCCATGCCTCAGGCTTACTGCATTCTGCCGGTTGGACGGTCCGCCGGCAGCGGCTCTGTGCTCGATCGGGCCTGCTTTTATCGTTGTTTTGAGTTCGTGATGACCCGAAGGCATGTCACCGATGGCCGCTGAAGAAAAAAGCGGCGGTCTGTGGAGGCGCCTCAAGGCAGGACTCGCCCGTACTCGGGAACAGCTCTCCACCGGCATTGGTAATCTGCTCCTCGGCGCGAAAGCCATAGATGCAGAAGTTCTTGACGAACTTGAGATGGCCTTGCTGTCTACGGACGTCGGGATGGAGACGGTTCAGAGTGTCATGGAGGAACTGACTTCCCGGGTGAAGAGAAAGGAGCTCAACGATACTATTGCGCTACATCAAGCCTTACGGGAACTCCTCCGCCAACGACTGTTGCCTTTCGAGCGGCCCTTCGAGGTGGATCGCTCGCGGAAGCCCTTTGTAGTTTTTGTGGTTGGTGTTAACGGCGCCGGAAAGACCACCACGATCGGCAAGCTGGCAGGGCTTCTGAAGTCACAAGGATTGAACGTGATGTTAGCTGCAGGTGATACCTTTCGTGCTGCAGCGGTAGAGCAGCTTCAGGCGTGGGGTACACGCAATGAGATCCCGGTAATCGCGCAAGCCCAAGGTGCAGATTCTGCATCTGTTATCTTCGATGCGGTTCAGGCGGCAACTGCGCGAGGTGCGGATGTGGTGATTGCCGATACCGCTGGTCGTTTGCAGGCCAAACAGAATCTGATGGAAGAGCTCGCCAAAATCCGGAGGGTTGTCGCGAGGATGTTGCCAGATGCACCCCATGAAACTCTGTTGGTAATGGACGGTGGTGTTGGGCAGAACGCATTGAGCCAGGTCCGGGAGTTTGACAACGCGGTTCCGCTCACCGGGCTTGTCGTGACCAAACTCGACGGCACAGCAAAGGCAGGTGTTCTCTTTGCGGTGACGCAAGCCTCCGGCAAGCCGATCTACTTCGTCGGCGTCGGTGAGAGTGTCGATGATCTTGAGCCATTCACGGCTGACAAGTTCGTGGACGCGTTATTACCAGCGCTCACAACGGCATGATGCGCAGCGGCAGCGGAGCAGCTACCCTCCCGACTGCCAGCGCGACGCTGGGATCAATGGATAGCTCCACGGTCGAGACTATGTACGCACGCTTCATCAATTACTCGGGACGCAGAGTTTGGGATTTATAGAGCTGCGCGGCGTCACTAAACGGCATGCAAACGGATTCGAAGCGCTTCGAGATGTCGAAGTCGAGTTCGAAGAAGGGAGCATGACATTTCTCACCGGCCACTCTGGTGCAGGCAAGAGCACCTTCCTGCGCTTGTTGTTACGTATGGAACAAGCGACTCGTGGTCAGATACACGTGAACGGCGTGAACATCACGCAGCTTCCGGAGACTCGGCTGCCTTACTACCGCCGTCACATCGGCGCGGTGTTTCAAGACCATCATCTGTTGGCGGGACGTTCTGTTTTCGAGAACGTGGCTATCCCGTTACGTGTGCTCGGTATGCCGGAAAAGGATCTTGGGCGGCGTGTTCGAGCGGCACTCACCCGCGTTGGTCTCTTGGAAAAAGAACGATTGTTGCCCCACCATCTGTCGACGGGCGAACAACAGCGAGTCGGTATTGCACGTGCTGTAGCCAATCGGCCGAGGATTCTGCTCGCCGATGAGCCGACCGGAAATCTCGATCCGGACCTTTCTCGAGACATCATGTCTCTGTTTGAACAGTTCAATCAGGTCGGAACAACCGTCATCGTGGCGAGTCACGATCGGGAACTGATTCACGCCAGCGGGCGACGGATCATTGAACTGGTAGCGGGCAGAGTGAACTCTGATACCGGCGATAGGCCTTCGACTCCCCGCGTTTTTGTTGAGGATGGCGGGTTTGACGGCGACTCCTTAGACGAGCGTAGGGAGGAGCAGCGTGCTTCGGAAGGCTAAGGATCCATTTGAAGGCCTCGAAGCAGGCAGCCCTACGATCTGGCTCAGGGATCATGTTCGTGTCTTCAAAGAGGCTATTGATTTCGTCAGCCGTCGACCGGGAACGAGTCTGCTGGTCTGGCTCTTGGTAGGTATTGCGCTCGCATTGCCTGCAGGGTTGTACCTGCTTGAGCGAAATCTCGACGATGTCAGTGCGGCTTGGGATGGTCGTCCGGGACTGTCGGTGTATATGAAGCTCGATGCTTCTGAGGCGGCAGTGCGAGATCTTGCGGCTAGGCTGGAGCAGCAGCGTGGAGTGGCGAGCGTGATCACTACACTTCCAGAGGAAGCGCTTACGGAGTTTCAAGCACATACGGGGCTTGGAGATGCCCTCGACATGCTGGCCGGCAACCCGCTACCGGCGTCGATTCGGGTGTTGCTCGACAGCGGCGTCAGCACAGCGGACCTGGACGTGGTCGCCACAGGATTGTCTGGAGAGCCGATTGTGGCGGAAGTCGTGGTTGAAAAGACTTGGCTGGCCCGCATCCAGGACATCACGGTCGTTGTGAGTCGGTTATCTCTGGTCCTCGCCATCCTTTTTGGCGTCGCCGCAGTACTGGTGACCGCGAGCTCCATTCGGCTAGCGATAGAGGCAAGGCTTGATGAGCTGAAGGTGCAGAAACTCGTTGGTGCCACCAATGGTCAAATCCGGCGACCTTTTCTCTATTTTGGCGCGATCTATGGAGCAGGGGGGGCCTTGGTAGCATTGATGCTGATCGCGATTGCGTTAACAGTGATTGAGCGCCCGCTGACCTCGCTATTCAGCAGCTACGGTGCCGAGCTGACCCTGATCGGCTTCTCGCCTACGTTCCTGGTGATGATGTTGTTATTGGGTGCAGGGCTCGGTGTCTGCGGGGCTATCGTCTCCGCCGGTCGTAGAGTCCATGAGATCGATATCCACTGATTTCGGGAATTGCCTAACGTTTTTTTCGATCCGCCGTTAGCACTCCCCAAAGTCGAGTGCTAATATCGTCGTAAGAGTGTTACCGGAGGTATCACATGTCGAGCCACATAGTTCCCTTGGCCAGTCTCAGTCCCGGCAAGGATGTCGATGCTTACCTGCATACGATTAGTGCATTTCCGCTGCTTAGCGCCGAAGAAGAAACGGCACTGGCGCGACGATTTTTCGATGGAGGGGATCTGGACGCCGCTCGGCAATTGGTTATCTCTCACCTCCGATTCGTGGTTCATATCGCCCGCGGCTACCAGGGTTATGGGCTCTCCCAGGCGGATTTGAGTCAGGAAGGTAACGTAGGGCTGATGAAGGCGGTCAAACGGTTCAACCCGGACGTCGGCGTGAGGCTGGTATCTTTTGCAGTGCATTGGATCAAAGCGGAGATCCATGAATTCATC
>SYFY01000139.1 GCA_005799745.1 Gammaproteobacteria bacterium
CCAACCTGCACAACGCCAAGAAGGCGCGCACGCCTGTGATCAATGTCATCGGCGATCATGCGACTTTTCACCGCAAGTACGATGCACCGCTGACCTCCGACGTCGAGGGCATTGCGAAGACGGTCTGTCATTGGGTGAAGGTGTCCGAGTCCGCCGATTCGGTCGCGGCCGACGGGGCACTCGCTGTGCAAGCGGCGCTGTCGCCGCCTGGACAAGTCACGTCACTGATCCTACCGGCCGATACCGCATGGAATCGCACCCGAGCCGCAGCGAAAACCTTGCCACGTATTGCACCGAAGCCTGTATCCACTGCAGCAGTAGACGACGTGGCGCGCGCACTCAAGTCCGGTGAACCCTGTGTGCTCTTGTGTAATGGCCATTTGACAAGCGAGCGCACGGCACTGCTGGATCGCATCGCTCGGAAGACCGGTGCACGTTGGCTCGGTGATACGTTCATTCCGCGTATGCAACGCGGTGCCGGATGTGTGGATATCGTGCGTCTACCCTATTTTGGAGAACAGGCTGCTGAAGTTCTGGCGGGCACAAAACACCTCATCATCGTTTCATCACAACCGCCTATCACCTTCTTCGCCTATCCGGACAAACCCAATTGGCTTACGCCTGAAGGGTGCACGCTGCACACGTTGGTGGAACGGGATGGGGATATCGGAGGTGCGCTGATCGCGCTCGGTGAAGCGGTGGGTATCAAAGATACGCCGGCGGGTGTGATGTCCCTGGAGCGGCCCGGACTGATGAGTGGCGCGCTCAATCCGATTTCTATTGGTGCTGCCGTTGCGCATTACCTTCCCGAGAACGCTGTCGTCGTCGAAGAAGGTGGCATGTCTGGTGGCGCGTCGGTACAAGCCACACGCACCGCGGCACCTCATGACTGGTTATGTTTGACCGGTGGCTCGATTGGTTACGGTATTCCATGTGCGACCGGTGCGGCTATCGCTTGCCCCGGTCGACGGGTGGTCAACCTGCAAGCGGACGGCAGTGGCATGTACACCGTGCAAGGGCTTTGGACCCAAGCACGTGAACAACTCGATGTGACGACAGTGGTCTTCGCCAATCGCAAGTATTCGATTCTGCAAATCGAGTTTGGTCGGGTCGGGGCACACAATCCCGGGCCTAAGGCCATGAGCATGCTCGATCTCACCAGGCCCGAACTCGATTGGGTGTCCATGGCGAAGGGCATGGGTGTTCCCGGTCGTCGTGTGACCACGGCCGATGAATTCACTCGCGCCTTTGCCGAGTCGGTGGTGACGCCAGGTCCTTTTGTCATTGAAGCGATGATTTGAGGATGACGATGATTCACCTCAATGTAGTGCTCACGGTGAAGTCAGAAGGGGATGTGCAGCGCGTGCGTGAGTTCCTGACTGAAACAGCGAATCGTTCACGCCACGAACCGGGTTGTGAACGCTTCGAGATCTATCACTCACAAACCAGCACACGGGTATTTCTGTTGGTGGAGTGGTGGGACACACAGGCCGCGCTGGATGCCCATCGGGTGGGCGAGACGTTTACGACGTTCTATATGCCTAACGTCTTGCCGCTCGTTGAGCGGCAGCCGCATCCGTCGGATCGTATTGCATAGGTTCGCAGCACAAAGGTTTGATCGTCACCACACCAGCTCAAGCTTCGTCATGGTGCGCAATTGACCACTTTCATAGGTCGGCGCACTTCCCGGTGCCAGAGTGAAGTCCGGCACCTGACGCAACATCTCACGGATCGCCACGCGAAGTTCCAAACGCGCCAGATGTTCACCAAGACATCGATGTGGTCCCACCCCAAAAGCCGTGTGCACGATCTCTTTGCGGGTCGGATCAAATCGTCCAGGATCAGAACAGACTTCAGGATCACGTGACGCGGCAGCGAAGTTGAGTGCGATGCGATCTCCAGCACGAAGCTGTTCTCCGGCAACGGTGGCGTCTGCTTCAGTTTCCTTCATGGCAGGTTCCAAAATGATGGACACGTTTTCGCTCAGTCTTCGGCAAGACTACCAAAGCTCAAGAAAAATCGGTTACAGATTGGAGTGTGACTGTAGAAAATGAGCACTAGCGTTCGCCTTCATCACGCATGACCCGAAGTCTTAACCCTTTGTAATGAATCGCGCATGATGGCGACACCGATCTCTGATCCGCGAAAGCCGAGAGGAACTGCATGTCTGTCCCAAAGACACCGCTACTCACCGTCGACGTCGTCATCGAGCTGCTGGATCGTCCCGGTGAAATCGTACTCATAGAGCGCAGTCACGAGCCGCTTGGTTGGGCGCTGCCGGGCGGGTTTGTAGATGTTGGCGAAACCGTCGAACGGGCGGCAGTCCGCGAAGCGAAAGAAGAAACCGAGTTGGATGTGACCCTCATCGATTTGCTCGGCGTGTACTCTGACCCAGTTCGGGACAAGCGCGGGCATACGGTATCGGTGACCTATGTGGGACGTGCGCATGGTTTACCCAAGGGGGGCAATGACGCGCGCATAGCCAAAGGGTTCCAGACCGAGGCACTACCGCAGTTAGTGTTTGATCATGCGAAGATCATCGCTGACTATCAGGCTTGGCGAGTCCGTGAAGCGAATCGGCTGCGCGGATGCTAAATATCTATAGCACACCATAACGGGAGAACGCTGATGACCATCGAGTGGACACCTGCACACATGCGTTCAGTGTTTGAGTCGGTGAAGAACTGGGGACGTTGGGGCGCCGATGATGAAGCCGGAGCACTCAATCTGATCACGGCGCAGAAACGTCGCGAAGCGGCGCAAGCTGTTCGTGTGGGGTTGCCTGTCAGTTGTGCACGTGAACTCGCAGTGCAACCTGCGGTCGACAACCCGCATCCGGCATTGCACATGATGATTCGTGGTGGTGATGACTGTGTGCTTCCTGGCGTTGGCCTAGAAGCGACGATGGACTTCGTCGGTGTGGCATTTCATGGTATGGCGACCACCCACATCGATGCGCTCTGTCATGTCTTTGTTGACGGGCGCATGTACAACGGGTTCGAAGGAACCGAAGTGAAGAGCACCGGCGCGCGGCGCGGCAGCATCATGTCTGCGAAGGATGGCATCGTCTCGCGCGGCGTACTGCTCGACATCCCGGTGAGCAAAGGGCTTGAGTGGCTTGAACCCGGTACGCCGATAAAAGTGTCTGATCTTGAAGCCGCTGAAGCGTTTGGCAATGTACGGGTGACGGAGGGGGACATTCTCCTGGTTGCAACGGGCCGTGATTCGCGCCGCCTGGAGAAGGGTGCTTGGGTCCCTTTTAAGGAAGGTCTTGCAGGATTGCATCCAGAATGTGTGCCTTGGTTGCATCAACGGGGCATCGCCGTGCTCGGTTGTGATGGAGTGTCTGACGTTGTTCCCGGTGTACCCATGGAAGGTTGGGGTATGCCCATTCATCAATGCACTTTAGCGGCGATGGGCGTGCACTTGCTCGATAACCTCCGGCTTGATGCGCTCAGTGAAGCGTGTGCCAAACATCAGCAGTACTATTTCCAGTTCACCGTCGCGCCGTTGCGTGTTGAAGGCGGAACAGGTTCGCCCTGCAATCCCATCGCGCTGTTGTGATAAGGGCAAACAGGAGAACTTCGTGGCAGCTGGCTGGTTGAATCCAGTAACCCTGGAAAATGCATGGGCGCGGTGAAAGCCGTTGACGATGGATCATCATGACGCCTTGCTTGAAGCGTTGGCCGATGGTGAAGCGTGGAAGCTGTGGTACACCTGGGTACCTTCGCCGGATCTCCTGCGCGGAGAAATCACGAAGCGGCTGGAGTACCAGCGATCCAGTGAATGGCTGCCGTTTGCAGTCATCGATCGTGCGAGTGGCGATGTCGCCGGCATGACTAACTTCATGCACGTCGATTCTGTCCATAAACGCGTGGAGATTGGTGGAACGTGGTATGCGAGCCGCTACCAGCGAACCCGACTCAACACCGCGTGCAAACACTTGTTGCTGACCCACGCCTTTGAACAGCTCGACTGCATAGCAGTTGAACTGCGGACACACTTTTTCAACCGGCAGAGTCGTGCAGCCATTGAGCGGCTGGGTGCAAAACTTGATGGCATTCTCCGCAATTACGCCCGTGCGCGGGATGGCACGCTGCGCGACACTTGCGTCTACTCCATCCTGCCGAATGAGTGGCCTACCATGAAAACCCATCTGGAGAACTTGCTCTCACGATGACCAGGTATCGCGGGTGTTCAGTTCTCCGGGTTTTCGAAGATGACACGACCATCAAACAGCGTGAGCAGAACCTGAGTGTCTGAGATGTCTGTAGCCTTGCCTTGCTCCATCAGCGTCACCGGATTTTGATTCAGCACGACCAGGTCAGCGAGTTTGCCGACTTCAATGCTGCCGGTGGTGTCTCCAATGCCGAGCAATCGCGCACCGTTCTGGGTGAATGCCGCAAGCGCGGTATGAATGTCGATGGCGTTCGCCGCGTTCAGTACCTTGTCTTCATAAGCACGGGTTACTGCCTGTTCAAGATTGAGGAACGGGCGTGGATCTCGGGACTCCACCGGCGCATCACTACCCCAGGCCGGAATACCACCTGCATCGACGATGGCTTTCACCGGATAGACGTTTTGCATGTAGTACGTCGACAGATCAAACATCGAGCCCGCGTCCTTCACCTGTTCGAGGAACGGTATGACGGTTAGGTTGTACATGGGCTCAGGCACCATCCAGGCGTAGGTGAAAGAGGAGTAGATGCCGAGTATTCCGATACGTTTTTGATCATCCGGATGAACCAGCTGCAGATGCGCGAAACTCTGCGTTAACCCTTGCCGATCCGCCTCTGCCTTGTTGGCTTCAAAGGCATCAATGGCGACACGGGTACCTTTGTCAGCAATGGCATGGGTGTGCACATTGAAACCCGCTGCAGTCGCTTGTTGAACAAAGGCGTGAATAAACGCTTCGCTGTTTTCCAGCACACCGCTCGCCTGATTACATTGGGCTGGGACGTGGCCGTGTTCACGTCGGAAGGTGTTGATGGCCGCTTCCGTGGAAAATGATCCAGGGTTGGCGCGCCAGGCTGAGCAGGCCGCGCTGTCGAGGTCAACATAGCCCCGAACTGCGATGGATTGGTTCTCCGGGTCCGGTGCGATGAGGGGTTGATGGAAGTGGCCGAGTATTGCCGCGACGGGCAGAGTCGGTGGTTCGGAAAGTGGGTTCCCCTCAAGTACACCGTCAGCAAAGAGTTTGACGCCGTCGACGCGAATCAGCTTCGAGTGCTTGAGTTTTTCGCGAGCGTTCTTGAACTGCTCAATGAGTGCTGGAACCTGGGCTGCGGCGTTCTCGGAGAGGGAGTCGATCGGCCGAATGTAGAGTCCTGCCCGCATCCGGAAAGTCATCCCGCCACTTTGTTCCAGCCAGCGGTAAGCTTCGAGTTCATCGGGATCCGCTGCGGGATCCTGAATGGAAGTTATGCCGCGACTCGCAAGCGCTTCAGCAACACGTGGCATCAGGGATTCAGATTTGCCGCCTGCGCCGAGAAACGCGGCGAAGAGCTTGGGATAGACGACGATACGCGCGCCTTCGTTGACGCCGCCGGTGGGTTCACCACGGCTGTCGACTTCAACGTGTTCACGCCACTCGGAAAATTCTCCGGCGAGGGTCGCCGCACTCATGCCGACAGTGTTGCCTGCATCATCTTTGACCTGCGCCAGAGCGGCACTGTTGGCGGCGCCGTGGTGGCCGTCGTTTCCGATGAGCAGGATGGGATGTTCTGTCGATACCGCATCAAGCGCGGCGCGAAGCGTCGGGTGCGCTTCACTCGGCTGATTGCCGATGGCGTACGACCACTGATGCACGATCAACCAGTCGCCGGCCTTTGAGGTATGTCGGGTGATGCAGTCGCGCAGCAGTGGCACCACCTCGTCCAACGTTCCTGGTTGGCTTTGCAGATCGCAGGCATCGGGTTGTACGGTGCCGAGGGCGTGTACGTGAGTGTCCTGAAGGCCTGGCATCAGCATGCGACCGCCGAGGTCACGGACCTGGGTGGTGTCACCGATGAACGGCTTCATGTCGTCGTTTTGGCCAACGGCGATGATCGTGTTGCCACGAACAGCAACCGCTTCAGCGATCGTTCGATTGGCATCCACGGTGTAGACATAGGCGTTGGTGAAAACCAGGTCAGCGGTTACACCCGCTGGGCCCGTAACGGTTGACTCACCGCATGCGGCGAGCATCAAAAAGCACGCGATGGCGGCGTTGTAGCGGAGGGCCTGGATCATTGGGTAGCCCTTGATGTGGTCGCTTTGATAGCGGTGGCGAGAATTGTCTGCGGGACGCGACCTTGATCAGGTGAATCGTAGAGGCCCATCGTGGTTACAACCAGAAGTTTACGTTCGGGAACGATCCAGATGCGTTGCCCACCGTTGCCGAAGGCGCCGATCCAGCGCTGGCCTTCAAATTCGCCCAGCCACCAGAAGCGCCGATAGGCACTGCCTGGTGCGAGCTTTGACGGAATATCGATCTGTTGTGTGGTTGAGGCTTGGATCCATGATGCAGGAACGAGTTGACGTGCATTGTGGATGCCTTTGTGCAGGATCAGTTGGCCGATTTTCGCCATCGCGTTGGGTGTGAGGCGCAAACCCGACGCGGCTCGCGGTACATCGAGCCGCTTCGACCACTCCGTTGTGGTGATGCCAAGAGGACCGAACAGTTTTTCTTCAGCGTAGCGATCCAGCGGCATCTTCGCCGCTCGTGCAATGACAGCGCCGACGAGAGCGACGTCACCACCCGAGTAAGTGAAATGCGTTCCGGGTTCCGCCACACGAGGCTGGGTCAGGACGAACTTAAGTGGGTCGTCAGAGAACTCCATGGCGATCTCGGAGTTGCGTGGATCGGTGTAGGGGTAGGTGAATTCATCCCAGTTCCAACCCGACGTCATCGAAAGCACATGGCGAAGCTTGACGTCGGCGGTGTAAGCAGACGGGAGATCGGTAAATTCCGGAAAGAAGGACACGATGGGCTGTTCGAGATCGGGGATGAGTCCGTCGTGGTGCGCAATTCCGAACAACATCGACACGACGCTCTTTGTGACCAAACGAACATCGTGCGGGGTGTCGGCATTGAAGGAGATAGCGCTGAGATCCTGGCCGATGGTTTGATCGTGGCCCTTGAAGTACCACTCAGCCAGTCGAACGCCATCGTGTTCGATGATGACCGCATGAACGCCGGGGAGTTTCTGGTGCTCGATCTCAGCCTTCAACGTCGCTAAAGAATCCCGTTCAGCCTGGACGTGCATACTCATGATCAAAACTATCAAGGTCGCGATGATGCGAACCATACGATTCCCGAAGCCAAGAGAGATGGCGGAGTCTAATCGGTGAGTGAATCAGGTGCGACTTAGAACGATGCCGTAAAGATCAGTGCAAACGTGGCCGACGATGAGCAGGATGATGTCGCGATGCCAAATATATAGCGCTGTGAAGATCGCGCCGGAAATCACAATCGACAAGGCAGGTCCTGGTCCCCAGAGCGGTAGATGCACGAGAGTGAAAGCACCGAGTGAGATGCCTGCGGCGAGCCAGGTTCGCCCGGTCAATCGTTCCAGCGTTTCTATCGCATAGGCACGGTACAGCCATTCTTCGGTAGAGGCGATCACGATGACCACGAGGATGAGGTACCACTGGGGGAGTGCATGCAGAGTGTTGAGTCCTATATCGAACCCGGAAACGCCGAGTGCCAACAGTGCTGCGTAAGCTGCGGGCCCATACACGAAGATGAAAAACGCTGCGAGCAAAAACCCGCCCGGCAACGAAAACCAACCAGCCCCAGCAAAACCATAGGTGTTGAGGGTTGGGCCTTGAGCGTGGGCGATCCACACCACACCCATCGTGATAACGACGAACAGCAATAACGTGAGCGCGCGAGGTGCCAGCGTTTCCGGGGTTGTCGCGATGGCGTTCGAGAGCATCGCGATCAGCCCTGGACCAACCAACGCCAGGACTAACCCGACTTGGATTAACCCGGAGGGGGTCAGTGGCAAAACTACTCCTCGAGAAGTTCCTGACACTTGCGTTCTTCTTCTTCAGTCAGTGGAATGAAAACTGGACGACCGTCTTTCATTACCGGCTTGCCGTCATCCAGAAGCACTTTGCCTTTTTCTTCGGGATGGTCGAGGTAACACTGACAAAGGCGCACACACCGATCGCAGATATAGACATCAGGACCTGCGATCAGTTTGTCCACCACATGGCGTGACTTTCCCCAGAAGCTGCAACTCAGGACAGATTTTGCACTCATCACTTTCTCCACGACTTGATGGAAGGCAAGCACCCGCAGGCCATCGGTGGGCAATCGATCATCGGGAATCACATCGTCCAGGGTATGCATCACTGAGCGACCTTGATTGCGGCGCTGAATGACCCATCGTGACAACGTTTTACCGCGGCGGTAGCCAAGCGAAATGTCGGTCGACAGGCGCATGAAGTAAGGCTTCGCACGTGATTCCAGGCGTAGCCGCGCAGTTCGATCATGAATGGGGAAGGGCATAGCGGGCTTCTCGATCTGGCAAGTTAATCCTAATCCTGCGGAGGGAAGTGTAGTGTCCTGTTTCTGAACCCCGTGCCGACGCCTGAAATGTGGCTGCCATCAAGGTATTTGCCCGAAGCAGGACTAGAGCGTCGGAGCGTTGTTGAACTATGCTGGTATTCAATCGGATACCACCTTCAGAGATCAGAGATGAGCTATTCTGAACCGTCTCCCGGTAAGCACCTTGAACGGGCGCGCCTCGATGCCGGGCTCAGCTTGCGCGAGCTGGCGCGGCGTGCAGGGACGTCCCATGTGACGTTAAGTGCCTACGAGCACGGAACAAAATCGCCGACGCTGTAAACCTTTCTCCGCATCATTGAATCGTGTGGTCTGGCGGTCGAATTCTCGTATTCGCGACGAATCCGGGAAGCCAATGGTCTCTCGCGAAGCGATGAACTCATACAAGTGCTTGGGCTTGCGGAGCAGTTCCCGGTACGTGTTTCGCGTCACCTCGATGGCTCGGTCATTGCGCATCTGAAGAGGGCGTGAAGTGGTTGATCTCATTCGCAAGATTCATCGCCTCCATCGGACGTTCGCCAAAGCCGATTTACCCCATGCCTTTGGTGGTGCGTTGGCATCGGCGTGGTGCGCCGGTCAAGCTCGGGCAACGATCAATATCGACGTGAATGTGTTTGTGAACGGTACCGACATCGAGCGGGTTCTGGCCGCGCTGCCTACTCAAGTGCGCTGGACTGAAGCCGACGTGAAAGTATTGAAGCGCGACCTGCAATGTCGTTTGTGGTTTGAACACACACCCGTTGATCTCTTTTTCAACAGCACGGAGTGGCACGAAAAACTTGCAAGCCGTGTCATCTGGGAGCCACTCGCGGATGTGAGCCTCCCGTTTCTGTGTTGTGAAGACCTGGCTGTCTTCAAAGCGTTGTTTAATCGAACGAAAGACTGGTCGGATCTCGAAGCGATGCAGGAAGCAGGATCGTTGGATATCAGCCGGGTGAGCGCTGCGGTGATCGATTTGTTGGCGCTGACGAGGTTCGTCTGGAGAAGCTACAGGCGCTTGGGAGGATCGAAAAGAGCCACTGATGGTATGGTCTTGACGGAGGCCTGGTCGCTTGGGACCAGACCTCGGACTTTTGGTGTCAGGGCTTAACCGGGCGGAATCCGGTTACTTCGTCTGCAGGTTATTCCCCCCACAACCCATAACGCTGCACTTCCGCACGGCCCACCACCATGTGGTGCACCTCATCCGGGCCGTCAGCAAACCGCAGGTGCCGCATATCCGTGTAGAGACCAGCGAGCGGTGTCCATTGGGAGATACCGGTGGCGCCGTGAATCTGGATGGCGGCGTCGATGATCTGGCAGACCTTCTCCGGCACCATCGCCTTCACCGCACTCACGTAAACCCGTGCTTCTTTGTTGCCCAGCACGTCCATCGCTTTTGCTGCCTGCAGCACAGCGAGGCGCATGGCGTTGATCTCGATTCGTGCACGTGACACGACTTCGAGGTTCTTGCCGAGTTTGATGATGGGCTTCCCGAAGGCGCTACGGGTAGCACCACGCTTCACCATGAGTTCGAGCGCCTTCTCGGCTTTGCCGATGG
>SYFY01000015.1 GCA_005799745.1 Gammaproteobacteria bacterium
CAAACACCTCGAGTTCTTCTACTTCCACAATTTCGTCTACGAAAGTGTCTGGAAGGACAACAAGCGACGCATGGGTGAACGGATGCCCACCTGGCAGGTGCTGAACAAGTTCGCGCGGGACTACAAGGTGATCTTCGTCGGTGATGCCACCATGGCGCCTTACGAAATTACCCACGCCGGTGGCAGCGTCGAACACTGGAACGAAGAGCCCGGTTCTTTGTGGATGAGCCGGTTTGTTGAAAGCTACGACAAGGTAGTTTGGATCAATCCGACACCGCAAGAGACTTGGGAGTATTCAACTTCCGTGGGTATGACGCGGGATCTCGTCAATGGAAAGATGTTCCCGTTGACAGTGCGAGGGCTCGAAGAAGGGATGGGTCAACTCTCGAAGTAGAGCGCGACCTCATCCGCGTTAAAAAAAAGGGCGTCAATGGATGCCCTTTTGCGTCTTCTCTACGTCAGCGCAAGCTAACGCCAGCAGCCTTAAACGTATCACACTGCTCCACGTCACCCGATTGCATGCCACGACGGAACCACTCGACCCTCTCGGCCGACGAACCATGGGTAAACGACTCCGGGTTTACGGCTCGACCCGCGCGCCGCTGAAGCGTGTCGTCACCAATCGCGGCAGCGGCTTCAAGACCTTCTTCGACGTCTCCGCTTTCGAGGAGGTCTCTTTTGGTCTCGGCGTGATTGGCCCACACACCTGCGTAGCAGTCCGCCTGTAACTCCACCAGAACCTGAAGAGCGTTGGCGTCTTCTTCGCTGACACGCCCCTTCATCGCTTGCACACGATCCAGGATGCCAATCACGTTTTGCACGTGGTGCCCCACTTCATGGCCGATCACATAAGCCTGAGCAAAATCCCCAGGAGCGCCCATGTTGCCAAGCTCGCGAAAGAACGAGAGGTCAAGGTAGAGCTTCTTGTCGCCCGGACAATAGAACGGACCAGCAGCCGCGCTGCCGAATCCGCAGGCGGTGTTTACTGCCTCTTCGAATAACACCAGCTGCGGTTCCGGATACGTGCTGCCAGCGGCGTGAAACAAACGTCCCCAGGTTTCTTCCGTGTCTTCAAGCACGACGCTCATGAACGCCGCATGCTCATCCGTCTCTGCAGACGCGCTCGGCTCGACATCCGGCGCTTGTGTTTGCGAAACCGTGGCTGCTGGATCACCTCCCAAAGCGATGCCCAAGAGCTGCATGGGGTCCGCGCCCATGAAGAACATGACCACAAGAACGATGATGCCGACAATACCAATGCCACCTCCAGCGCGTGCCGTGCGACGGCCCATGCCAGCGGGCGATCCACCTCCCCGCATATCGATAACGTTGTCGCTTCTTTTTCTGCCACGCCAGTCAACCATCAGTCGAGCTCCGTGCTGGTATTGATCATTTGATCTACAAAACAGGTTGAGACACCCAATCCATGAGCGATCTCAATGAGCACCTTGCGTTCAGCATCAGGCGGCGAGCCATCTGAACGCGCGATGACAATAAGATCGCGCAACACCTGCATACGTTGAGGCACGCTGGTTTGTTCACGCACCTGGGTGATCCGCTCAGCCAACCCACTGCGGATTTTTTCGACATCCAGGCGGCTGGAGAACGCGCGCGATCCAAAAAACTTTTCGAAAGCCGCAACCTCGGCAGCCTCAATCCCACTGTATGCGTCTGCGATCGCAATGGAGCCCGCAAAGAGCAGCCGCCGCATGGCTTCAGCGACGTTGGTTCGTGCTTCGAGATGCGAAGGCTCCATCAAACTCATCAGCTCGTGCACACCCAATTCGAGCTGATCGACAGAAGTACCGGTGTTCTTCGACAGAACCGATTGATCAAACAGCGCGAGTGGTTTCACGCGCAGAGGGCTGAACGGGTGCGTGAGGAACCAGTCTTCGGTCGGTGCACCATCGCCCGGATCGGCGCGCTCGAGTTGCATCTCATCCACTTGTTTGAGGAAGTCGGCGAGGGAGAACTTCGCATACCCACCGGAAAGACCCGAAGCGAGTTTGAACAGGGCATGGGCGACGGCTTCGATGTCTCTTGCGCAATAAGCACCTGTCCGATCCGCAGAGATTTCTGCGTAGCGCGACCAGCTGGTCAGCGTGAGGGCAAGCTTCGGCGTCGGACGTTGTTGGCCACGCAGGACAAAGCCGATAGGAATGTCGTGGTGATGAAAAAGGTGATGACCGAGCTCGTGTCCCATGACAAAGCGGATCTCCGGTGCGGAGAACGCTTCGAGGATGGAAGAGGAAAACATGATGAATAATCGGCCCGCCTCGGGCTTCACACAGGCTGCGTTGAAGCTCGGACTTGGAAACACATAGAGCTCAAGTGGGATGTCGAGTGCCAGGCGTTCACGGCATTCCGCGGCGGTGCGGTGCAAATCGGGGGCCATGGTCTCGGAAAGGCGAACCGAAGTGTTGAGAAGCTGGCGGCGAACTCCCAGGTTGCCACGCGCTTCGTGGCGGGCGATCTCCTCATTCACACGTTTGACATCGGGATCGTTGAGCAGCTGACGGTGGAGCTCACGATCCTGACCAGAACGCAGTGCCTCAACGTGCATCAGAGCCTTTTCCCCAAGTGACCGTATCGTGGTGATGGCGTGCGATTCGCTTTTGGTGTGGGGCTTATCCACACCGCAGCGTGAATCTATACGGCGATCAGGGCGCTTGCCTGCCGGGTGGGTCCGATCAAGCGTCTAGTATGTCTTCAGGCTTCCAACGAGGGATGGCAGCAGCTTAAGCTTTTACAAAATCGACGGTAGTCCAATATGCCCTTTGCTCAAGTAAACGACGCTGATCACACGCGGATCTGGTTTGAAGTCCACGGTGAAGGCCCGGCGATTCTTTTTGCCCACGGTGCAGGCGGAAATGCCGCGATCTGGTACCAGCAAGTCCCGTTCTTTGTTCAGCAGGGATTTCAGTGCATCACCTTTGATCACCGCACGTTCGCGCGCAGCCCAGCCGCTGCAACGACGATATCGACACCGCAGTTTCGCGACGATGCGTTGGCGGTGTTGGCTGCAGCGGGCATTGAGAAGGCGCACCTGGTCGGCCAGTCTATGGGTGGATTCACTGCGCTGCGGCTTGCGCTGGATGCACCGCAGCGTGTGCTATCGCTGACGTTCTCGGCAACCCCCGGTGGCCTGCCTAATCCTGCTCCGACGGCGTCCGCCGCGAATCTCACCCGTTCAGATGAAGATGCCGGCAGCGGCATCCTGCGCACGATGTCGCGTAAGAGTCATGAGAACGCTTCCCTGTTGCAGCTTTACCAGGCCATCGCCGGCTTTAACCTTGAATTTCGCATCACGACGCTGCGCGCGCTTGGAAAGAACCCGGTTTCGCTTGAAGAGGCTTCCAAGCTGACCTGTCCGGTACTCTTCATCGCGGGTGCTGAAGATCCCCTGTTTCCTGCGGAATTGTTGGGTAGTTATGTACCCCATATCCCGGGTTCGCGACTCGTGGTGATCGAAGATGCAGGGCATTCTCCTTACTTTGAGCAACCGGAGTCGTTTAACCGCGAGCTCCTCACGCATTTACGTAGCCCTGCGTAGATCTTGCGAATCAGAGAGTAACAAGTTAACAACAACGCACGTCCCGCAACCGGAGCGACAACATGATCGATGTGCACTACTGGCCTACACCTAATGGATGGAAAGTGACCATCATGCTCGAGGAGTGTGGCTTGCCGTATCAGTGCCTGCCTGTGGATATCGGCGGGGGAGATCAGTTCAAACCAGAATTCCTGCGCATCAGCCCCAACAACCGTATGCCAGCGATCGTGGACCATACCCCCGCCGACGGTGGTGATCCGATTACCGTTTTTGAATCCGGTGCGATTCTCGAGTATCTCGCCGACAAGACCGGATTGTTGTTGCCGGCTGATGCACGCGGCCGCGCCCGAGTGCTGCAGTGGGTGCATTGGCAGATAGCCAACCTGGGTCCGATGATGGGCAATGCCAATCACTTCAAGAACTACGGCAAAAACTTGACGGATGACCCTAAGCAGCTCGAGTACGGTACCCGCCGATTCGTCGGAGAAGTGGATCGGTTGTGTGGCGTGATGGACGCGCAACTCGGCGTCAGTCTGTTTTTGGCCGGACGAGACTATTCAATCGCCGACATCATTACGTGGCCCTGGGCCATGCTTCTCGGACGTCTCATCGATGAAAAAGTCTGGTCCAACTACCCGAACGTGAAACGCTGGGTCGAAGCGGTAGGTGCACGGCCTGCTGTTGACGCGGGTTTTCGAAAACACCGTGAATGGGGCCAACGACAATTGTCTGCGGAGGAGGAATCAAGGCGCCGAGAACTGCTTTTCAATCAAACAAATGACAAAGTCCGCTCGGCACGAGAGGCCGCAGCCCGCGGCGGCGTGCCTTAGCTGCTGATCGATTGCGCGAGAACTCCCGCGGACACCGGGAGCGTTGGGGGAGGGTGTGCCCGCGGGAGTTGTTCGTTGTGGAGTTAGGAACGCGAATCCGGTACTCCCGCGTCCGCGGTGACTTCCTGAACCGAGTTTCCTGACGAATAGGCGCTCAACATCGGGTTGTTGATCACCTTGATGAGATCACTGACGACATCACGTACGCAAGCACGGGTGTCGGCCATGGAGCGGCTGACGAAATAGCTCGGACAATGTGATTTCGCTGTTTTCACGATCCGGTCGTGCAAAGCTACAACAGCAGCGGGGCTGTTGAAATCAGAGCTGGAGTACACCAGGTTGTACCGCGAAGCATTGTCGTCAGCGGCTTGAGCGACCACCGGCGTTCCGGTGGCAACGGCCAGACTGAAAAGCACTGTGGAGATTCGCTTCATGTTCTTTCATCTCCGTAAGCTCGTATGAGCGGGTTGTACAGGTCTTCACGTTGAACGGCGTGGAGACTTCTGCCTGTAGGACCGTCTAGTCGCATGTTGTGCGTTATGGCTGCAAACCAGGACCTTTCGGGTTGATGCGGAAGGGCTTCTCGCCGCTCTTAACTCTCTAGATGCAGCGCTCTCCAAAACGGTTGCAGGTAAAAATTACTTTTTTGTGGGGGTCGGAAAGAGTGCTTCAAGCGCGGCTTTCGCGGCATCGGCTTTGTCGATTTCAGGTATGGCTGACCCAGACGTAGCGGCTTCATTGGAGGTGGTAGAGGATGAACTTCCAAACAGCGCGTCGAGCTTCGCGCGCGCAGCATCGACGTTCTGCCCACGTTTGTTCACATAGGCATCAAAACGGGGTTTGTAGTATTCGCAGAAGTTGGCGCTTTCCCGACGAGTCGGTGGATCAGCGCGTTCATCCTCACATTGCCCGGTGACGCTGGCATTGTGGTGTCGACACATGCGGCAGCTATGCAGCGCCTCAAAACACTTGGGACACTGGGCATGCCGGCTGACGGGACGAGGGGTGGATTCGAGGTCCTGGCCACAGTTCCAGCAGACGAAGCTCATGGTGAGGTTTCCTCGTTCAGCAGAGAGAATGCGGAAGACCCGAAGTTAATGCAGGCGAAACGAGACGACAAGGTGATGTCGGGTTCGGTAGTGCTCGCTCGTCTTATCGATACCTGACACACAACATGAAGGAGAGCGGTGATGACTGATGTCAAAGTGAACTGGTTTGAGATCCCGGTCAGAAACGTGGATCGAGCCCAGGCGTTTTATGCAGCGCTGTTGGATCGCAAGATGGGTGAAATCGACGGTCCGAATGGCAAGATGCGAATCTTTGAGTCTGCAAACGGTCCGGAAGGCACGATCTTCCAGGGCGACCGTGGTCCGGGTGCCGATGGCGTGCGCATCTACCTGCACTGCCCGGACATCGATGGCGCGCTGGCACGATGTAGTAAAGCCGGTGGCAAGGTCGATGAAGGTAAAAGTTCCATCGGTCCGTTTGGCCACATTGCAGTGATTAAAGAGCCCGACGACAACCGGATTGGGCTGCATTTCGGCGGCTAATTCGTGCGGCGGCAAACTCAAGAGTGTCTGTAAAGGGGCGGGACGAAGCGATTCAAGGGCGCAACCTCCCGTATGCATGTGCGATTACCAGGGGTGCACAACCACTGGCATCGTTGCGTAGCCCTTCACGAAACTCGACTGCACACGCTCGATTTCACCAACGATTTCGATCTGGCGAAACCGTTTCATGATCTCTTCCCAAAGCACTCGCAATTGCATTTCCGCGAGGCGATTACCCATGCAGCGGTGTACACCGAAGCCAAAGCTCAAGTGGTGGCGGACGTTAGGCCGATCAATCCAGAAACGGTCCGCATCAGGAATTTCTTCGTCGTCACGATTGCCAGAGACGTACCACATCGCCACTTTGTCTCCGGCACGAAGGATCTTGTCGCGAATTTGGATATCCCGATTAGCGGTACGACGCATATAGGCCAGCGGGGTCTGAAAGCGAATGATTTCCGGTACCATGTTCGGAATGATGGCGAGGTTGGCGCGCAGTTTGTCGTATTCGCCAGGATTCTGGTTGAGTGCGTAAACACCGCCGGAAATTGAATTTCGCGTGGTGTCGTTGCCACCCACGATCAACAAAATGAGGTTGCCCAAGAATTCCATGGGCGGCATATCACGTGTGTCTTTGCCGTGGGCGAGCATCGAGAGGAGATCGGGCCTCGGCGGTTGATTGATGCGCTCATCACGTAACGCAGTGAAGTACTCGAGGCACTCGAGCAGCGCTTTGCGGCGGACCGGTTCGGGCGTAGGACCACCTGCCAGTTCACCGGAGGTGGCCATATCCGACCAGTAGGTGAGTTTGCGGCGCTCATCGAACGGGAAATCGAAGATCGTCGCGAGCATCTGCGTCGTGAGTTCGATGCTGACACGGTCTACCCAGTCAAAGGTCTCACCTACCGGCAGACCGTCGAGAATGCGAACTGCGCGTTCGCGAATCGTGCTTTCCAGTTTCGCGAGGTTCATCGGCGCGACGACGCCCTGCACGGTCTTGCGCTGCACGTCGTGTTTCGGTGGGTCCATGGCGATGAAGTTGGTTGTCTGAAAATCCAACGGGCGATCCGCCAGGGTAATGCCGGGCTCGGAAGAGAACGCATCATGGTTTTTTTCGATGTCCATGATGTCGCGGAATTTGGTAATGGACCAATACGGGCCGAAGAGGCTTTGACCGCAGTAGTGCACCGGATCTTCGCGGCGCAGGCGTGCGAAATACGCCCAGTGACTGTCGTTCCTAAAAAGTTCCGCGCGGCTAACGTCCAGTCCCCCGGTGAGGGGCAGCGCGTTCACTTCTTCCCGAGTACGTGCTTTTTCCTGAATCGGTGCAATTGCCGCGGACATGGCGTTCTCCTGTTCTCTTGGGTTCATTGTCCATCCATCGAGGTGTCCAGGCCAATGGTCCGCGTAGCCGGTTTTTCGGATCAGGTCCGCACCGACTGCTCGGGTATACTCGAAACCTGTCGGCGACAGCACGAGGACCTTTGAAATGAGCGAAGCAAAACAACTGCTACCGGACTGGCAGGTCACCCGATTGGCTGGCGCACTCGGCGCCGAGGTCCGGGGCGTTGATCTCGGGCGGGTCGATGCAGGCTCGGTGAAGGCCATTCGTGATCTGTTGACGCAAAATCTTGTGTTGTTCTTCCCCGGGCAGAAACTGACGATCGATCAACATGTTGCTCTAGGTCGTCACTTTGGACCGCTTGAAGGTCACCCGCATTTGAAGAACGCCTTCATGCAGCATCCGGAGATTTTTGAACTCGCCGCGACCAAGGGCGGGATTGCGGATGAGTGGCACACGGACATCACCTTCCAGGAGTCGCCGGCGCTCATGTCCATTCTGCACATGGTGAAGTGTCCGCCCGTGGGCGGTGACACCATGTGGGCAAGTCTTTACGCGGCGTACGAAGGCTTGTCACAACCCATGCAGGAGCTCTGTGAGGGCCTTACGGCGTTGCATGACGCACTACCGCACAACCATCCTGAGCGGATGGCGGCGCATCCAGTTGTTCGTGTGCATCCCGTGACCGGCCGAAAGGCGCTGTATGTGAACGAGCACTTTACGCGGCGCATCATCGAGATGAATGCCACCGAGAGTGACATGTTGCTGCGATACCTCACGCAGTGGGTGCAGAACCCACGATTTACAGTCCGCTATCGCTGGAGCCAAGGCACGATCTGTATGTGGGATAACCGTTGCACCCAACACTTCGTGCTCAACGATTTTGAAGGCGAACGGATAATTCAGCGGGTAACTGTCATGGGTGATCATGTCGACCGCGCCACAGAAGCAAGATGGCAGCCTTGGGTTCGACCAGGTCCGCTCTCAGCGACCAGCCGACACGATCGGCAGCTGCACATGTTCCTGAACAAGAACGATGGGGAAGGGCAGCTACGCGATCACAAGACGATGTAGTTCAGTGATTGATCGATGATTCAACGGAAGAGGTCGAAGGTTCCGTAGACCACCACCACATGGCCGGCAGTTTTTTTTCAACCGGCCACTCCTGGTCCAGCGTTTCGCCATCATAGATCACACCCCCTTTGATGACACGATTGATCTTGGTCGTGTTGCGTAGATCTACGAGTGGATTGGCGTCCAGCACCACCAGGTCGGCGAGTTTTCCCGCGGTGAGCGTGCCGACGTCTTCGGTTATCCCTATCATCTCTGCGGCCATCCGCGTGGCAGACGTCAGCACTTGAACGTTGCTCATGCCACCACTCGCAAGCGCGCGCATTTCCCAATGAAAACCGAGCCCCTGTAGCTGACCGTGAGCACCTACACCCACGTGTCCGCCGGCATCTACGATTTTCTTCGCTTGTGCAGCAAGCGGCGTGAACACGTGTTCACGGTCATGCGCCCATGGACGGCGCAGTGTGCGTGCTGCCATCTCGTGCCACGGCGTGAAGCGGTTGAGTTTGGTATCGTCCAGAGGTGATTCGCGTGTATAGAACCAGCCTTCGCCGAAGTTGCCGCCATAACTCACGAGCAACGTAGGTGTGTAGGCGATTTTCGATTCCGCTACGAGTCGCACGACATCTTCACGAAGGTCCAGCAGTGGGAAGTTGTGTTCGTTACCGGAGAACCCATCGATCACGTGGGTCATGTCGAGCTTCATGTCGAGACCACCTTCCGTAGTCGGCATCAGCTTCAAGGTGTGGGCCGCTTGGGCCAACCATTGCCGTTGTTGACGGTTGCCGGAGATGTAGGCTTTGAGGTTGTGCACGCCGTAGTGATCTTGGTAACGCCGCAAGACGTGTTCAGCATGGCTTGCGGATTTGAAGGCGTTGTTGCTGAAGACTCCCGGTCCCGTCGACAGCGTCCGGAGTCCAAGAACGATGCCCGCATCGACCATGTCCTGATAAACAAGAATGTCCACGGTTGAGGGCTGCACATCGATGCCGGTCGTGACGCCGTAGGCCAGATTGGCGAGTAGCGACGGACTCCAGGTATCGAATACACCACGCAGAATACGGAAGTGAGCGTGGGTATCGATGAAGCCGGGCATTACGTGACGACCCTCGAGATCGACTACCTGTGCATCGTCGGGAATGACCACCTGATTTCGTGGGCCGACGTGCTCAATGCGATCCCCGTTTACGATGATCACACCATCCGGAATGGGCTCTCGATCCGCTTCCATCGTGAGCACTGTCGCGTTGGTCAAGGCGAATATCCCTTCAGGCACGTAACGTGGGCGATAGATGTTGATGTCGACATGCCGAACGTGTGCGTCTGCTTCGGTGGGCGCGTGGGACGCCTTGTCAGGGACGTTTTCCGATGTAGGCACTGAGTTAGATTCAGTTGATGCGGAGCCATTTTGGGTCTTGGTCGCCGTAGACTTTTTTTCCTCCCACACCAGGGATTCCACCGGACGTCGATGCCAGCGCGCACCCGTCGTCCAGAAAATCTCCTTCCCATCTGTTGACCAACCTGCATGGTCGGCCCCTACATCCGTTAAACGCATCTGCGGCAAACTGGGTATCGTCAATGAGTGTGTGATGTCCCCGTAGGCATTGCCGAGCCTTTGAATGACGTAGAGCTGATTGGCATGGCGTACGAGCACGAATTTGCCGTCCGGCGAAATTTTCAGGTGATCCGGTGCGATCTCCTCTTCCGCGATATATGCGCCTGGCCCTTTGACCTGGATGTGATTACGTCGGTCCGTCCCGTCCAGTCGCATGGATTGCAGGGTGCCAACACCGGTGCGGGCGAAAGGCCCTGGTGTGATGAAGACATAGAGACGATCTGGTTCCGGTCCGAAGTGAGGGGAGCTCAATGCCGCAGCTGGGGTAATCACACGAGCGACTCCTCCGGCGGAAGGGATACGGATGAGATCTACACCATCCACCTGACCGGCATCATTTTCCCGCAAGCGCCGCTCCGTGCCCGATCCTCGTAGTGCAATGATCTCTCTGCCGTCGGGCGAAAAAACCGGCTCGCTGTAAAACGCGGGACGTTCACTTAGTTGTTGTGGTCTTCCACCGCTGGCACGTACCTTCCACAGGTGGCCGCCGTCTTCGCCCCAAGTGACGTAAGTGATGAATCGGCCGTCCGGCGACCATGCGGGTTGACTTGCAGTTTGATTCTCAGGTGTGAGTTTTCGATGAGCGTCACTGACAAGATCGTGCACGTAGATCCGACCGAAGGCTGAAAACGCCAACGATTCGCTGTCAGGAGACAAGTCGGGTTGCATCAGGACGCGGGCTTTGACCGGACCGATGCCTAGGCGCCACGGAAAATGCAGTCGGTTGCCTAGGTGCTGTTCGATGTCGAAGTCGATGGGGATCGGTGTCGCCTCGCCCGAGCTGATGTCGATACGATGGACCTTTCCATCTCGACTCGCGTAGAGCGATTGGCCATCGGGTGCGAAGTCGTACCCCGGCATCAAGTCTCGTGTGAATCGCGACTCCTGTTCATCATGTTCTACCGGCCAAATCAGCCAGCGATCTTCGCCGCTGCTTAAACTACGAATTCGCAATCCCGTCGCGTGGCGATGTCTCGTTGCATAAACCAACCATTGCCCATCCGGTGACAACGCGGGTCGCATTGCGCTGCCAATCGCCTCGGTCAGGATGTCCTCGCGAGCTTCGCGCAGATCGCGTCGTGCGATTTGCCACAGGGGAAGTGTAACGTTGTAAGCGAAGCCACCCGTTCGCCGTGCGTAGTAGACGAAACGGCTATCGCTGGCGTAGACCGCGCCTAGCGCGTTGTGGCGATCGTTGAGCGCCGTACTCGGCGTGGCCTTGGCCGTTGTGATCTGTACACCTTTCCCACCATTAAGGGGATAGGCCCACAGCTCATAGGTTCGAAGCCCCCATGTAGAACGGGAGACGATCAAGTGGCTGCCGTCGGGTGAGAACGCGGGTGACGCGAGCTCTGCTTCGCCCTTCTCGTCGGTGAGTTGGCGAGGGTTCTCACCTCGTTCATCAGCAAGCCACAGATTTTCTGCTCCGGATCGATCACTGACAAAGGCGATTCCTTTGCCGTCGGGCGACCAGACGGGCTGGCTGTCGAATGCCATGCCTGACGTAATCCGCATCGCTTTGCCGCCGTTGACTGAAGCGACGTACAGATCGCCGAGTACTTCCATGAGCAGTCGCTCACCATCGGGATGCACGTCAACCGAAAGCCAGCTCACTGTGTTCGTAGAAAACGTGATCGTACGTTCACCCTTAAGTGGCAAATTCTCAGCCGAAGCAAAAGTAGGTAGCGCGAGTGCCAGTATCCACGTGATAAATCGTAGGGTTTTTCGCAAAGACATGGCACTCGCCTGGGTGTGCTGTGAAGAGCACACATGTTAGCAGCTCACAGGTAGAGTCACTTCGTCCTGTCGCAAGCAAATAGTCTGCTTTCAAGGCCACCTGCTAACATGCGTATGTACACAAGAGGGGAGTGAAACGTTCGTGCAAACCGCATCCGGCTACGATTCAGGCAATATCTTCGCCAAGATCATTCGTGGCGAAGCACCGTGTTTCAAGGTGTATGAGGATCAACACACGCTCGCCTTTATGGACATCATGCCGCAAGTGGAAGGCCACACACTGGTGATACCGAAATTTGGCGCGTCCGACCTCTTTTCACTCCCTGCTGACGATCTCGCGGCGACGATGCTCACGACGCAGCGAGTTGCCGCCGCGGTGAAAGAGGCATTTGCGGCACCGGGCGTCATGATCGCTCAACTTAATGGGGCTGCCGCTGGGCAAACGGTTTTTCATCTGCACTTCCATATCCTGCCGCGTTTCAACGGCATTGATCTGCAGATGCATGTGCGAGGTATGGGTGCAAAAGAAGTACTCGCAGGCCACGCCGAGAGAATCCGTCAGCTATTGGAAAGCCACTGAGAGAACGATCGATCTAAGTCGCGTGATTTGATCGTCGGATCCATTGAGACCAGGCAGCCGCGAACACGCTTGGCATTGCTGGGGGGCCAGTGGCGTTCACTTCTTTAAACCCCATGCCCCAATAACATCGCTCGCACCTACATGACCGACACTGTTCGTGTCGATAGTGAATCTAGTGGTTCGAGCAGTTACGTGATGGGTCGAGAGTCGCAGAAAAAAATTGGTGAAGCGCACTTTCGCGGCGGCGGGATTTGCGGCCTTGCTCGACGATTCGGGTTACGTAGGAACGGACATTGAACCGTCGATATAGGCAGTTTTCAGGCTATTAACAGATGAGGGATGGTTCGCCTAAGATCGGGTGGCTGGTCAAGAAAGACCGGCAATAACAAAAAGATAAAGAAACAAAATAAACAACAAGCGAGGCAGGTGCAGTTATGCAACCTGATCCCGACTTCGTTGATAGCCACTTGGGGGAGACGCCATGCAGGCAAGGACACTGTGTGCGATTCTGTTTGTTATTGCGGGCATCGTGCTCGCGTCTTCAGCAAAAGCCGGTGAGGTTCTAAAGTGGGTCGACACCAATGGTGTGACACATTTTGGTGACCGTAATGCAGCGCCGGATGCGGGTGCGAGCGTCATCAAGCTGCAGAAGGCCAATGGCATGGTAGCACCAGATACACGGATCCTTGGCCAAGGACCGAATGCAGCTCAGCACGTGACGCTGCAGCACGAAGGCGTGCAGAACAAACGCGGCTGGCGAGGTTTTGAAGACAATCTGGCGAGAAGCAAGAGCCGTGGGGCACGCCGATCGCAGAGTTACTGATTCCCGCTTTGCTGATTGAAAGAAGGCCGCTGCGGTCGTCGCTGTCGATCAAAGCCGCTTGAGGTAACTCGCTCCCCCTATCGACTGAATCTGCGCCTGGATCCACTGCTGTCGTTTTCTGACCCGTGGTCCTGGCTGATCAACGCGGTAGATGAGTGGGTTGGGCAACACCGCTGCCAGCAGTGAGCTTTCCGCCAGCGAAACTTGCGCTGCAGATTTTTTGAAGTAGCGCCGGCTCGCGGCTTGCACGCCGAAGGTTCCTCGGCCGAACTCGGCGATGTTCAGATACACCTCAAGAATGCGTTTTTTCGGCCACAGTCCCTCGATCCATGTGGTGAGCCAAGCTTCGATACCTTTCCGTAACCAGCTTTGGCCGCCCCACAGAAACAGGTTTTTCGCGGTCTGTTGAGAGATGGTGCTGGCGCCCCGGTTTGATCGACCTTTCATGCGTGTAGAAACGGCATTGCCAATTTCCACCAGGTCGAAGCCGTAGTGGTCGGCGAATCGTTGGTCCTCTGCGGCAATCACCGCGGTTTGGACCATCGGTGCGATGTCCTCCAGATCAACCCACTCGTAGGCAAAGTGATACCCGGTCTCACTATCGAGCGCGGCACCCCAACGATCACCCACCATGAACATCGAGATCGGTGGATCGATCCAGCGTAGCGCAAGCACAGGGACAGCCGTCAGGATCAAGACAGTCGCAAGAATCTGGATCAACACCCGCCGGACGATTCGAAGCAGTCTGGGTTTTGCCACAGCAGCGGGAAGACCGGGGTTGATTGATCACGGCGAACTATACGTTGCCTACGCTCCCCAAAGCAGCCCACTTCGGCCTTCTGTCATTGATGAATTCAATCCGCGCCTGACATCGTCTATATCTGCGGGCCGTCTAAATTCTGGCAATGACCATGGCGTATCACCACGGCGATCTACCTGCTGCCTTGTTGTCAGCGGTAGGCATGATCGTCAATGAAGAGGGTATCGATTCGTTGACGCTTCGAGGCGCAGCCCGACGTGCTGGTGTATCCCATGGCGCCCCCGTGCATCATTTTGGTGACAAACGCGGGTTGCTCACAGCATTCGCGAAACAGGCGGCCGTTCACCTCGAACGGTGTGTGCTCAACGCTTTGACCCCGGTTGCGCTTGAGGACCCGGCAGGACGGCTCGTGGCCATTGGGCTGGGATATCTCGAGTACTCGATCATTCACCCGGCACACTTCCTGGTGGCCAATCGGGATGAGTTGCTCGACACCTCCGATGTCGCGTTGATCTCGGCACGGCAGCGGGTGGTGCGTCTGGTGAACGGAGTATTTGGCGAACTGGTAGCGCTAGGACGACTTCCAGCCAGCGATCGAGAAGCAGCCGCTTTGGCGTTTTGGACCCTGGTCATCGGCCTGACGGCAGCCAGTGATGGACTCTCCACTGAAGTGCTGGCGCCAGGACAACGGCGATCACGGGCACACACCGCGCTTGAGTTGTTTGCAGGTCGCCTCACACGTTGATCAGCGCTTCGTTTTTGGTGGTCCTGCCTGGGTGAAGCGAGTGCCAGGCGGATCGATAGCCCAAGCAGGCGCTTCGTCCCATGTATCCCCAAACACCAGCTCTTGCATCGGTCGACGACGGACGGGGCCGTGATGACCCTCTGGCCGGCCTAGTGTCACCGTACAGGCGATGCGCGCGGTGTCGGGTATACCGAGCAAGGCACGGAGCTCCGCATCAACTGCACCGTGAAACCCGGTGATGACACCGCCGTAGCCGAGCGCTCTGGCAGCGAGGAGAAGGTTCTGCACCGCAGGGTACATCGACGCGCCCTCCAGGGGATTCGGCGCGCGATAGGTCACAAAGATCGGCAGTACGAGGCAAGGCACCTGCTCGAAGTTGTCGACATAGGCTTGCATCACCCGCGCCATACGCGACTTGGGTGAGTCGGGATTCGCGCCGGACCCTTTGTCATATTGGTCGTTCTCCCGCTTCGCATCCCACACCGCGCGGGCACCTTTGGCGATCAGTGCTTTTGCTTGCTGTGCCTTGTCGCCGTGATTCAGCACCATGAACCGGAACGGCTGACGATTCGAGCCGGAAGGCGCCCGGGTTGCCGCAAACAGAATGTCACGCAAGGCCGCTTCAGGGATCGTTTCCGGTCGATAACGACGAATGGCACGGGTGGTGGTAAGGCCTTCAAGCAGACCGAGGGTGTCGGCAGCCAGGGGTGCGCTGTCAGGTGGTAGAGCCGGGTTCATATCGATGGTAGGTTGCTGGAAATTCCAGCAAAGATACGAGGATAAAGTGGTTGATACGAGTCTTTTTGATTTGACGGGCCGCGTGGCGCTGTTGACCGGCGCATCCAAGGGCATGGGTCAGGCGATGGCGGAAGGGCTTGCTGAACACGGTGCTCGCGTGGTGATTTCCAGTCGCAAGCAAGACGCCTGTGAAGCCGTCGCAGCGGGCATCAACAACCGCTTCGGTGCGGGGCGTGCGGTCGCCATTGCTTGCAATGCCGGCTACAAAGAACAGTTACAGAGTCTGGTCGATAAGACTCACGACCTGCTCGGTCCCGTCGACGTGTTGGTCGGCAATGCTGGCGTCAATCCGTTCTATGGACCGATGTCGAAGATTCCCGATGAGGCCTTTGACAAGATTCTCAACACCAACGTCAAAGCCAACCACTGGCTGTGTCAGATGGTGATCCCTGACATGGTAGCGAAGGGGCGCGGTTCGATCATGATCACGTCGAGTACTGGAGCATTTGCAGGCTCTGAAGTGCTGGGAACCTACAACATCTCCAAACTCGCCGACATCGCCCTGATCCGCAATCTTGCACTGGAGCTGGGCCCCAAAGGTGTACGCGTGAATGCGATTTGCCCCGGACTTATCCGCACGGATTTTGCCAAGGCGCTCTGGGACAACCCGGAAGCTGAAAAGCGTACACGTGAACAAGTGCCGCTACGCCGGCTTGGTGAGGCTTCTGACCTCAAGGGTCTCGCAGTGTTTCTGGCGTCCGATGCGTCTGCCTATATCACCGGTCAAGCCATGACTGTGTGTGGTGGCGCAAACATGTGGGCGTGAGATGGTTTGCCTGTGCGCACTCACTCAGCGCGACGCGAGTGACGAGATGAGCGCCTGATTGCGACTGGTCCGCACCAGTCGCAGCCCCAGCGCGATGGCCACAAGACCGAGACCCAGGGTGAGCCCGGCCCAATAGCCATAGACTCCAATCGGTTCTGACATCAAGAGTCCCTGGGCGAGCAGGACGCCAAACGGCAAGGCGATCAGCCAGTAACCGACCATGCCTATCACCATTGGCATGGTCGTGTCCTTGTAGCCACGAAGGCACCCGGCAGCCACGGCCTGGGTATCGTCGGCGATCTGATAGATGGCGATAAAGATCAGGAGTGTGGCGGCCATGGCTTTCACTGCGACATCCTGGGTGTAGATTTCCACCAGCCAGGTACGCCCGAGATACAGGAGCACACTGACGATGAGCGCGTAGGCAAATGCGAATCGCCAGGCCGTCAACGCTGCAAAACGCGCCGCATCAAAGTTGTTGGCGCCGACGTAGAAGCCGACGCGAATACCGGCAGCTGCGCCCAACGCTGAAGGCAGGACGAAGGTCATCCAATTGAGATTGCCGGCAATGGAGTGAGCGGCAAGATCAGTCACACCAATCCGGCCAATCAGGAAACCCACCAGCGAGAAAATGGCCATCTCAATGAAAAACGTGAGTCCAATGGGAATGCCGACCCGCATAAGGCGTGTGATTTCGGTCAGGTCGGGTGGGGAGAACTTCGCAAAGACCTGGGTAGCAGTCAACCAGCTCCTGCGGGTCACGAAGATCATCAGGAGGAGTTCCATCCAGAACACGATCGCGGTTGCGACGCCGGCACCGATACCACCCATCTCCGGAAAGCCCCATACGCCGAAGATGAAGGCATAGTTGAGCAAGGCGTTGAGTGGAATCACGGCGCCCGCGATCCACATCGGTGGCAAGGTGTGACCCAGACCTTCGCAGGTTTGCCGTAAGGCCACGTACATGAGCACTGGTGGTACTCCAAAACACACGGACTGGAGGTAGCCGACGGCGATACGTGTGACTTCCGGATCGATACCCGAAAACTCGAATACGATCTGGCTGTTCCACAAGATCAGAATCATAAAGAGCGAAGTGGGTGTGACGATCCACAACCCCTGACGGATTCGTTCACCCGCGAGCGCGACAGTTCCTGCACCACGTAGCTGGGCGACGATAGGGGTGAGCGCCATGGTGATGCCAGTAGCCAACATGAAAAACGGCCACATGAGATTACCGGCCATGGCGACACCGGCGAGATCCGCGGCGCCATAGTTGCCGGCCATGGCCGTGTCGAGAAAGCCGGTAGCCATGATGAACATCTGGGTCGCAATCATGGGCCAGCCGAGGCGGAAGAGGGCGCCGAGCTCTGCGGAGACCGAATTGGCCGGTAGCGCTGTGGCCCCCGGCCCGCTCATCGTTACGTGGCGCTCAGTTGTGCAGACCCAACAGGGCGTTAACCACCTTGTCAGTCTGTTCGTACGGCAACATATGGCCCGCTTCGTCGATCAGTAGCGACTCGGCGTTTGGCAACAAACGAACGAACTCTGCGGCGTAAGCCGGGTCGATCAATCGATCCGACGAGCCCCAGAGCACCTGTGTGCGTGCCTTGACCCGATAGAGTCGTGACGAGAGACCTCGATCCGGCACCGGGAACAGCAGCTTGCCCGCCGTCGTCATGCGCCTGGAGTTTTCAACGATGAATCCGGTCAGAAACTCGGCATCATCGAAGTCGCCACCGGATGAGAGGAGCGACCCATGTTTCTCCGGATCGTGCAGCAGCAGGGTCGGAAACTCGAAAGGCAGCGCGGCAAAAATGTCCGTCACGGGATGGGAGTCCATCCAGAGGCCGGCAGGGCAAAGCAGAGCCAGGCGTTCAACACGATCCGGCGCAATGGCCGCCATCTCAGCCGCGATCATGCCCCCCATGCTGTGACCGACCAGCAGCGGCTTGTGCAGTTTGAGTGCATCAGCGATGTCCCACCCCAGGAGAGTGAAGTCGATCATGTCGCGAAGGTGTGTATCACCGGAGGATTGGCCATAACCCGGCATTCGCGGCGCGTGCACGCGGAAGTGTTTCGACAATGCCGCCAAAAACGGATCGTCAGCAAACAGGCCGCCAGCGCCGTGCAGGAAGAGCAGGTCGGGTCCACTGCCACTTTGATGGACCTCGATTTCGTAACTGACGCCGGGGGCCGCTGACAGCTTGAGCAACTGGTCCGCCATGAATCAGGCTCCCGCCACCGCAGCGACACCGCTGCGCGCTGCATGATTCACCGGATGAATCCAGAAGCGATCATCGTTGGCGTATTCCGGCCACATGTTGCGCAGCCGCGGCATGACTTCTTCGGCAAATAGTTTGGTGGAGCGCATGCACTTGTCCTTGGGCATGTCGCCCACGTGGATCAGGCAGAAAATGTTGCCGACTCGAAGTCCGGTGATCAGCTCTTTCATCTTCTCGACCACGGTGTCCGGAGAGCCGGCGATCACATAACCATCATTCACCAATTGATCCCAGCTCATGCTGGAGACATCACCCACCGCAGCACTCGTCATCTGTGAGGTGACGTTGGCTTTGAGGGTCTTGATGGTTCGATAACCCGGTGCATCGGCAAAACCGGGATAAACATGCAGGCAGCGGTTGTAGAAATAGTCGACGTGTTGTCGATAGTCCCGTTCAGCTTCCTTGTCACTGTCCGCAACGATGATGGTCTGGGCAAAACCGGCGCGATAGGGGCTCATGTCCTTGCCGGCATCCTGAACACGTTGCCAGTACCCATCCATCAATTGTTTCGCGCGTTTGTAGCCGGAGTAGCTGAGGTAACAGTAGACGTAGTCGTTTTCGAGACAGAAATCGTAGGTCTCGAGCGAGCCACCGCCAGGAATAAAAATGGGTGGCGGTGCCTGAATAGGCTTCGGCCAGCAGTTGGCATAACGCAACTTGGTGTAACGACCGTTGAACGCGAAGGGTTCATCCTCGCGCCATGCACGTCGAATCAGCTCATGGGCCTCGGCGTACTTTTCGCGAGTGAGGCCGGGTATTTGGCCGTAGGCGTAGTTGGTGTCCATCGACGTACCAACAGGGAAACCCGCTACGAGTCGCCCGCCGGAAATCACATCCAGCATCGCGAATTCTTCTGCGACTCGAATCGGCGGGTTGTAGAGGGCGATGGAGTTGCCAAGCACGACCAACGCCGACTTCGAGGTCCTTCGTGCGAGGGACGCCGCCATGATATTGGGAGAGGGCATTAACCCATAAGCGTTCGCGTGGTGTTCATTGACGCCAATACCGTCGTAGCCGAGGGACTCAGCGTATTCGAGTTCATCGAGATACACGTTGTAGAGCTCGTGCCCCTTAACCGGGTCGTAGAGGCTGGTGGGGATATCGACCCAGACTGACCGATACTCGGTGCGAAAGTTGTCCGGCAGATGCGGCCAAGGCATCAGGTTAAACCATGTGAATTTCATCGCTGCTCCCCCTCGGTTTGAGTGCCGGGGAGTCTAGCAGCAGGCGATTGCCGTTCGAAACGCTCGTGTACAGCGAGCTTTAGTTCGCGTCTGTTGAATCGACAAGATAAACGGCCTGGACCGATGTCGCCGAATCCGCGCATGCGGGTGTATCCGAGATAGACTCTGAAAACACCACCACACCCTTTACAGCCGGCGGAGCTGTGTCATTGACCTGAGAAGGCGAGACGTCCCATTCACACAGCCGGGTGTCGATCTGCGTGATCCAGAAGTCGACCGGCAGATTGAGTACGGACAACGTCCGGGCATCAACGATCCCCGTGGCTTCGATGTGGTTGCGCAGCTGAAAGCGTTGTACAGCTTGCAACATATCGAAGTCGTAGGTCCGGGCTTCGAGCGATCCTGCCGGCCAATTCAACGCTTCCGGGAGGTCATTTGAGAGTGTCAGGCGAAAGCGCAACGCTTCAACTGCATCGTTGACAACGCCCAGATCGAGAGGGCTTGCGGCGACAACTTCCGGATAGCCACCTGCGTCCGCAACCCAGGAAAGTCGATCACGCTCATCCAGCAGCGCGGCAATTTGCATATCTCGCTCGCTCGCACTGCTGGCGAGCATGACTTCGCCTTGGCCACCCCACGGTGTGAGGGAGGTGGATGTTGGATCTGCTTCCGCAGCGACATTGGCCGCACAGAGCAGTGAACCTATCGTCGCGAGCGCCAGAAGCCTTCGCATGTCGCCGCATCCTCAAGAGCCAGTTGAGAGGACGATAGTCTTCCCGGTCTCGGGCGGCGTAAGACCATGCCTGCCGGTTGTAAGTGGTCTGTTATTTGCGCCCTGGTTGCAGCGCCGCAATGGCGAGCAGGACGGCAAGTCCCGTCTACACTTTCTCGAGTTACATCAGTTCCGGAAACCCGCCTTGTCCGATGACGAAACTTCGCCTTTGGGTGCCTGGAGTAGCCGACTAACAGCTACGGGGACGCCAGTGTTCTCCCGGACGGTGAGCGAGGTTTCGGCTGTTTCCTCGAACGAAATCGCCTCAGCACAAGATCTTTCTGCGGTGATCAGCCAAGACGCGTCCATGACTGCGCGGCTGCTCCGCATCGCCAATAGTCTCCTTTTTAATCCGCAGAATCGTTCGGTCGATACCGTCAGTGCTGCGGTGATCATGTTGGGTTTCGATGTGGTGCGGGAACTGGCGGTGTCGTTGGCGCTGATCGAGCAGGTACTGAAGGGTCATCCTCACGAACGAGTGACACAAGGTTTGGCAAGGGCGTTTCATGCCGCAGCACAAGCCAAGTCCTTCGCGCGGCTCAGGCGTGATCGCCGTCCCGAAGAAGTGTTTGTAGCAGCGCTTCTCTATCAGATCGGGGATCTGTCGTTCTGGTCCACGGAAGGCACAGAACGCGAACGTGTCGAAAAACTCATGGCGCGAGGTGTCGATACGGAGACCGCCGAGAAGAAAGTGCTCGGCTTCTCGTTGCAGGCGTTATCACGTCGGTTGGTCGTCGACTGGAATCTCGGAGATCTGCTCAAGGACACGCTTGACGGCAAAGTTGATGCGGGTGGGCGTTCATCACACATCTCGCTCGGTCATTCGCTTGCGCGCACGATTGAAGTTCATGGCAGGGAAGCTGCGGAAACCCAGTCCGTGATCCGGCGTCTTGCCGCTCACCTCAACGTACCGGTTGAACGTGTTGTGGGACTTGTTGACGAAAACCTGGGAACGGTGCTACGCATCGCCCGCTGTTATGGTGTGTACTCGTTGGAAACCGTGTTACCCCTGTCGGAATCTGCATTGGCTGCGGTAAGTGCTGAGGAAGCGGCGATCCAGGCACAGGAAGAGAGCACTCCGGTTCCGTTAGCGGAGCGGCAACTTGTACTCCTCGGCAAGCTTGCCACAGCAATCGAAGCTGGTGGGCCGTTGGATGTGTTGATGCAGCAACTGCTTACGGGGGTACACGAAGGTATTGGCTTTGATAGAACGTATTTTGCGTTGCTTTCACCCGACCGACGCAGTCTGCAAGCCAAATACACGTTGGGCGCAAATCCGGCGGGTTTTGATGGCAGTCGCCGTGCGCTGAAAGGGGCAGGGGATTTTTTCCAGTCGCTCTTTGATATAGGGCGGGTGGGGCGTTATCACCCCGGTGACAAGGCCGCAGACACCAACAACATGGGCTGGCTCACAGTGGGTGAGTGTTTGTGCATGCCGGTGAGTATTAGTGGCAAGCCCATCGGCATCCTCTATGCAGATCGATCGAAGCGCAGAGAACCCATCAGTGACGATGTTATTGCGCGGTTCAGGCTGTTTGGATTGCAGATTCCTTTGATTCTGTCGCAGGTGAGGAAAGCAGCTTGAGGCGCTGAGGTTTGGGCACACAAACAAAAACGCCACCCGAAGGTGGCGTTTTTTCAGGTTCGCTCGATTAGAAACGAACGCGGAACTGCAGGACGTATTCCACACCCAGGGAGGTGGTGACTACCTGGTCCTGGTTGTTGGCGATGGTAGGTGTGCAGCGTGCCGTGGGACCTGCCGCAGGATTCGCCTGGAAACAAGCTCCCGGACGCGCACCTGCGCCTTGAGCCACGATCTCATCGGTGAGGTTTCTGCCGATCAGCGCGAGTTCGTAACGTGAATCTGCCGTGTAGGCACGAATCGCAGCGTCCACCAGCCAGAACGACTCTTGTTTGAGTGGGTCCTTGGTTGCAGTGAAGGCATAACCGCCGTTGTATCGCCCATCGAGGGAGATATCCATGCGCCAGGCATCAGACAACGGGAAGTCATAGGACGCACCCATGGATCCAGCAGTTTCCGCAGACAACGCACCGTCCTGACCCTTCAGGTTTTCCCCTGTCGCGTTGACGAAGTCCTTGGTATAGCTCGTATCCGTCCAGGCGATGGCGGCTCGCAAGGTCAGACCTTCAATCGGCGTGACGTACAGCATGTCAGCCTCGACACCCTCGGTGGTCAGCTCAGACGCGTTGAAGGTTTGGAACTGAATGGTCTGGGCGTTGAACAGCTGCACCTGCAGGCCGTCGTACTTGTACTGGAAGATCGACGCGTTGGCACGCAGTGCGCCTTCCATCATCTCAGCCTTCACACCAAACTCGAATCCTGAAGCTTCTTCTGATTCGTAGATCAGGAAGTCAGGGAAATTCGGGTTCTGGTTCGGGTCGAGAGAGTTAGTTGGCAGGGCGCTGTTGTCGATACCACCTGACTTGTAGCCTTCCTTGTACGAGCCGAAGACGCTGATGTTCGGGGTCACGTACCAGTTCACCGCAACTTCAGGTGACAAGTTGTCGTCGTCGAAGGTCAGTCCCTCAACCAGTGCGGGTGCTCCGAATCCAAACAACCGGGCGGCTGCATGCATGTACGGAATCGTAATGAAGCCGTCCTTTTCTTCATCCGTGTAACGCACCCCTGCAGTGACTTGCAGTACATCGGGAATCACATCCCAGTAGCCAGCGAAGTAGGACGAGAACACCTTCGTGTCGAGGAAGTGGTTCTTGTTGTAGTCGTACTGGTTGCCGGTGACCGGGTCAGGACCAAAGAGGGCACCCAGGTTAAACGCAAACTGGTAAGCCTCGAAGGTCTGTTCGACGTCCTGGTAATACACACCGAGCTGGAAATTCAGAGGACCATCAAAGTTCGAGGAGAGGCGAACTTCTTGGGACAGGGCCTCGTAGGTGTTGCGGTGCAGGCCACCGAACACTCCTGCGTTGTAGTCATAGATATCCAGTTCGCGGTGGTCGAGATCGACGTAGCCGGTGATGGATTCGAGCGCGAAGCTGTCAGAGATGTCCCAGTCATTTTTCCAGGAGATGAAGTGGGTCTCCTGCACAAGGAACGGGATACCGTCATCACCACCGTAGGGCAGGCCGCGACGCAATGGTGCGATCAGATCGTTGATCGACGTATTGCCATTGAGTTTGCAGTCGTCAATTCCGGGGAGGAGCGCGAGTGCGAAACCAGCTGCCGGGATAGCGGTGGGTTGAACCCGTCCTTCCGGACAGATTTCTTCCGTTCGGCCATTGGCGCCATTGTTGGTGTACTCGGTATAGGCGTACTTCAGCCGCGACTTGAAGACGTCGTTAGGCTCCCACACCAGGGTGACACGGCCGTTGGTCGACTCTTCACCCCGGTATGGGTGGGCTACACCCGGCCACAGATTTTTGAAGAGTTCATTGGAGTTGGTCTTGCCGAACACACCGCGCACGCCGAGTGTGTCGGTGATCGGGCCGGAGATGATCGCTTCGTAGTATTCCTGGTCATGTTCGGTTTCGTATCCGATCATGCCTTCACCTTCCCACTCCTGACCGGGATCATTCGTGGTGATGGATACGACGCCTGCCGTCGCACTCTTACCGAAGTAGAGAGACTGAGGTCCCTTCAGTACTTCGATCTGACCCATATCCATGTAAGCGTTGTGGATAAAGCGGCCGATGTTCACCACCACGCCGTCCACGTTGATCGCCACGGATTGGTCAAACGCGGCGGAAATCGAGCTTGAGCCGATACCGCGCAAAATGATGTTTGAACCGTTGCCGGAGCCGCCATGGAAAATCGAGAAGTTCGGAACCAGTCGCGAAGCATCGCTCAGCGTCGTGATCTGATAACGATCAAGATCTTCTTCGGTCATGGCGGCAACCGTCACAGGCACGTCCTGAAGTGTTTCTTCCCGTCGGCGTGCGGTTACCAGGACCTCTTCGATCACGTACTCTTCCGCCCATACCACCGGCATGCTGACCGGCAGGACAAACGAACTCGCTAGTGCAAGGCTCATCGCGCGGGTGAGTTTGGTCGACTTCATTGAAACCCCTCCAGATTGTCTTGTGTGACAGCAGGTCAAAGCAGGGGCGCTCGTACCCTGCCTTCACTGTGGCGGCGGACTGTAACGATTTGCAACAAAAGCGTCAAACGTGGCGAGCTAATGTGTCACCTTCCGCTGAACTACCGAACTTAAGGCCCAACCTATCGAGGAGTCCCCGTGCTGAACTACACCACGATCAAACTTGAATGTGCATCGGGACTTGCCCGATTGACTCTCAATCGACCGGACCGTCGTAACGGTATGAACAACCTGATGGTTCGCGAAACCTGTCAGGCGCTCCAACAGGTCGCCGCCGACGCAACCGTGCGAGTCCTGCTGGTGAGCGGTGCCGGTGATGCGTTCTGCCCCGGTGCTGACCTTCGTAGCATGACGAGCAGCGAGGAGCGTGGCGCTGACGTCGCTTTACAGAGCGAGGACTTTCAGGCGCCGGCACTGCTGCACACCATGCCGCAGGTCACCATCGCCGCGGTAAACGGTGCGTGTGCCGGTGCCGGGTTTGGTTGGGCGTGTGGTGCTGACCTGCGGGTCGCGCGTGCTGGTGCCATGTTCAACACCGCGTTCCTGAATGTGGCAGTTGCAGGAGATATGGGTGTGCCGTGGAGCTTGCCGCGAATTGTCGGCGCTGCTAAGGCGCGGGAGTGGTCCTTCTTCTGCGAGAAGTTCTCAGCTGAAGATGCGCTCGCTGCAGGGTTTGTTGCGCGGGTGTGGGCAGCGGATGAGTTTGGTCCGAAGGTTGAAGAACTGGTCCGTAGCCTTTTACGTAAATCCCCGACGGCACTGCTGACGATGAAAGCCCACTATCTGGCAGCGGAAGCCATGACGTACAAAGACTTCCTGTTACTCGAAACCGAGCGCCATATGCGTATCTCATCCAGTAAACATACTGCAGAGGCCTTCCGCGCATTTATAGAGAAGCGAGAGCCTGTTTTTGATTGAGGTGTAACGGATTCAGAAACGCCGAATCGTCCCGGGCATCCGTGGGGTATCGCCGATGATGCCTCTGGACCAGAGCGCATCAAATCGTTCTGGCGCCATCTGCAGCTCTCCTTTAAGTACCTCGGTGTTGTGTTGACCGAGTGTGGGTGCGGGTGATCGGAGCGCTTCAGGCGCTGACGTGGCATCAGGATTCACACGCCGCCACGGTGCTGAGGGATTTGGTTGAACACCGACAACCGCGCGCTCCATGAATTGCCAGAAACCGCGTGCTTCGAGGTGAGGATCGAAAATGACGTCCTGTGCACTGCAGACTTTCGCAGCGGTTACACCGATAGACTGCAGCTGACTCATCAGCGTCGCGGCATTCTGGTGTCGCGTCCAAACTGCAACAGCGTGGTCGATCTGGATCCGACGATCGAGACGATCTGACAAGGGACCAAACGCATCCAACGCGGGTGATGCCAGTGTTTGCAGGGATCGCCACATGGCTTCGTCTTCTATCTGAATCACGACCCACGAGTCCGTGCCTGCACAGGGGTACACCCCGTGAGGGCTCATGTCAGAACGTGTATTGCCTTGTCGAAGCCACGGACGATGATGCACAACTTCTTCAAGGATGCCGTGTATGGCGAAGGGTAAAAGTCCATCCACCTGGGACAGGTCACAAAATTGTCCGCGTCCGGTTTTTAACTTGTGCCTGAGTGCAGTGAGGAGGCAGATTGCGCCGTTGATACCGCCGACCGCATCGCCGTAGGCCACATGCAACATGGTCGGCGGGTCGGTTGGACGGCCGTTCAAGTGTGGCAGTCCCGATGCGTGTTCAACGGTAGATCCGTAGGCACGAAATCCTGACCAGGGACCGGTCGTGCCGAAGGCGGGCATCGACAACAACACGATGTCGGGATTCGCAGCTTTCAATACATCGTAAGTCAGCTTGAGTTGTGGCAACACGCCGGCGGAATAGTTTTCAAGAATCGCGTCTGCACCTTTAACGAGCTCGAGCAGCAGACTTCGTCCGTCATCACCCTCAAGGTCTAGGGTGATCGCACGTTTGTTGCGATTGACCATGTTGAAGGACACGGCTTTTTCGGCACCTTGATCGGCGATCCACGCGGGTGTGGCTTCCCAGCTTCGCCACCAATCAAAACGTTCGCAGCTTTCAACCTTGATGACATCAGCGCCTAGATCCGCGAGGTGGCGTGCTGCGAGCGGACCTGCCCAACCCATGGACAGATCGATGATGCGAATGCCTTCGAGCGGCAAACCGGCGATACCAGTAGGGCGGGCATTCGTTGCCGGCAGCGCGTCATGTGAGTTGAGCGCGGAAACACGGCCGCCCCGATTCATCTCAGCACCGGACAGACGATAAGGAACAACGGGCAGATCCAGACGTGTACCGTTGGCGAGCTCCACGGCTGCAAAGACGTTGCGCACAACAAAGTGGTCCACGTGGGGCATCTCAGCCATGGTGGGTACACGGGCCAGTGGCACTCGACGGCGTTGTCCTTCATAGAAGGTCGCCTCAGCGGAAACACTGGCGAGTGCGGTAATCACTCGGGGTTCAATCAGTTGGGCATCTGCAAGTCGTCCGAGTGCCGTTTGGTATTCAGGCTTTTGAGCGATGTCATCCATGCCTAGCATGTTGCAGAGCGTATGCCACTGACTCGGTGTGAGGGCGGTGATGCCGAGCCAACCATCGTGACAACGATAAATGCCGAGAGGGTACGTTGGCGGATAACGGTTGATACCCATGCGTTCACCATGACGATCGTTAAACGCGTTGATTGCACCGACTTCGGTGAAACAAAGGGTTGATTCGAGAATCGAAACTTCGAGGTGGTCCGGCACCTTGCGTCCTAACTCGATGCCGATGAGATGACCGAGCCCGGCGATATAGGCCACGGCGCCGGCATTCGTCTGCGCCTGAAAACCCGACGGCATGATCGGCGGTCCTTCGACGGGACCGATACCACGCAGCATCCCGGCGAGCGCAAAAGCCGCCGCGTCAGAACCATTGAACTGTGCGTAGGGACCGTCGATGCCGAACCAGCGGATGTCGAGGACCATACGGCCGGCCGAAACTGGCAACCGAGCGGTGCCATCTGTCAACACAAGATCAGCAGCCGCACATAGTGTGTCCCAAGTCGTGTCGGAAGCATCGATCACAATGCTGTTTTTCCCCACCGCCAACCAGCCGTGGTATGCACTCTCCCCACCAACTAAAGGCTCCAATCTGCGGGTTTGAAATCCCTGAGAAGGCTCCACGTTCCAGACCTTCGCACCCGCCACGGCGAAGAGCTTGCCGCAGTAGGACGTGGCGATGGTTCCCGAGATGTCGAGGATGGTGAGCCCCGCGAGCGGCATGGTCATCCAGACACTCCTGGCATCACGTCACGCGCAAAAGTTAAAAGTGCTTCGAGCCGACCTGTAACGCCGCCCCGCGCGACAGGGTCGAGGATGAGATGCGTGACGCCGAGCGATCGCCAGGCCGCGACCTGATCGAGCATGTCCTGACGGCTACCGTAGATGGACTTGGCGGGCTCCATCGTGCCTTGGGTATCGAGATAAACCCGAAGGGACAAGGTCATCGCAGACGGATCTCGTCCGGCGCGTTTGGTGTGCTCGAGCACTTGTTGCCAGCCATGGGCCACATGTGCGGCGGGCTCAAAGGCAGCATGAAAACCATGGCCGTAACGTCCGGCGCGGCGGTAGGCAGCATCCGTATTCCCGCCCACCCACACTGGGACGGGTTTTTGCACGGGCTTCGGCTCAAAACCGATTTCGGGAATCTGGTAGTACTTTCCGTCGAAACTCGGGTTCGGCTCAGAGAACAGGCGAGCGAAGAGATCCAGTTGTTCATTGGTGCGTTCACCACGGTGATCCCACGGCATACCAAGGATCGCCGCCTCTTCCGCCATCCAGCCCACGCCACAACCGAGAATCAGTCGTCCATTGGACAACACGTCGAGTGTTGCCAGCTGTTTTGCCGTTGGAATGGGTTGGCGATAAGGCAGGATCAGAACGGTGAAACCCAATTTCAGTTTTTGCGTGACGCCTGCGACAAAAAGTTGAGTGCCAATGGGATCAAGCCAACCCATATCTGGCGGCGGCGCGAAGGAACCATCAGGGGAATAGGGGTACTTTGATTCGATCTTCGCGGGCCAGGCGACATGATCACTCACCCATGCCGAGGTGTAGCCAGCGTGCTCTACCGCTTGTGCAAAGGTGATGAGTGAATCGCGACTGACCTGCCGCCCGAGGTGTGGCAGATGCACACCAAAGGCCATCGATCCTTGTTGTTGTGCTGCTGCAGCGGACATCATGCTCCCCAATCTTCATTGACAAAGATCTCCCCGGCGGGAGTATGCCATGTGATTCCGGAGGTCTGCAGTTCAGCGACCCGATCGCTTCAGTGCTTGCAGACAAATGAAATCGTGCACCAGCGTCGCGGCGGCGAGGGCAGTGATTTCGGCGTGATCATAGGGCGGCGCTACCTCTACGACGTCCATACCCACGAAATTCAATGCACCCAGTTTGCGAAGGATGCCGAGTGCTTGAGCGGAAGATAGCCCGCCTGGAACCGGTGTGCCGGTGCCCGGTGCAAAGGCAGGATCAAGACAGTCGATATCAAAGGTGAGATAGGCGTGTGCGCTTCCAACCACGTCGTGAATTCGTTCGGCAGCCACCAGAGCGCCATGTTCGTGCACAAAGGGCGCATCAAGTACGGTGAATCCTTCATCGGTGCTGAAACTGCGAATACCGATTTGCACAGATCGCGACACATCGATGAGGCCTTCCCGCTTGGCGCGCAGAAACATAGAACCATGATCGAGTCGTTTGCCATCATCGGCCCAGGTATCGACGTGCGCATCGAAATGCACGAGTGCGAGCGGACCGTACTTCTCGACATGTGCTTTGAGCAAGGGATAGGTGACGAAGTGATCACCGCCCAGACTCACCATCATCGCGCCGGATTTTAAGACCCAGTGCGCATGATCGACGACGGCTTTCACGACGTTCTGTGGGTAGCCTGAATCGAACAGACAGTCACCGGCGTCCGCCACCGCCAACGTGGCGAATGGATCAATGTCGAACGGAAAGGCACGACCGACGAGTTCAGCGAGTTGCACCGATGCGGCGCGGATGGCGGCGGGACCAAAACGGGCGCCGGGTCGAAACGATGTCGCGGCATCAAAGGGCAGGCCTGTGACGACAATGTCCGCGCCATGAATCTCGCGGGTGCGTTTCCGTCGCAGGAAGGTAAGATCACCGGCGAAAGTTGCTGTCGCCTCGGTGCGTCCCAACAAATCAGCTCGGGGGTGAATGCCCAATTTAAATCGGGCCTCCCATGCGAAAATCCCATTCCGCGTGGAAGTGTTTGACGCGAGCTTCTTCTTCCGACAACCACACAGAATCAAAACCTGCAGAGATCATCCCGCTCTGGACATTTTTAAGGAGTTCCACGTCCTGATCGATGGTGATGTTCATGGTCTTCTCACCCTGGATCACAGCGTCGTACTCGAAGGTGTCCCGCGTGGGTCGAGGCAGTAGCTTTTCCCGTTCCTTAACAGGGCGGCGCACGAGCGTCAGTTTGTCGAATTCGGTTTTTCCGGGGTCCGTGGGATGTGGTCGCGCGCGCATGATCCACAAATAGTCGTCGCCAAAGGACAACACGATGTTGGGAAAGAGGTTGTATTGCCACGCATCGGTAAGCTGGGCGTCGGTAAAGTCCGAGTAATCAACGGACGTCTCGTTCCCGAGTGCGCGTTTTCTGGAGGCGATGGCGGTACGAATCTCCAGCACGCGGCCTTGGAAATCTGCTGGATTCAAACCCACCTCGGTTAATTGGGCAGCCAGGATCGGTGTCGGCTTGTCAGGAATCGGGAAACGAGGATTGACGGTTCCTCCCGGTACATGCACGCCGGTGTGACCGTTGTGAAAGAGATGCACCTCATCGTTGCAACAATCCACCATGGAGCGGTGTTGTGGGTGCAGGAAATCCACGTGGTAGAGCTCGCCGAAGTTGTCGATCACCGCTTTCCAGTTGCAGTTGAGGTGACAGGTTTGTTCCTCGGTGACTTCCATCTCGTGAAACTTGTAGGCGCTGAGCATCGGCACCAGACCACCGAGATACTCATGGAGTGGCGCAGGGTTTTCGCCGAGGTGCACGAAGACCATACCATCCCATGTATCCACATGAACGGCTTTCAGTCCACGTCCAGCGAGATCAAGACCTTGGGTGAACTGTTCACGATGAGGCGCGGCCTTCAGCGTTCCATCATTGGCGTAAGTCCAGGCGTGATAGCCACAACGAAAATAGCGTGAATTCCCACAAGCCTCCGTCACCAGACGAAGCCCACGGTGCTGGCAGACGTTGTAAAACGCGTGCAGTTGATTGTCAGCGGAGCGAGTGACCAGGATCTGCTCCGGGCCGATGGAAAAAACGAAGAAGTCGCCATTGCGCCGTACATCCTGTTCAAGACCTGCCAGGAGCCACGAGGTGCAAAACACCTGGTTCCACTCGGGGCAGAGCAACGCTGCCTCGACGTAACGCGCTTTGCTGACGCTGTAGGGTCGGGATCCTTGGGTATGGTCGATGATCGCGAGCGACATCGGCGACTCCGGTGTGGTCAGATTATCAGGGATGGTAACGCGTGCGCCTGAGACTGCCCATCTCGCGAGGTGAAACGTGTCGGAAAGTGAACACGTTTGTTGTTGAACCTGAGGGTCCCCCGGTGTTTGATCGCTGCATCAAACAGGAGGGTGACATGAGCAACGAAGGGCAGAAGGACTACTGGAACGGGGCGGCCGGCGAAACCTGGGTGGAATCTCAAGATCGCCTTGATCGTCTGCTCGCACCTTTCAGCGATGCGGCGATTGAACGTGCCGAAATCAAGTCAGGGGATCGCGTTGTTGATGTGGGTTGTGGCTGCGGTACGACCAGTGCTGCACTCGCGGCATGTGGTGCAGCAGTGTGGGGTATCGACATTTCAGCACCGATGTTGGCGCACGCAAAAGGCCGATTCAAAGGCACAGCGAATCTTGCGTTCTCGCAGACCGACGCCTCCACGCAGAACTTCACTCCTGATCATCAGCTGTTGTTCAGCCGTTTCGGCGTGATGTTCTTCGACGATCCTGCTGGCGCGTTCAAGAACCTCAGAGCCGCACTCACGCCTGAAGGAAAATTGGTGTTTGTGTGCTGGCAAGAAGCTGCGAAGAACCAGTGGTTGTCGATTGCGGGTCGCGCAGTTCAGCCATTCCTGCCACAACCAGCGACGCCGGCACCAGCTCCAAATGGTCCAGACCCGTTCGCATTTGCGGACACAAATTATGTAACGGGCATTCTCAATCGGAGCGGGTTTCGCGATATCCACTTTGAGTCGCTGACGCCCAAGTTACATCTTGCAGACGATTTGGATGGTGCGATTCGCTTCCAAACGCGTGTCGGTCCACTGGCGCGTGTGCTTGCCGAACTCCATGGCGAGGCACGTGACAAAGCACTCGACGCGGCACGTAGCGCTTTAGCGGCGCACCTGACATCAGAGGGTTTGAAGCTGAGTTCCGCAGCGTGGATGGTGACGGCAAAGGCTGCGTGATGTTCTCCGATGGCGTTACGGCGCGCTGAAACGGCGCGTCAGGAACACCCACATCCAGACCCAGCCCGTGATGAGGACGATGGCGGAACTGATGATCACCGTCGGTCCGAACGGGAATGCGAGGAGATGGCTGCTGATCTCTGCCACCGCTGCTGAGCAGAGTCCGACGTAAGAACCGAGTACCCACTGCGCATGTCGTTCCATCCAGCCAGCTTTGCGCCGCCACACGGGAACCACACCGGCGAGCACAGAGAGCAGTGAGAGCAGGGCGAACACGTGGAAAGGCCCGAATCGCGCGAAGAGTTCGTAGATTCCCAGGGCGGTCAGGTTTGTCGCGAGCATGGCGCCGAGATAAACACGCCCCGTCCAGACATGGCGCCTGGTGCCTTTGTTTTGCAGCAACACCAAGGCGCCGGCTAACAAGGCCAGGATCGCCGTCAGCACATGCGCGGCACCAAGAACATGAAGCATCAGATGATTGATCATGCTCGCAGAGTATCACGACGAGGCAGAAACCGATCCTGGGCGCCGCGACGAAACCGTGTTTGGCAGGTATGAGTCCGAGAGATCAGCCCACACTTTTGCCGTAGTCGACCGCGAGCCAATCCTCAATCTTCACCCGAACCGTAATGGTGTCTTGAATGCCTTCACGCTCGGTGTACGCATCGCCTTGATTGGTGCCGAGGTATCTCCTCGCGATCGGACGCAGCTCCTTTTCGAGCAACGACTGGGTAATGCGACTGACTAGCCCGCTCACACTGACGTACGCATAGGGCGGTGCTTCGTTTTGTACGCAGAATGAAACGGGCAAGCCGACTTTAAGCAGCTTGCCTTTGCGCGAATTCACCATCGTCAAAAACGTGAGCTCACTGCCTGGCGTGTAGTCGTACCAGACCGGAGAAGTGAGGGGTGCTGCGCCTTCACGTGGTATCGACAGGATGCCGACGTGGAGTGCAGCGAGGAATTTCTGTTTTTCGATCAGGGTCAGGCCGGCCATGGGCGGACTCTCCACAAGAAAGTAGTGGCTTTCGTTCTACCTGAGAACGGGGGTTGTCGGAAGCGGAGGCTGCTTCTTCAGTCTCGCCAAATGGAGGATTCGCGTGAAAGCACGCATCCCGATGTGACCTATTCCACCTGATTTCAAAATAACCGCTTGCACGTTTTCGCGATGAGTGCTAAAAAAACAGCATAGTGCTAAATAATTAGCACTCAAAGGGATGGAGGTGCGAGCGGGTATGAGTGGACAGGTTCAGGTGTGTCGAGTGTTTTGCGCGGCGGCAGCAAATGGGAGCAGAGAATATGACCCCAGCTGAATCAGGCGACCCGAAACGTCCCCACGTTCACCTGTCACGGCGTGAGCGGCAGATCATGGATGTGTTGTACGCGCGTGGTGAAGCGTCGGTGGCGGAAGTGCAGGAGGCGATCCCCGATGCGCCGAGTTATTCCGCCGTGCGCGCACTTATGCAGAAACTCCTCGAGAAAGAGCACGTGGAGTTTCGCGAGGACGGTCCGCGATATCTCTACCGACCGAAGCTGCAAAAAGAAAAGGCGCTGCGCAACGCCGTGAACCGCCTTGTGAATACCTTCTTCGGCGGCTCACGTGCGGATGCACTCGTCAATTTGCTCGGCGAGTCCGGTGGTGACCTTGATCCAGCGACCATCACCCGTCTCGAAGAAGAACTCACCCGGCTCAAAAACAAACGCGGCAAAGGTCGTCATGGCCGGGATTGAAACACTGATATCGGTTCGTGAGCTGGTTCAGCTTGTGTTGATCAGTCTCTTTGGCCTGCTCATTCAACAAAGGTTGTTCAGGGAAAACCCGGCTTCGCGGCGTGTCTTGCTTCTGGGTGTTGTCACCGTCTTGTTGCTGGTGCCGTTGACCTGGTTGACATCACCTTTGCAAGTCCCGTTGCCAGTGGTATCCGCACCGACATGGCTTAACGATGCAACGTTGTCCTTGCCCCTCGTGTTGATCCTGGTGGTACCAGGACTCATTCGCGCCGGAAACGTGGGGATACGCGCATTTTTTTTGCAATCCGAGCTGTTGGACCAGGAGAAGTCGCAGGATTCCCGCCTTAACTCTCTAGTTCTGAACCTCTGTTATGAACTCAGGTTTCCGTGGTCCGTGCATGTTCTTGTTGCGCCAGATCGTGGCCCAGCGTCGGGCACATTAATACGACCCCTTCTGATATTGCCAGAAGAAGTACACCACTGGAGTGATACAACCCTTCGTGCCATGTTAGCCCATGAGTTTGTGCACATGCGCCGTCGAGATGATGCGTGGCTCATGCTCGTTCGGTGCCTGACCAGTTTCTACTGGTGGCTACCGTGGCTCTGCGTTTTTGAGCGGCGATTGATCGAAGCGATGGAAGAGAGTTGTGACGATCAGGCAGGTCAGCTGCAAGGTGACTTCTGTTATCTCGAAGGTGTCGTGAATGTCCTTCGCCGGCCTTCGAGCCAGAACGAAGCTTCCTACGCTTCGGAATTAGCCGGTATGGCGTGGTTGAAGGGGCAACATCTCGTGCAACGCTTCCGCCGATTCAGAGAGCTGCGGTTTCTGGAGACGGACAGCCATGCCGTCTATTGGTCCTTGCTCGGAGTGGTCAGCGTATCGACAGTGCTTGCAGGGGTGCAGCCGGTGGTTCGGCCGTTACCAGAGGACGAGATGTTCAAAAATACGTCACGGCTACCGATCACACAGTCAGTACGAGGTCCACAGGTTGAATTCCGCGCAGCGCCAGTTGGTTCGAATCCTGCGCTTGCACAAAGACTACAAACGACGGTGGGGATGGAACGGCCTTTGTATCCAGGGATGGCATTGAAGGCGGGTATCAGCGGTGATGTGACGGTTGCTTTTGATCTTGCAGCGGACGGCTCTGTGACTCGAGCGCGCGTGGTTCGGTCAACCCATCCAGCGCTCAGTGCCCCTGCTCTTGAAGCGGCAGAACGCAGCCAATTTCCGCCATTGCACACGATTCCAGTCTTGCGACTAGAAGAGATTCAGCGTGAACGAACTCACCTTGGTGCCGGAACAGGGTCGGCACAAGCAGCGCTGCTGTACTTCAGCTTCGAGCTGGGTACCGGTGCTGAGACCTCCAACCCTGCGAAGTACTGGGAGAAGTGACATGACAACCCTTGCGATGCTTCAGCCACAACGGGCAGCGATGCTGCCCGTGGCGGCACTGGTGACCTTAGGTCTCTTTTATGCGATGACCGTCCTCATCTGGAACGATGATGGACTAGGTCTCATCGAAGAGCCGCCAGGCCACTTAGTGACCTTTGTTCGAGAGATCAAAGACGAGCCTCCTCAGATCAGGGACATCATCAAGAAACCACCGCCTGCTGAAAAACCACCTGAGGCACGAGTGGTTACGACGGCTGATCCCGTCACGACCGGGATTGAAATCGGACCGATCGAAGTCGGTCGCGGAGATAAACCTCGCATCACACTGGCCTTGTACGGTGCTGAGGGAGAAGCGGTTCCACTCGTCACCAGTCCGCCCGAGTATCCGCCGAACCTCGCGAAACGTGGCGTAGAAGGTTGGGTGGTGGTGGAGTTCTCCATCGATCCTCTCGGACGAGTCTTTGACCCCTACGTCATCGAAGGTCAACCCAAAGGTGCATTCGACAAGGCGGCGCTACGTGCCATTCAACGGTACAAGTACAAACCCAAGGTGCTCAACGGTGAGGGGGTTCCTGTAAGCGGCGTGCGGCAACGCATCCTCTTTGAGCTCGAAAGCTGAGCTACACCTTCTGTTTTGAGTTGTGTTGGCCGAGCTTCCACAGGAGGAGCCCGGTCAACACGATTCCAAGGCCCAACAACCCTTCAATGGGGCGTTCGATCAGTGTGTAGACCAGGGCCCACCCGGTCAGCGCGAGGAAAATCAGCGGTGGCCATGGCCATGCAGGAATACGAAACGAAAACGTCGACGGATCCTGTCGTCGTCGCAACACAAACACGCCTAGCACCGTGACCAGCGTATTGAGCGACAACGTGAAGCCGGTGAAGACCAGCACCGATTCAAAGGTGCCCGTGAGAATCAAAGCCACCGCGAGCCCGCCTTGGGCGAGGACCGCGATTACTGGAACGTCATGTCGGTTTACCCTTCCGAGGACTCGAAGCACCGGATAGTCATCACCGATGGCTTTCAGAACTCGAGGTCCTGCCAACATCATGGCGCTAACGGTGGACACGAGCAGTACCGCGAGTAGGATGCTCATGAGTTCGCCACCGGCCTGACCGAAGACTGCAGTTGCTGCGATGAATCCGATTTCGACCTTGCCCACCATGTCGGACATCGGTGAAACATAAAGAAACACCGCATTGAGCGCGACGTACAGCATCATCACGATGAACGTGCCCGCAGCGAGGACAACAGGGAGGTGCTTCGCCGGCGCCGCCATTTCACCGGCGATGTAGGTGGCGGCATTCCAACCGGTATAGGCGTAGTTCACGTAGATCAATGAGATGGCGAATGCACTACCGAGGATTAACGAACCATCACCGGGGGCAGGCCTGAACGAGAAGGGCTCTGGCGATTCCACCAACGTCACGGCCAGGACCGTAAACACCAGAATGACAAGCACCTTGAGTGTGGTGAAGACCACCTGCACGCGCCCACTGGCTTGCCGATTCCACACATGGGCCAGGCTTGCGAAGATCACCAGCAGTACCCCCGCCCATTTTGGGGAGATGTCGGGCAACGCCGTCTGCAGATAGATACCAAACGTCATCGCTACGAGTGCGGTGGGTGCGGCGAAGCCGATGGTGGATGAAATCCACCCTGATACGAATCCCAGTGACGGATGAAACAACGTCCCGACGTAGTGGTACTCACCGCCGGAGCGGGGCAGTGCTGCGCCGAGTTCCGCGTAACAAAGTGCTCCACACAAGGCGATGATACCGCCGATGAACCACAGCAAAAGTAGCACTGGAACTGACTGGATATCGACGAGCTGAAAGCCGAGGCTGGTGAACACGCCGGTGCCGATCATGTTGGCGATGACGATGGCCATGGCGGTCCAGGGGCCAAAGCGGTGGATCGTTGTTGAGTTCACGTCGTTGGTTGTCCGGCAAGCTCACACGATAGTGCTGTGATGAGTGGAACACAGCAGAGGGTATGCGTCGATCATCGACTGGATGCATCAGCGATGAGAAACGCTCGGAGTCCCGTTAGCCTCGCCGGCTTTTCACCTCAGGCACCCCGCAATGACCGATCTGCTGACCGCCCTCGCTGAAAAATTCGGCGACAAAACTGCACTCGTGGATGACCGACCCGATGGCACGCTGATTCAGTGGTCGTTTGCCGAGCTCGAGGCCAACGCCAATCGCCTCTCGCGTGTTTATCAGGACGTGGGCATTAAGGTAACTCTGATCAATTCGCTCCTGCGAATTGATCGGATCGGAATCCTTCGGATTCCTCGCACTTTCCCTGCGTTTACACGGGCTTTGCCCGTGAATGCGCGTGCGAGGCACGCGCCACACGCATGGAAAATGGTGGTGCTTCCATGCACCACACAGGAAGGTCTGATTAATCAGACCTTCCTTAAACCGGGTGACCGGGTGTCCTAGTGTGGATAGAACTCCTGCTGGGTGGTGGCCGCAGGGCATGCGGCACGCAAAGCCGGCGCGGTCTCCGTGCCGTTGAACTATCGGCTTACGGACGATGAAGCCGCCTACGTCATCGACAACTGCGATGCTGAGGTGATCTTTATCGATTCGGAGTTCGCTGATCTCCTGCAGCGTATCGCACCGCGAACACCACGCCTGCATACGGTGCTTGTTTATGACGGCCAACCCCTGACGGGGCAACGGTGTGCGGGACCGCTGCTTGAAGCTGCCGATCCTTTACCCATCGGTATAGATCATCCTCCCCTCGACACGATGATCTATACGTCAGGCACCACGGGAAAACCGAAAGGCGCGATTCGCCAGCCCGGTGGCAACCCTTATCAGGCGCAACAGATGATCGCCGTCTACGGTGTGCGTCCAGGGGACGTGTAGATCAACACCGGTCCGCTCTATCACTCGGGGCCTTCGAGCTTTTTGTCACACGCCCAAAGCCAGGGAAATCTGGCGGTGTTGCAACGTCAGTTCGATGCGGTGGATTGGTTGCCCCTCGTCGCCCAGTGGAAGGTGAGCTTTACCTTCTCTGCACCGACACCCATTCGCCGCATCACCCAATTGCCCGATGAACAATTCCAGCGCTATTCAACCATGAGCATGCGGATCATGGTGGCGAACGCCACCCCATGGACTTATGCACTCAAACTCGTCTACCTCGAGCGGTTCCCGGAGTTTTCCTTGTTCGAGGTCTATGGCTCTACCGAACTTGGTGTCAACACGATCCTCAAACCCGAATTCCAACGGCCGAAGCCTGGATCGTGTGGTCAACCTGCGCCGGGTGTAGAGATTCGTCTGTACGCCGAAGATGGGCATGTCGTAACAACGCCGCGCGAGCCCGGTGAGCTATTTGTCCGCAGTGCCAGCGTTTTCGCGACGTACCACAAGGCCCACGAAAAATACCTCGCCGATCAACGTGAAGGCTGGCAAAACGTCGGCGACGTCGCTTTCTTCGACGAAGAAGACTTCTACTACATCTGCGACCGCAAGAAGGAC
>SYFY01000140.1 GCA_005799745.1 Gammaproteobacteria bacterium
GCATCGATGGCCTTGAGGTTTACCTGCACGCCAATTTCCGCCAGGTTGGATTTGATGATCGCCTGCTCACCCTGGCGCAATGTGTTGATGGTTGTCATTATTGCACCTTCGCGACGCTGTTCATCGCACAGGCGTACGGGATCGAACTGTCGGCGGGACAACAGATCACCATGCTGCTCATTTTGATGGTGACGTCCAAGGGAATGGCCGGGGTTCCGCGCGCTTCGCTCGTCGTCATCGCGGCGACACTCGCACAATTCAACATTCCAGAAGCGGGCTTGCTCCTGTTGCTCGGTGTCGATCACTTCCTCGATATGGCGCGTTCGGCTACGAACGTCATCGGCAACAGTGTGGCGTCAGCGGTGGTATCGAAGTGGGAGGGACAACTCCGCGAGGAAAACACCGAAGATCCGGAACTGAAAGCGGTGCTGGAAACCGGTGTGCCGATCCACAAGGAGCACGGATAACACTTACCCGGCAGGTCTCTCAGTCGACTTCCCGCCCCCTCAGATTGATCGGGCTGAACTCGTCACCTGGGGATTACGGGCGAGAGACCCTGGGCGCGCACCGGTGTCCACATCATCACGGCGCGTAATCACGCCGTTAACCAGTGTCATCACATACCCACGGGCGCTCTGCAGGAATCGCCGGGCGCCTGCGGGCAGATCGTCCACCATCTCCGGCAGCCCAAGCGACAGGCCTTCGAAGTCAATCACATTGATATCGGCGCGCTTGCCCACCACGATCTCGTCACGATCATCGAAGCCTGACACTTTGGCCGGCAATCCGGTAAGACGATTCACAAGCATCTCAATGGGAAAACGGCGCCCGCGGATTAGATCACGGCCCCAGTGAGCGAGCAGATAGGTGGGGTGACTCGCATCAACAATCAGCTTGTAATGCGCGTCACCGTCACCCAGATCCACCAGATAGTTTGGGTTCAGCAGCATCGTTTCTTTCTCACACATGTCCCCGCGTCCGTAGTCCGCGAACCAGGCGAGGACGGCACGACCTTCATTCGCAATGAGCAGGTCGTAATAGACGGCTTCCGGATCCACGCCGGATGCGCGCGCCATCGCCCGAACGGACTGCGAAGGCAGCGGTTCGTAATCCGGAAGTGCATAGACATTTTTGAGGTTGTTCTTGAAGGTGATTGCCATCATCTGCAGCGGATCATCAGTCTCCACGGGCAAATCCTGTTCCGAAAGAATGGCAGCGCGCACAGCCGGTTCGGCCATTTTCCGCGCGCGTTCAGCACGTGGCAGATGGGCAATGGACTGGTACGAGGGGCGTTGCGTAAAGAGGTGTTGGGCGTCGAGATTGGATAAGGCGTTGAGCGGGCGCGGTGAATACTGCGGATACAGGCGTTCCCCGGCAGCGTGTGCAACGGCCAGTGCATGTACGGCGCGTTCGTACTCGGGACCGATGGCGCTGTTCATGCCGAAGAAGAAGGTGCAGGTCACGCCGGTCTGTTGATGGAGCCATCGCATCGTCTCCACTTCTGCAGACAGCGGATAAGGATCGGGCAACATGCCAGCAATGACGTTCTCATTGCCGTCACCTTCGACCACACCCGATTGGCCTGAAGGGATCATCTGGAAGACCCCACCTCCGGCTTCACGGATCGCTTCGGCGATAGCCAGGATCTCGTCCTTGTGTGCACGTGTCCCCGGCAGCGGTCCGTATTCCGTCATGTGAATACAGCTGCGGGAAGTGCTAACCCCGAGCGCACCGGCCTTTACCGCTTCAAAGACGATCTTGCGCATGGCGGCAATGTCTTCGGCTGAAGCCACATCGTTGCGCCGTCCACGTTCAACCATCACACATTCACGGAGGGCCGTGTGCGGCAACAACGCCGCCACATCCATCGCATAGGACCTGCCATCGATCACCGACAGATAGTCCGCAAAACTCTGCCAGGCCCACTCAATGCTGCGGGTCATCGTGGCGACCGGCACTTCCTCGATGACTTCGAGGACATGCATCAACCAGTCTTCACCACCTTTTTGCAGGGGCGCCAAACCCACACCACAGTTACCCATCACCACCGTGGTGCCGCCGTCCGTGTGCCAACAGTGCACTGTCCCAGAGTACCTGCGCACCATAGTGCGTATGCAGGTCAATGAAGCCGGGCGTGACCAGTAGCCCGCGCGCGTTCACCACTTCATGCGCGTCGCCTGGAACGAACGAAGCAACCGCAACGATACGGCCATCCTTGATGGCACCGTTCTGAATCTGCGGTGCCGCACCGCTGCCGACGACTACAGTCCCGCCTTTGATGAGCACATCAAACATCATCATCTACCTACTGCACTTTCTACCCTTTGCAGTATCCGGTCAGCATCGCTAAACGACACGTCCCAGGCGCGCCTTCCTGATCCCATAGAGGAAATACACGATCACGCCGAGCGCGAGATAAATCAGGAAAAACTCGCGTGTCACCTCTTGCGCCATGAGCGACATGACCAGGAAGAAACACATCGCCGCACCAAGAATCGGCACGAGTGGATACAGCGGCACTCGGAACGGGCGTTTGAGATCGGGCGCGGCGATCCGGAGGTAAATCACGGTGAGACATACCATCGCAAAGGCCGCGAGTGATCCGACGTTGGTGAGTGATGCCAGATCATCGAGTGACATAAAGCCCGCGAACAGTGCCGCTACGGCGCCCACGAGAATGGTTCCCGATGCGGGTGTTCGGTAGCGCTCATGAATCCTGGAGAACGTTCCGGGGATGAGCCCATCACCCGACATCGTGTAGAACACCCGGGTTTGCGCGTAAAGCAGTACCAACATGACGGACGAGAGTCCCGCGATAGCTCCGATCTTCACCATGATGGCAAACGACGGCAGCCCCATTTGATTCACCGCGAGGGCAATCGGCGCCGGATCGTTGAGCTGGGTATAGGGCACGATGCCGACGAGCACTGCTGCGGTCAGCACATAGAGAATGGTGCAGATCACCAGTGAACCGAGAATGCCGATAGGCATATCGCGGGATGGATTCTTCGATTCCGCGCCCGCAGTCGATACCGCTTCAAAACCGATATAGGCAAAGAAGATCACCGCCGCACCACTGATGATGCCGCCGATGCCATAACGGGAATCGTTTTCACCCGTTAACACGTCGGTGAACGCGCGCCAGATGTCCGGCCAGAAACCACGCTCCGTGCCCTCCGGTGGTGGTGGAATTTCATCGGGCACGAGGGGCGACCAGTTGGCCGCATCGACGAAAAACGCGCCAAGCGCAATGAAGGCAATCACCACCGTCAACTTGATGACGACAATGATGTTGTTGACCTTCGCCGACTCCGAAATCCCGATCACCAGAAGCCACGTCACTACACCGATGGCGAGCAGCGCCGGCAAGTTCACGAGCCCAGTGCCCATCGTGCCGTCCGCGAGTTTCACGGCAACACCCGGTGCCGCCGCGAGTTCCGGTGGGAAGGTGATGCCCATATCGGCGAGCAGGCTCACCATATAACCCGACCACCCCGCCGCCACCGTTGACGCCGCAAGACCATACTCAAGTACGAGCAAGAGACCCATGATCCACGCGGCGAATTCGCCGAGCGACGTGTAGGTGTACGAATAGGCCGAGCCAGAAACCGGCAGCATCGACGCCAGCTCGGCATAACAAAGCGCCACAAACACGCACAGTAGGCCAGTGATGATGAACGACACGGTAATCGCCGGCCCGGCAAAGTTCGCTGCGGCACTGCCGGTCAGAACAAAGATGCCGGTACCGATGATGCAACCTATACCGAGCGAGATCAGGTTGAGTGCACCGAGCTCACGTTTGAGTGTGCTGCCGGCATGTTCAGCATGAATCTGTTCGACGGTCTTGCGCAGCATGAGCCGGCGCAGACCCGTGATATTCTGTTCGGTGGCCAATCCCCTTCCCCTTCTAGCTTGAGAGAAACTCCGTCTGCACGCAGTGGACGTGAAGGCGGCAGGTGATGCAAGCGTCCCTTGCACCCGCTTCATTGCCCTCCTACTGTGGCGTGGTTTTATTCAACGCCGTAACTATCCAAAACGCCACCACCGCCCTGGGCTTGGTCTAAGGTCCGGGGGCTTGCTCCGAGGTCCGGGGCTTGGTCCGAGGAAAAATCAGATGGCCGATATGAAACTCCTCAGTCCCATCCGCATCGGCAACCTCGAGATTAAGAACCGGGTGGTATCGACGGCACACTCCGCATTCCTGGACTTCTTCCGCCCGGGGGCCGATGGCGAACGCTACATGGCCTACCAAGAGCGCCGCGCCGAAGGGGGCACTGGCCTCATCATCATGACGGCGATGCACGTGCATCCGACTAGCCAGATTCCCAATCACTTCGTTTATGAACCCGCGGACATGGCGCCGAAGTTTCAATCCATCTCCCGTCGAGTCCACGCACACGGCGCGAAGATTGTGAGTCAGCTCTTTCACTTCGGCATGCAGGGCAAGTCCGAAAGCCGCGATGACTACGCGCCTATCTGGGGATTCACACCGACGGTCACGCAGGCAGGCGAAGCCGTGCACGAGATGACCGATGATGAGGTAGAAGAGATCATCGATGCCTTTGCAGCGGCTGCGAAGTGTGCCGTCTCCAATGGCGTTGACGGTGTTGAACTGCACGGCACTCACGGTTATCTGATCCAACAATCGTTCAGCCCCTGGGCGAATCAACGTACAGACCGTTGGGGTGAGCCACTCTATTTTGTGAAGGAGCTCGGTAAGCGAGTCCGTGCTGCCATCGGTCCAGACAAGTTGCTCGGCTTTCGTATATCCGCCGATGACTTCATCAAGCCGGAAGATGGCGGTGTGGGCCATGCGAAACTCTGCGAGTACGCAGGGAAGATCGTCCGCAGCGGTTACTTCAACTATCTGAATCATTCCGAAGGTGCGGGTGGCGCGCATTATGCCCGCGCCATAGCCTCGTACCGTTATCCGTTTGGCGAATACCTGCCGCTGACGCGTGGACTTCGTGAAGCACTCGGTGGCCTTGTACCTTTGATCGGCGTCGGCAAGATTCCAACACCTGATCTCGCCGAACGTGCGTTGCTGGATGGCGATTGTGATCTCGTGGGCATGACCCGCGCTCAGATCGCCGACCCTGATCTCGTGAAGAAGGTCGCGAGTGGTGAGATCAATCGTGTGCGGCTTTGTACGGGATCAAACCAGGGCTGTTTCGACCGCACCGGCCAATTCCCGATCACCTGCATTCAGAACCCGGAGGTTGGCGAAGAGCGGCGCTTCAAAGCACTTGCAGCAGAAATCATTTCACCGAAAAAAGTGCTCGTGATAGGCGGCGGTCCTGCAGGGATCAAGGCCGCCGAAATCGCCGCACGACGGGGCCATCGTGTGACGTTAGTGGATGCCGGCAACAAACTCGGCGGCCGGCTTAACCTCGTTGAACCGATGGGACCTGCATCGAATCTGCTTGGTGCAGTGAGCTGGGTGACGGAAGAACTGAAGCTGCTCGGTGTGAAGACTATTCACAACACCGTCGTGGATGAAACGTTCGTGAAAGACTTTCGGCCAGAAGCCATCATCCTCGCGACGGGTGCTGAATCCGTCCCCGTCATCGATTTTCCCACGGACGGTTCTGTTCCGGTGATTGCTTCCGATGACGCGGCCCAGGGGATTTTCGAGGGCGTTCACTTCGACATGTCGGGGACGAGAGCGGTGATCATCGATCGTCGCGCCAACTACGAAACCAACCTCGTGACCGAAGCGGTGTCGAAACGTGGGTCGCAGCTCACCATCGTGACGTCATTCGCCTCATCTGTGACCAACACGGGAACCTCTCACGCCATCTTCTATGGTGCAGAGTTTCCGAAACGAGGTATCGAAACGCTCGGTGGGCACATGCCCATGAGTGTCTCCAACGGATCACTTACGGTGCGCCATGGTATTACGGGGCGTGAAGCAACCCTGCCCTGTGATTTCATCGTGACCGCGGTTCACCCGAAGCCACGCAATCAACTGCTCGACATGCTGAAGAAGTACGCGCCGGTGAAGACTGCAGGCGATGTCGTCGCACCGAGATCAGCACTCGAAGCGTTTCGTGAAGGCGATCGGGCTGGCCGAACGGTTTAAGGTCCAGCCGGATGATCGATTCAGAGTGACTGCGAGAGAGAGACGGCTTTCGCGACCTTTTCCTCATTCGGAGTATCGAGGTCCGAAAAGGTGATCTGCACTTCGCTCTGTCCTTTCACAAAGAAGAGCCATGCCACACCGGTATTGGTGGTCGCATAGGCGTTGTCACCGAGGGCCGGTTGAGGCTGATAACCGGTCGATGTTTTCGCCAACTCATGACGCGATGCAAGATTATTTTTCGCCTTGGTCTCAGACACCGCAGTACCCGCGAAGAGCTCGACCGTGAGCGTCGGAGCATCCTTCGCATATTCGTAAGTGCCTACACCCGCCCAATAGGTACATCGAGAATCCCACAGATAACCACTCATCTGCGGTTTAAGCTCCTGATGGACCTCAAACGTGAGCCCCGGGAAAACCGATGCGAGCTTCTCGGTAGTGAGCAACGCGCAGGCATCCACCAGCGTCACGGTCTTGAGCTGTTCAAGTTCATCATCAACGAAAGCAGCCGCGGGCGGCGTGGATGCTGGGCTGTCTGCCGCGGTCGTGCTGTTCGTCGGCGCAGGTGCCGATTGATCGCAGGCTCCAATACCCAAAACGGCCGTACAAGCCAACACCCTGAACACCAACACCCTGAACAGTAGATGCATATTTTCTTTACCTCGGATTTGGAGCGTTTGGATGCGGAAACCATGGAAGGACGACTATAGCCAACGTTGCAAACCAGGCTCAATAAAGACGTGGAATGATTCGATACGGCACCTGCCGTTTGTACTCTGTCCAGAGCGCTCCGTACTTTTCCAGGCAGCGTCGATCATCGTCGCGTTCACGCGGTACCAGTAGCAGGACGTAGTAGAGCGGATAGAGCCAAGGCCATACGGAATCGAGTTGGCCGAGCGATAACGCGATGCCCGTCGCCATCAAGAACTCACCCAGATAGTTGATGTGACGTGCAACACGCCAGTAGCCACTGCACAGGAGTTGCTGCGCACCGTTACCAATGACTTCCGGTTGCATGCCGAGGAAGACAAGGCGTGGATCACGTTTGAACCAGTACTTCTGCAGGTTGGCGCCCCGCGCGAGGGTCCAACCCAGAAAAAACACCAACACCGATAACACGAGCCAGCCACTACCGAACCGCTCGATCAGCACAGGCTCAGGAAGCTCAACCGTTCCCCATAAACCAATGGGGTAAAAAAACGGGTAAAACACGAGACATCCCCACGCGAGCTTGAAACCCAGTCGTTCAGCGAAGAGGTCATAAGTGTAGAGATGCACCGCTTCAAACCAGAGATAATCCACCACGAACAGCACCAATAAGGTGGCGTGAACATAGATACCCGGATTCGCTTCAGCGCCATAGATTTCCCGATGCGCAAAAGCGAATGACACGGTATTCAACGCAAGCATTACGGCACCCGCGAGGTAGAGGTACATCTTCACATCCACTGTGCCGAGCACTGCCTGATTCTCGACTCGACCAAGGAAGAGATCGGCAAGTAGTCCTTTACGTGTCGGAGATGCTGGCAACACCAGCACAAAGGTATAACCGATGCCCAGCACACACGCCCCGAGCAACATTGACCAGCGTTGCTGATAGAACCACGTGGGATTGATCCAATCGAGGTTGGCTGCAACCAGGAAGGCAACGAGCACGACAATCAGTACCCGAAGTCCATTCAACCGGTAGACCTGTGGCTGCGAGGTACGCGGGTCAATGACGTAACCAGAAACACGTTGCGCTGGAAGCAGAAGATGGAGAGCCAGAATACCGGCATAGATGATGACAGGTACAAGCAAGCCGATCATCGAAATACTGTCTGACAACACCAGCCCCTCAGATAACGCATCAGAATAGGATGGGATCAACCCGTGTTACGCAGCCCACTCGAAATCCCCGCCATCGTCACCTGCAACCCCTGCTCCACCACGGCGAGCTCATCACTCTGCTGCCTGCGCCGATACAGCAGTTCCGCCTGGAGCAGGTGCAGCGGATCGAGGTAGGTGTTGCGCACGTGCAATGACTCAGCGAGTTCAGGATCGTGCTCCAGCAGTTCTTTCGCACCGGTGATCGACAGAAGGTCCTTGGCCAGACCGTCGAGCCGTTGATTAAGTGCCGTCACCATGGCCTGTTGTTCAATCGTCGTCATGCGTTTGGCGTAGTACTTCACCAGCACCGGATCGGTTTTAGCGAGCACCATCTCCAGCATATCCATCTGCATCCGAAAGAACGGCCACGACAACATGTCGTTGAGCACCTGTGTGCGCGACCCTTCGACTGCCGAATGCAATGCTGCATCAGTGCCGAGCCAGGCCGGCAACATCACCCGCACCTGTGTCCACGCAAAAACCCACGGAATCGCGCGCAGACTGCCAATGCCCGGTACCTGATGGCGTCGTACGGGTCGACTGCCGAGTGCCAGAATGCCGAGTTCCTGCTCGGGCGTGAGTGCACGAAACAACTCTACAAATGCAGGATCATCGCGCACGAGCGCGCGATACGAACCCAGGGATGACTCGGCGAGCCAGGCCATCGTCTCCCGCCACTCAGGCTTAGGAACCGGTGGAGGCGACAACGTCGCTTCGAGGGTGGCCGTGAGGTATCGCCGCAAGGTCTGTTGAGCCAGCGCCGGAAGCCCGAGCTTCCAGCGGATCATCTCACCTTGTTCAGTGACGCGAAACGCACCCGCCACGGACCCCGGTGGTTGGGAACGAATGGCCGACTGCGCAGGACCGCCCCCTCGACCAACTGCACCACCGCGACCGTGAAACAACACCAGCCGTACACCGTGCCGAGCGGTCACTTCCACTAGTTCTTCCTGCGCACGGTACTGCGCCCAGGCGGCAGAAAGTTGCCCAGCATCTTTGGCGGAGTCGGAGTAACCGATCATGACTTGCTGATAACCCGTCGTGTAGGCGCGATACCACGGCACGTTGAGCAACGCATCGATGCTGGACGAAGCCCCATCGAGCGCATCCAGCGTTTCAAACAGCGGCACGATGGGAATATTGCGTTTGAGGCCCGCCGATTTGAGCAGCAGTATCACCGCGAGCACATCACTAGGCGTCATGGCCATGGAGATCACGTACTGGGCGATGCCCGCGCCATCCCCCTGAGCAATGACGCGACACGTGGCCAATACCTCCACACTCTCCGGGCTTACTGGCCATTCCGCAGGAAACAGCGGTCGACGCCCGGTCAGTTCGCCGATCAGAAACGTCTGCCGTTCTGTCTCAGTCCAGTCCCCATAGCTGCGCCCACCTTCCCCGATACAGAGATACCGGGTGAGTTCATCAAAGACCCGTGTGTGCCTCGCGGCATCCTGCCGAACATCCAACCGCACCAGATGCACACCAAACGCCGCGATCCGCCGCAAGGTGTCGAGCAAGGGCCCATTGGCGATCGTCGTCATGCCACTCTCGATCAACGAACGGAAACAAAGATCGAGTGGTGCGAACAACTCCTCAGTGGTGTGGTAAATCTCTTCCGGATCTTTCGGCGGTGTGGGATCGAGCAATGCGGCCCAGGCGCGGGTTCGCTGCAACCGTTCACGTACTTGTTTGAGTAGCGTTCGATACGGTTCGCCGTTGCCTTCGACCAACGCCGAGAGTTCAGCCGAACACTGACGCATGGAGAGTGATCCGGCGAGTGCATCCACATCGCGCAGGAAGAGATCCGCCGCCATCCATCGGGCCAACATCAAGACTTCCGCAGTGACTGGCGCGGTGACGTTGGGATTGCCATCGCGGTCACCCCCCATCCAGGTGGCGAATCGCACGGGTGCTGCGTGCGTCGGCAATCGTGCCAGACCCCGTGACTGCAAGGCTTCGTCGAGTTCACGCGCGAACGCCGGCAACGCATGCCAGAGCGACTGTTCCACCACCGCAAATCCCCAACGGGCTTCATCCTGAGGGGTGGGTCGCGCCTTGCGAATCTCGTCAGTGAACCAGGCTTCGGCGATCAATCGTTCAAGCTTCTGCAGAGAACCATCAGTACCCGCGATCTGCAATGCCACATTACGATCATGTTCGGCGAGCGCCGCTGAAATTTCGTCGTACTTCTGGATCAGCGTGCGGCGGAGCACCTCTGTCGGGTGGGCGGTGAGCACCAACTCGATTTCGAGGTTGGACAGCGTCTGCACCAAGTCAGGATGATCAGGAAGATCAATGGTGACCAACCGATCCCGGTGTGGGCGCGTCAGATGATGTTGTTCGGCAATGTTGGCAAGGTTTAAGAACTGGTTAAACGCGCGCGCGACATCAACCATCTCTGCCGCCGGAACACTCTCAAGGTACTCGGAAAGTCGTGGCCAGCCACCACGAACACCCGCGCGGGCATCTTTTGCGAGGGATCGAATGGTCTCGATACGCGCCACAAAGTCGGCCCCGCGTGATTCTGACATGACGCGCCCGAGCAAACGCCCGAGCAGCCTGACGTCATCCCGCAGGGGCGTTTCGAGGTGCCTGAGGTCACGGGTCTCGTTGCTCACGTCCTTCGCCCTCGTCCTTTATCTGGTGTGCATCACTCAGCTGTGGTGTGGTGCCAACTTCAGGTGCGGAAATCGTTCATCCAGTGCGGCTTCAATGGTTTGATCAGGCGGCGACAGCAGATCTCCGGAATGAACACGGTAAGCAGCTGGTGTCTCAGCGCCACGTGGTGCTTTGCCTTCGGATACTGCCTCTGCTGCGGCCAACACCGTCCGCCGGAATTTCACCACACCAAGATCGGTTTGCCCGAGTAACTCACGGGTCCGGTCGTGAATGAGCCCCTGGCTATCGGCGATGGCAGCGTCCTGTTCAGAGAGCCCGTCAATCCCTGTGAAGCTCGTCGTCTTCTGTTTGTTGCGATCAATCAGGTAGTCATTTTCGCGACGGCGAATGGGCACAAAGTGTTCATCCGTCTGCGCAAAGATGCCGAAGCCCTTTGCCAAACGCCGGCGTTCGTCATCCCCCATCGGGCGATCCGGGTACCACGCGTAACAGTAGATCCAGCAACTGTGATCATCGATGGGTACCCACGTCTGGCCTTGTTGCAATCCGTAAGGCCAACTGCCCGGTGCCAGTGAATGGTGGGGCATCAGAAACTGGGTGCACCGCCAATACCGCGTGTCGTCGTCGGTGCGACGCGAAGCACACACCAGAAAACCGGCATCGTGATCGAACACCGAGAAGCGCGGAATCGAGTCATCAACCATCCAGCGAAAACTCGCCACCTGGGGTGGTTCGTTCTGACCTGTCGCGAGCGGATTCGGCCTGGACCCTGCCGCCATCATGCTGACACGCTCATCGTCCTTGATCCCTGCATGCAGATAGGAGAAGTGCGCGGTGTCGAGCCCACCTTCCACCGCTTGTGCCCAATTGCACTGTTGCAATTTTTTGGAGACGAAACGGTAACTTCCGGGAACCATGGTGAATTCAAGCTTCGGCATCGGACCCGGATGTCCTTCACCCATCCACGCCCAGACGATGTCGCCCGCTTCAACCACCGTTAGTGAACGGATCTCGGCTTTGGCCTTTATGCGCTCTGCGATCTCCGGGGGTGACGTCGGTACATCCATACACGCACCGGACGTTGAGAATTGCCAACCGTGATAGGCGCAGCGAATGCCGCCTTTTTCATTACGACCGAAGAAAAGGTCCGCACCACGATGTGGACAACGTGATTCGACAATCCCGGGCCACCCTTCTGTGTCGCGAAAGGCGATGAATTCTTCGCCGAGAACCTTCACTCGAACCGGCGGACCTCCCGGCTCGGCAATTTCGCGGGAGAGCAAGGCCGGCTGCCAATAACAACGCATCACACGACCCATAGGCGTGCCGGGTCCTGTTTGCGTAAGTGTCCGGTTCTCGATGGCCGTCAACATAATCTCGCCCTCCCGATCGCAACCAACGAGATTACATCGCCAGCAACGCACCAATGATGGAGCCGATCACCATCACCATCCCCGGCACCGCCGACACCATGAAGCCCACGCTTCGCGACGCCGGATCTTTCACGTAACTAGTGAAATAGATGATTCGTCCAATAATGTAGACAGCGACGGCGATCGCTGCCCACAGATCACCCACCGTCGTCGCAAACGCGATGGCGGACGGAATGATGACAATCAGCTGTTCGAGCGTGTTCATGTGTACACGAAAGTAGCGGTCGAATTCTGGATGGCCGGAGACCGCAGGTGCTTGCACACCAAAACGACCACGCGCACGTCCGACTTCGATTCCAAAGTAGATGAATTGTATCAGCGCCACCATGATGGCGATGGTTGTGAGTGTCATAGTTGCTGCCCCCCGAAATTGCGCTTGTTTTGATTTTCAGACCATTGTGGGCACCGGTCTCACAGGTACCCCACAAATGGAGTATGTCCGCCAGCACAATGAATGCCAACGGCTTTGCCGCAGGTCGCTTCGAGCCAGCTTTTTCACCAACGCCTACGAACAACGCGCACTGCCGCCAAACGCACTACCAACACCAAGTGGCTTCGCGGACATGTGGCGGGACATGACCCATCCGGTACGAGGTTCGCCAGAAGATTTCACAAAGGTTTGCACAGACCCGCACAACGATCAGTGCCAGGCGATAGAGCGGCATGATCGGAATGGCTAGACCGAGGAGCAGGTCGACTCGACGGAGCCGACTGTAGTAGACGATGGCCATCAAGGCCGGAAGCTCTGACAAGACGGCCGCCGAATAAATCGTCAATGCCGCAAACGACCAAGGCACCTGTGTCTGTATCAGTGGCCAGAGAACAATCGCCACCAACGCTCCGAGACTACAAAAGAGATGAATAGTGACTGCGTCCCAAAATGCGAGGAAGTTGCTGAACCTGAAATTCTTCCAGGTGATATTCGCCAGACCATTGTGTTTGCGGACATAGTGCCGAACGGAGTTGTCCCCATCCCACCGAAACCGTTGTTTGACCAACGCTTGCCAACGGGAAGGGACCTCATCAAACACCGAACGATTCCACCGCGCAGCGAGCCACCACTGCGGCGCGAACTTCCAACGCACTTCCGCGAACTCACCCGTCATTTCCACGTCACCCACGCGGGGCACTTCGAACCCCGCGCGCATGATCTCAATCCAGATCTGCAACTGACGTCGTTCCCAGGTGAAATCGATGGCGGTGACGGATTGATCGAAGTCATTCACCGAGTCACTGGCGGCGATAGACCGCTCTGCGCGCGCGCGAAGATAAGGGCCGGTGGTATGCGCGACACCCACGGTAACTTCAGGTAGCGGATGCCACACCACCCGTCCTGTCCAGATCGGATCGGTATCCCAGCCGGTATCGATGGCATCCCAGACCGCAGGTCGCGAGGACACCGACGCATTCTTGGCTTCCAACGTGAAATCGAAATCCCCCATACCACCTGAAAATGAAATGCCGGTGGCATACGACGGCCCCCACACCACCGGCCACCATGCAGGCTTGTTCTCCGGCACATCACGACGACTGACAAAACCGTCCACGGAGCCAGGCGGCATAACATCGGTGACGGTCACCATGTCTTCATAGAGGAGTGGCGCTGAGATCATCGGATTGTCAATACTGCGATGTCGACTCGCCCAACCACCGAGCGCTGTCTAGAATTTGTCAACCCGTAATTGGCCGCGGATTGGATCGAAGACAGTCGCCTGCAAGAAATACTCATCGACGCGAATATGTCCGTTTTTTCGATAACCAGGATCAAGGCCTCGATCGACGTTTACGAGCACGTGCGCGAGCAGGCGTTCACCGAGTCCAGCATCGAGCATCATGCCTAAGCGAGGCTGCAGGAAGGAGCCATCGGCATCGAGGATCAGAGCGGGTGGTGGTTCATCTGCCTGATAGCCGGTGAGTTCGAAGTTTCCACTGCTTTGCATCCAGAACCCACCATCGGTACTTTGGTACGCGAGGCGATCCAACAGGCCAGCGGCATGAGCCGGTCCCACAATGGTCAAAGAGCCAATGATCAGCCACACCATCCGTTTCATCGCACCACTCGGAAGGCAGGTATGGGCTGGCTGAACCCCTTGAGCATTAATGGCAGAATCGATTCCGTGGCAAGCGCTTGACTGATCCTGTCTCGGGTAGGCGCATCTATAAAGAGCTCGTCCCCTTTCGCCGTGCTACAGAGCCTCGCTGCGAGATTGACGCGCTCACCGACCACCGTATAGTCGTTGCGATTCTCTGCACCGATACAGCCTGCAACCATTTCTCCTGATGCCAGACCAATCCCGACACGTATGGGTTCACTGACGATGGCATTAAGGCGCTCGCGTTCGTTTAACATTGCGAGTGAACAGCGCACAGCACGCTCCGCATCATCACTATAACTCTGGGGCGCGCCGAAGAGCGCCATGATTGCATCACCTGCGAACTGGTTGATGACACCCCGATGGGCCTGCACCACCGCTGTCATGGCGCTCATGTGGTGATTCAGCAGTTCAATGATCTCTTCAGGATTTCGACCGACGGACAATGCGGTATAGCCCCTAATGTCACAGAACATCACCGTAACATCACGCAGTTCACCGCCAAGCTTGACCCGCCCGGCGATCAGGCCTTCGGCGACGGAGGGATCCGTCACCTGTTGCAGTACTGAGTGATAACGCTCCTTCAGCTCAAGTCCTGCTGCCATGTCGTTGAAGGACTCGGCGAGAGTATTCATTTCCCGAATGTCTGAAGGGGGTAACAGCAATCCAAAGTCGCCCGCACGAATGGCCTTTGTGGCCTCTACAAGCCGTGAGACAGGCTCAGCAAGATGTCTCGCCAGGACGAGGGCTACCAATCCAGCGATCATCGAAGCGACGAGACCAGTGAGGGTGATACGCAACACAAGCGCGCGTTGTTCCTGCTCAAACGCCGCAAGGGAAATCGCTGAACCCAACCAGGTCGGCGGAAGGAGTGAATCGGCATTGAGGATCGAACGGCGATACAACCAGGTTTCACCTTGGTCGGTAACGTAGCTGCCGACATCGTCGTCCTCTCCAGTCTCTATCGGGAGGACGTCCAGACCAAGGTCACCTGTCAAGCGCCCCTCGATCGCCAGCGCAGAAAGCAGCGGCGTCTCCGACGGCTGATCTTCGTGGCGCATAACTCGTTGCCCCACGACCAACGTCCCGACATGCAAGCCGAAATTGGTTATCGCTGCAGCCAAAATTCTGAAGGGTTTTGGTTCTTCATCGTCACTGCGCAGCATCAGGAATCCGAGCTGCACATTTCCCTCCGTCGTAGCGAGCGCCGCAACGGGAATACGTGACTCGATGGACTCGAGCTCACTCAAACGAGCCGGATTGTCGCGGGGGTAGTGGCAACAACTGACCCTCGCGATCCAGCAACCGGAAAAAACCAAAGTCACCAAGACGAAGCTCATCGGCCGTGATTTTGTAGATATCAGGGTCGTTCTCTTCTAACGCCGCGAACAATCGAACGGACGTAGCGAGACGCTTGATCTCATCCACCGCCGCGGCATCGGCGATAGCCTGACGTTCACGAAAGGAACGGCTCTGCAGGTCGAAGAGTTCACCCGCCAACCCTTGAAAGGTCGCACGGTTTTGGCGCTGGGCAATCACGAGACTCAATGCAGTCGTCAACACCACAATCGCAAGGATCGCGAGCAGGAGACGCACCCGGAACGACATCAGGGCGCTCCGACGCCTACAACGGTGGTCGCCGCGTCGGTGACCGTTACCGGATTTTCCAATGTCTTGTCTGTCGGCAGATACGTTTTAAGGATGTAACTGCCCGGTGGAATGTTCTTGAGTTCAAATTTCCCATCGGTATCCGTCAATCCAAACCAGGGCGATTCCAGCACCAAGACGATACTGCGCATGTGTTTGCGAATCTCGCAGTATATTTTGACCACACCGGCCTTATCGAAAACCACTGGCGGAGTCTCCTCGCCCATGCGATACCGACCAAGATCAAATCGCTTGGTCTGCGAATACGAGAAGACCGAATGAAATTCCTGATCCTGATTGGGGAAGCGCGCCTCGGTGCCAACTTGTACGGCGAGAATGCCAGGGCGGAATTGATAACCCTGTTGCGCAACCTGCACACCAGCGCTCGTGGCCGCTGCGGGGTATTTGCCATCGGCTGTTTCAAGCCACACAACTGCGCGGGCCGCATCCGGCTGCAATATCGGCGAACGGGTTCGTGCACGATATTGCGCACCGGGCGGCACCGGCGGCACATCGTCGAGTTGCACCGTTCCCTCTAAGGTTCCTCCGTGCGCGAGGTATCTACTGCAGAGCAGGCACACTGCGCATGTGACGACGCTGGCCCTGACCAGGACCTTAAACCCACGTTTCCTCAGCAGCATTCGCGGCATCCTTGGCTCACTTGTCGCGGGATCGGAGCCTCGGATACTACTGACCCGCCGCTGCACAGAACAGTGCGCCTATCGACCGCGGCACACCTCCCCAAAAGACGAAACCAGGACTTTCTGATACCTTTCCTAACCCTTCGAATTTTCAACCCCCAGGGAATTTCCGATTAATGTCTGTTTCCGCCATAACTTCGTTGATCGTCGCTCCAAAAAATCGCGGAACTACTGCATTTCCGCGATTTTTCTCCGCTCCTCTCGCCTCGTTCTGACGAAAATATCCGATTAATCAGAGTTTCCCCAGGCAATGCCCGAGCACCGAACAGCCACCGCACGTCAATCCTTCACCCTGCCGGATCGTTTTGCCATGCGCCGTGGCGAGATCGAAATACCGACTTTGGCCTATGAAACCGTCGGGAGACTTAATCAAGGACGTGATAACGCCGTCCTCGTGTTCACCGGTTTGTCACCTTCAGCCCACATCGCCTCCAGTGTTGCTGACCCGTCCAGCGGCTGGTGGGAGGACATGGTCGGGCCTGACAAGCCCATCGACACGAACCGCTATCACGTCATCTGCATGAATTCCCTCGGGAGTTGTTTCGGTTCAACAGGTCCAGCATCTATCGACCCGGCAACCAACCGCACCTACCGTCTCACCTTCCCGGTCTTGTCACTCGAAGACATCGCTGCTGCCGGGGCAGTGTTGTTGGATCAGCTCGGCATTGGCCGCCTCGCTGCGGTCGTTGGGGCGTCCATGGGTGGCATGACCGCGCTAGCCTTCGCGATGTTGCATCCCGAACGAACGGCCGCACTGCTGACGATCTCATCGGCTGCGCGGAGCCTGCCATTTTCCATTGCCTTGCGGTCTCTGCAACGCGAGATGATCCGTCGCGATCCGGAGTGGAAAAACGGTGACTATCAGATTCCAGGCCCGGGGCCAGCAACGGGTATGCGTCTTGCGCGCAAGCTCGGCATGATCACGTATCGCTCCGCTGAAGAATGGGAAACCCGCTTCGGCCGCGAACGTGCCACCGACGAAAGCCCCGCGAATAGCCCGTTCGGAATCGATTTTGAGATCGAGTCGTACCTTGAAGCCCACGCGCGCAAGTTCATCGGCACCTTCGACGCCAACTGTTACTTGTACCTGTCGCGCGCGATGGATCTCTTCGATGCGGCGGATCACGGCGGCAGTTTGAAACAAGCCCTCGAACGGATGCGTCTGGATCGAGCGATGGTCATTGGGGTGGAAACTGACTTTCTGTTCCCGATACATCAACAAGAAGAGCTGGCGCAGGGACTCAAGACTTACGTGAAGGACGTGCGTTTTGCGCGACTCGATTCCATGCAGGGCCACGATTCGTTTCTGGTGGACATGGATCGCTTCAGACCCGCGATCGCGAGTTTTTTCTAAGGCACTTAGACCCTAAAGCACCCGCTTAGTTGCTTCGACGATCAAGGATTCGAGCATCGACGAATCGAGATAACCACCTGCAATCAGCCGCGTATCGCTACCCCTGCGCAACAGCACACTCGTCATCGCCTCCGTTCCAAACGACCTTGCCATGTTGAATTGAAACCTGAGTCGCTCTTGCAATGCCGGGTCCTTTGACCAGACTTCCAACGATGGGAGGTCGATGCCTTCCTGACGAAGAAACGCCAGCAGAAACTCAGCTGCCGTGGTGTTTTCGCCTTGGGTGAAGAATCGTCGCTGGAGTTCGTTTAACGCTTCGAAAGGTGGAGCGCCTTTCACGATCCGCAGCCGTTCGAGCACCAGACAGACCGGTACCGAGTTGTGTACATAAGCTTCAACGGGCAGCTCGGCGAGCGGTTGTTGCGTCGTCGCGGCAACTTCCTGCCACAGCCTTCGCATCAATCGTCGACCATATGAACCCACAGGCTGTGTGCTATCCGTGTTGATACCACCCAGCACAAGATCGAAGTCGACCTGATCCGCCAGTTTGCCCCGAACGGTTTCAATGGCATCGGCCATGCCCCAACACCAGGAGCAGAGGGGATCGGTAACGAAGAGAACCGTCAGTGGATGCGCCACTTGGTTTCCGTCACTTCGCCGATGATCGCAGCTTCGGGATGACCCGCTGCCTTCAAAGCGGCCACACAAGCCTCGGCCAGGTCTGCGGAAATCCCTGCAAGCAGACCACCCGACGTCTGCGGATCACACATCACACGAGGATCTCCTTCCGTTGCCATCGTGAAATCCAGCAGCGCCTGTTCATTGTTCTTCTGCAAGGAACTCTGCACACCCTGACGGATCAGCTCCATCGCACCCGGCAAAATGGGTACAGCACCGGTATTCACAACCGCACCCACACCACTTGCGCGCAACATCTCCGAGAGATGACCCAGGAGCCCAAATCCGGTTACATCTGTCATCCCCGTTACGCCATGACTGACAAGGATGTCGACGCAGGACGCATTGCTACGATCCATGGACGTCACAGCAAAATCGAGCTCAGCTGCCACGGGGAGTCCGCGCATCGCCGCTGCGAGGATCGTGCCCGTGCCGATGGCGCGAGTTAGCACCAGTTTTTGTCCGGGCTTCAGCCCGCCCTTGGTCAAGGTCACTGCCCCCCGCCGTCCAGTCACGGTGAGTCCGAGGAAGAGTTCCGCGCCTTCCGCCGAATGACCTCCGACCAAGGGGACGTGGTGTTCCTCAAGCACCTCCACGACGCCAGTGAGCACCGCTGTCAATTCCGATTCCATCAACGATTCGGCCATCAGCGGTACGGTGACGAGTGCGACCGCGGACGTCGGTGTCGCACCCATGGCAAAAAGATCATTGAGGTTGTGGTGCGTAACGATCCGACCAAAACGGTACGGGTCATCGATCATGGCGCGAAGACCATCCGTTGTGACCAGCACAGAGCCTTCGGCCTTAACTTCCGCCGCATCGTCACCAATGCCTAACAACACGTTGTCGTGGTGGCGGATAGGCAAGCGGGAAAGGACTCGACGGAGGAGATCGGCGCCGAGCTTGGCACCACAACCACCACAACGCATGGCGTCAGGTACGTCGGCCTGCATCGACGCCGGCAGCGACGTTTGAATCACGGGCTGCATGGAGGTTGGCATACGAAACATCGCGATGAAGCGGCGATCGATATAGTCCTTCCACTTCCACATCGCACGACCCGTCAACGTCATGCCCCACTTTTCCGCTAGCGCCGAACCGTCTGCAGTGCCGATTAAACGCAGAAAGGTGGACTGGGCTTTGAACATCAGCATCGCGCCATCGGTTGCGATGGCTTGCAGATTGTGGGAGAGCACCGGTCCGGCGCGTACGGCATACACCCCGCTCTTCGGCCGCTCCTGACCTTTGAGACAAGCCACATCACCGGCCGCAAAAACGTGGGGATGAGAAGCGGATTGCAGCGTCGCACCTACGATCACAAATCCCCGCTGATCCGTCGCAAGTGTGCTCTGCTCAAGCCAGGCCGGCGCCTTCACATCAGTCACCCAGAAAACTTCATCGGCCGGTAACAGCCGCCCATCAGACAGCTGAAGTTGACCCGCAAGGAAATGATCTGCCTCGACGCCAACCTCGAGGCGAATCCCCTGTGCAGCCGCCTTTTGCACGAGGTGTGTCCTCGTACGATCGCTAAATCCAGGCAGGACTGTCCGCCCAACCAGCGTGAGCTGAAAATCCGGCCGCGCAGCATGCATCGCGAAAGCGAGCTCGATGCCCCCTGCCCCTGTACCGACGATAACGATGTGTGCGCCGGGTGCTTGCGTGGCGCGAACTCGCTCCCACTGCGGCAAAAAGCGGCCGATGGGTTTCACGGGAATGCCGTCCTCGCGGGCCTCCGGCACGGCTCCGGTATTGAGCGACAACCAGTCGAAACGTTGTGACGGTCGCCCTTTGAGATGCACCCACCGGCCATCAGGATCGAGGCCCGTGACCTCACCGACGATCAGCCGCGCGTCTGCCGCTCGGCAAAGCGGCAGAAGATCGATGTGCATCTCGGCACGCGAATAAAGCCCAGCGACATGCCCTGGCAACATGCCGCTATAGGGGGATTGCGGTTCGCGGGTAAGGAGGGTCACCTGAACGCCAGGTAGCGACACTGCGGCGAAAGACTTCAGTACCTGGACGTGGGTATGACCACCACCCACCAGAACAAGGTCTCGCACGGGTGGTATTGCGGGCTTCATGGTGGGTCTCAGGGTGAACAAAGCGGGTGTGGACGCTTCACCCGCTGCGTGAACTCACCCGTCAGTCGTCGTCCAGGAGTTCATCAAGCTGGCGTGACAGCCGTCGTTCTTCGAGCTTGCGTTCGATTTCCCGACGAATCGCGAGGTTTTTGACATTGTCCTCTTTGCTCAGCACTTCTTCGATATCGGGGGCTTCGTCTTCGTCAGCGACCACATCGACAAAACCATCTTCCGCTTCATCATCCGAAGCTTCAGCGGATTCCGCAGCCTCTTCTTCCTCGACCTCTTCAACTTCGCTGGTGGCTTCAACAACCTCTTCGACAACATCCTCGATCTCTTCTTCGAGCAGATCATCACCTGCATCTTCGTCGTCGGCTGTCGTCTCGCTCGCAGCCCTGCCCGCCCGCTTGTTGGAACTCTTGTTCGCACTTTGGGGAGGTGGTGCACTCTTCTTGGCGCGCGCCAAATTGGGCTCCTGTAACTTGTGCTTGGCGTAATGGCCGCTTATTTAGGCGGGCGGCACCACCCTGTCAAGCGCAAATTCGGAAGACGCAGTGTCTTGTGTGATTTGCCGTGTAAAAATCCATGCAAAATACAGCACATGCGCAGACTGTCCCCCACATTGCGCAATGAGTGCGCAAAGAGTGAGCAATGACAACGAGGGTGGATTGAAATGAAACTCGACCGAATCGACCGCCAGCTGTTGTCACTGCTGCAGGAGGACGCTTCGCTCTCCAACGCCGATCTTGCCGAGAAGGTGAGCCTCTCACCGAACGCTTGTTGGCGGCGAATCAAACTCATGGAAGAAGGTGGCATCATCCGTAAACGGGTCGCGCTGCTCTCCGAAGAAAAAATCGGGCTCGGCGTGACCGTGTTCGTCTCCATCCGCACCAGCAACCACACAGAAGATTGGCTGAAGAAATTTGGTCAGGGTGTGCGCGACATGCCCGAGGTGGTCGAGTTCTATCGACTCTCGGGAGAAACGGACTATCTGCTCAAAGTTGTGGTGCGTGACATCCAGGACTACGACCGGGTCTACAAGAAACTCATCGCCATCGCGCCCCTTAATGACGTGTCGTCATCTTTCGCGATGGAGCGCATCAAGTCCTCAACCGCGCTACCGCTTAACAACCTGCGGTGAGCGGACAATCTCCGGTGAGCGGCAGACCGGGGTGAAGACGTGGGACAGCGCTTGAGTGATGCGTGAGGGGTCTGTGGTTCGCCCGCCTGCCGGGGTAACTGCGCCCATCGACCGGGTTCCACCGCTACCGTTTTCGAAATCTGCCGAGACTGCAAAAACACTGATCGCCGGATCGCCTTCGAGGGAATAACGCAGATCCGATGCCAGGAGCCGCTCGCCGTTCGACGTCGAAGCTTTCGAATAATGCACCCAGTCCATCGCAAACCACGCAAAGGTGTGGCCTTCATCCGTAGCTAATAAAGCGTCCACTTCAGGCCCGACATAAGAAGCCCCACTCGTCCAGTTTGGCGGGCATGGCGACCACATGGTCATCTGGCCAATGAAATCCTGCGTCGATGTCCTCGCCACCACTTGCCGCTGCCAGGGTTGCAAGAGCGTGGGGAATGCATCGATGCGCTCAATCGTTTCTCCTCTCGCGACGAGGTCATCCCGCGCATAGTCCCGAGCCATTACCCCGAGTTGCCATCCGAGCGCGAGGTACAAACAGGTGATGGACAGTGTCACGACCGCAATACGACGGCGCACCTTCGATCGAACCGCGACGACGATTCCCAGCAGCAAAAGCCCCGTGTAAAGCGGATCGATGATCGGCATCGCATGAATCGCGAAGCGTGCATCGGAGAACGGCTGCAGGAGTTGAGTGCCGTACGGCGTCAGCACATCGAGCAGCGGATGTGAAAGCACCGCCGCAGTGACCGCGATCATCCACCCACGGATACAAGCACCACGATCAAGGGTTGGTTCTGTCGTCGACCGTTTGAGCCACCATTTGGCAACCAACCACCCGAGCAACGGACCTGCCGTGAACGCAAAGAAAACGGAATGGGTGATGCCACGGTGACTACGCACCATGTCGAAAAAGTCCCCACCAGGTGAAAAGACCACATCGATATCAGGCATCGCGCCGGCCACTGCGCCTACCAACAAGACCGGGCCGACAAGCGTTTGTGGTGACGCCGCGCGCGCTGCGACGGCACCGAGGGCGGCTTGTGAGATCGGATCCATAACGTGTGTTGCCTTGTTTTTCTGTCAGCGGGCGATCAAATCACCCCACGTGCAGCCAGGCCGTCGATGGCCGCGTCATCAAATCCCATGCTTTGCAGGATCTCGCGACTGTGTTGCCCAAGTGCCGGAGGTGGCGACAGTGGCACACGCTTCAACCCTTCGATATTGAGCGGATTGTCGATGATCGGTCCTGGTCCGAATTCTTCCCGTGGATGCATGATCATGTGATTGGCGAGTACCTGAGGATCTTTCGCGAGGTCCGTGACTTTCGCCATGAGCGCAGCGGGTACACCCATCTCCGAAAAGAGCGCCATCCACTCGGCAGCGGTTTGTTTGCGTGCGTAAGGCCTAAGCGCTTCGATGAACTGCGCGCCGTGGGCGTAACGTTGTTCTGGGCTTTCAAAACGTGGGTCGCCAAACAACTCAGTCGCTTCCAGTGCGAGCATCAAGAGGTCGAACTCCTCCACCGTCCGCACCATCGCGAAATGCAGGAAGCGCCCATCGGCGGTTTCATAAACGGAACGCTGGAAACCACCGGTAACGGGATTCTTGAAGGGCGTAAAGTCTGCGCCGAGAAGTGCGGCCTGCCCCACACACGACACCGACCACAGCCCATTGGCGAGCAGCGATGTGTGTACAAAGGACCCTTTACCCGTGCGCTCGCGTTTGAGCAACGCCGTTACGATGTTGGCGTACATGGTCACGGCAGTGGGGTGATCACCCATACCCGGTAACGCAGAAGCCGGCGGCGCACCGATTTCCCGCACCAGATCCATCAGTCCACTGCGGGACCAGTAAGCCACCAGATCAAAGCCCTCGCGGTCCTTCTCGGGGCCTTCTTCACCGTAGGCCGTAAGCGAGGCGTAAATCACCTTGGGATTGATCTGTTTGACGTCCTCGTACATGAGCCCAAGTGAACGCCGCAATGGGAGCGGCTGATTGGTAACGTAGATGTCACAGCCTTCGATCAATCGACGAAGAATCGCCTTGCCGTCGTCAGTCTTGAGATTGAGGCTGAGTGATCGCTTGTTACGCGCATCCAACAACCAGCAATAGTTGTGGGGGCTCGCGGGTGTACTCGGCACCCCGGAATACATGCGATAAGCATCCCCGATACCGGGCAACTCCACTTTGATCACATCAGCGCCGTAGTCGGCGAGCATCGTGGTTGCCACCGGTGCCGCGATCCAGGTACCCACATCCAGCACCTTGAGTCCCGCAAACAACAGGTCGTCTCCGCTCACGCGCGTATCCCTAACTGAATTTCCACGGAATGATGCGGGATGCGGCCGGGGGCGACAACCGCACTCGCCGCCGCTCTAGCCACTGCACGAGGTGACCACTGGCGACCACCGCTGGTGAGTGCGAACATGCTCCCATGATCAACCCTCCATTCCGTTCGCTGCTCGGCGGTGTGGGTCTGGTTTGCAGCGTGCTGTTGCTCCCAGCTCATGCTGCGGATTCGGCGCTCACCAGCGCCGTGCGCGTGCGACTCCACGAAGTCCGAGCCACGTCGCTATCGACACCCGTTGAGGTGACAGCCACCACCTGGCCTTTCCAACGAGCGACGTTGGCTGCGGAAATCCAGGGGCGCGTCGTGTCACGAACCGCTGAACCCGGTGCCGTCCTTGAAACCGGTGCACCACTGCTCGGCATCGACGACACCAAGGCGAAAATCGCACTCACGCAAGCAGAACAGGATGCCGCATCCCGTCGTGTTGATCTGGCCAAGGCACGGCACGATTTCACACGCGGCAAGGAACTCTACGCAAAAGCGGCCATCAGTCAGGACCGGCTCGATGAACTGCAGTTCAACGTCGATCGCGCGAACGCCAATGCGAATGCCGCCGCAGCGGTTGTAGCAGAACGCCAAGCTCGTTTATCCGATGCGGTGATCAAGGCTCCTTTCGCCGGGACCGTCACCGACGTTCGTGTCCACATTGGAGACTACGTGTCCCCCGGTACACCCGTTGCCACCCTGGTGAATTTCCGCCGTGCCCGTGTCATCGGCGGCGTGACCGCGGCGGAAGCTGAACGCATCGAAGGTCAACGCAGCGCTTCGGTGAGTTTCGATACACTGCACGTTGAACCGCTCATCGGCGAGGTGAAGAGTGTCGGCCGGACGGCTGAAGCACGGACTGGCACCTATCCCGTGGAAGTGTGGATCGATGTTCCACCCGGAACCGTGCTGCGTGAAGGTATCACCGCGCGCATGGTGCTCTCCTCCGCCCGCACCGACACGGTACTCGCTGTTCCCCCTCAAGCGGTATTACGCGAAGGCACCCGGAACATCGTGTACGTGCGTGAGGGGGACATCGTCCGCAAACGGGCGGTCATCACAGGACAACGCACCCGTGCCGCTGTTGAGCTTCGCTCCGGTATCAACGCCGGTGACCGAGTAGTGATCGAAGGCCAATTCGCGCTGCGAGACGGCGCCACCATCAGCGTCGAAGGCGAGTAATAACAGATATGTCTGGCTTGATTCGTTTCTTTGCCGGACGCCACCTCCTCGTCAACGTTCTCGCGCTTACCGTGATCGCCCTCGGCTGGATCTTCATCAGTGGCACACCGCGCGAGTTCATTCCCAGTGTCGCCTCACCAACGATCTTCATTCGTGCGGCACTTCCTGGAGCTTCTGCTCAAGACATCGAAACCAAACTCACCATCCCCATCGAAGAAGCCATCGAAGAAGTCGATGGCATCAAGAAGTACTTCTCGACCGTATCCGAGAGTGCCTCATCCACCACCGTTGAACTGTTCACTGACTTCAGTGATGAACAGGTACAGCGCATCATGCAGGAACTGCGTGATGCCGTGGATGGCATCACCGACTTTCCGCCGGAAATGGAAGATCGACCGACTCTCGAACAGTTCAATCCGGCCAAGCGTCCCATCATCGAAGTGGCACTACACGGCCCGATCGATGCCGTGATCCGAGATGCGAAGCGTCTTGAAATTGAGATGCGCCGATTGAACAGCGTTTCCCGCGTCGTTCTCGTTGGCGTACAGGATCCGGAAGTCCGTGTGCTGATCGACCCGGAACTTGCCCGCGCTCACGGCGTCACCGTGATCGATGTCGTGCGCGCCATCAACCGGGACAACGTCAGTGGTACCGGTGATGCCCTCGAAACGGAAACTGCGCGGGTGAAGGTCGAAGTCTGGAACCGCTACGAAAAACCCGAAGACGCGGCTGACACCATCATCAAAGCACTGCCGGGTGGCGCCGTGCTGCGTGTTCGTGACGTGGCGCGCATCGAAAGTGGTTATGAAGATACACGCCTGATCAGCCACACCAACGCAGAACGTGGTGTTTCCCTGATCGTGCGTAAACGTGAGAACGCTGACCAGATCGACGCAGTCGACGAAGTGCGCACGTTCATGGGCAAGGTGAAACTCTCGGAGGGTGTGACCTACGAGTACCTGGGTGATATCTCCTTCTTCACCAAGAACCGGCTCGATGTGATGTTCTCCAACGGCATCCTCGGCGCGATCCTTGTGGCCATCGTGCTGTATCTCTTCATGGATACTCAAAGCGCCATCTGGGTTCTGGCGAGTATTCCGGTCGTCTTCATGGGCGCGCTCGCCATCATCGGTTTTTCCGGTATGACCTTGAACATGATGGTGCTCAACGGCTTCATCATCGTGCTGGGCATGGTGGTCGACGACGCCATCGTCGTTGCAGAACACATTGTCGCGACGATTGAAAAAGGTGTGGATCGCGCCACAGCGGTGGTGAGCGCATCGATCGAAATGGTCGGCCCGGTGTTCGCGGCTTCCATCACCACGATGATCGCCTTTGCGCCGATGCTCGCGATCGGCGGGTTGCCGGGAAAGATCACCTGGCAGTTACCTGCAGTCGTGGTGATGGTGTTGCTCTTTTCGCTCATCGACACCTTCACCTTTCTGCCATCGCACATGATGGTGCTAATACGGTTCTCGAAACCCAAAAAGCCACGCTTCATGACGCGGCTCGAGGCGCTGTACAAGGACACCCTGCGATTCAGCCTGCGTTTCCGCTGGCCGACCCTCGCGATCTTCGCCGCCATCCTCGTGTTCGTCATGGCCGTGATCCGGCCTCAAGTGCCCTTCGTCCTGTTTCCACAAACAGACGCACGCGTGTTGTTTCTCGAAGTGACCACCCCGCTCGGGACGCCCATGGAGGTCACAGAAGGCATCGCCGCTGATATCGAACGTCAGATACTTGAACTCGGAAAACCCGATATCCGTAGCGTCACCGCGCGCATCGGTCACCAGGATTCAGGGAGGGTCGACCGCCAACGCGGTGAGGCCGAACATCAGGCGCTGATATCTACTGAATTCAAGGAACTGGATCGTTTACGCACCAACCAGGAGTGGATTGGGTATCTTAGGAACAACCTGCAAATGCCGGATGGTACACACGTTCGCTTCGTATCCGAGTACATGGGCCCACCTACGGACCAACCTGTGACGCTGCACGTACTCGCCAACGACGACGTCACGCGGCGTTCCGTCGCTCACGAAATCGCGGGGCGTATCGGTGCGATTCCAGGACTCATCGAAGTGGACATCGATGAACGCGAAGGCACGTCGCACCTCGATCTGATGCTGCGCCGCGACCAACTCGCGCGTCTCGGGCTTGATGCCACCGATGTGACCCAAACCGTGCAGGCATCCTACTTCGGCATCAAGGCCACTGAACATCGTGGCCTTGATGACACCACTGCCATTCGTGTGCAATTTGATATCGGCGCCCGTCGCGATGTTCAGGCACTGCTCGACACGCCCGTACGCACGGCCACACGAGAGCTCGTGGCGCTCCGTGATGTGGTCGATCCCGTCGAGGTCCACGCCCTCGGCCGCATCTACCACCGTGATGGATGTCGCGCAGCAACGGTGCGAGCGAGTTTCGCACCTGATTCCGGTCACACCGCCCTCTCCTTTGCGGCGCGCCTTCGCACCGAGATGTTGCCGCAATACGAAGACATGGAGGGCGTAGACATCATTCTCGGAGGGGAAGCGGAAACCACCGAAGAAACCACAGGTGATCTAGGACGTGTGGGCATCGTTGTCATCATCGGCATCGCCATGGTGATCTGGATTCTTCTGGGTTCCTTCCTCGAAACCCTGATGGTGATCAGCGTCATTCCCTTTGCAGTGGCAGGTGTGATGATCGCATTCTTCCTGCACGGCTACGCCCTCAGCATGTTCTCGATGATGGGCGTCATTGGCCTTGCCGGTGTGGTGGTGAACTCATCCATCGTCATGGGCGATGCGGTGCACCGTATGTCGCGCACGATCGAAGCAGGCGTCGATCCGCAGGATGTATTCCTCGAAGCCATCGTCAGCCGGTTACGGCCGATTCTCATCACGACTCTCACGACACTCGGTGGGGTTTTCCCAACGGCCTATGGCATCGGCGGCTATGACTCGATGGTCAGTCCCATGTCGGTCGCCATCGGCTGGGGGCTCTTCTTCGCCACCTTCATTACTTTGTTTCTCGTACCAGTACTGTATTCGTTCAGTCACCAACGTCGTTATGGGGTGGCGACATGATCGATCCGATGACCTCCGAATCACCGTTGATCGTTTACCTCGACATCAAAAGCCCCTACGCCTATATCGCGGTAGAACCCACCATCGCGCTCGGCCAGGAACTTGGCATTCGTATCGACTGGCGACCGCTCACGCTCAACATCCCGAGTTATCTCGGTTCGGCGCGCACCGATGCCAGTGGCAAGGTGGTGCAAAGTGAACGCACACCTGCCCAGTGGAACGCCGTGCGGTACGCCTACCGGGATGCCAAACGCTACGCACGACTACGCGGCATCACGCTCTATGGCACACAGAAAATCTGGGATTCATCCCTCGCGGGCATCGCCTTGTTGTGGGCAAGACAACACGGTGAAGCCGCAGCAGTGGCCTGGTTGCGTGCGGTCTATCCACCATTCTGGCGACGTGAACTCGACATTGAAAATGTCGCTGTGATCGAAGCGACGTTGCAGCATGCAGGTGTTTCGACAAATGGATTTGACGCGTGGTTGAACGGTGAGGGAAGAATTCAACACGATGCACTTCAGGCCGCATTGCATCCCGTCGGTATCTTCGGCGTGCCTACCTACATCGTCGCAGGTGATCGCTTCTTCGGTCGTGAACACCTACCCGCGGTGCGCTGGTTGCTCTCGGGTAAACAAGTTCCGGCACCCGTCGCCGTCTATCCGTTGGATACAACCCCATGAGTCCTCTCGAGATCTTCATCGATCCTTTCAGCGCGCCGTCGTATCTCGCGCTTAAGCCCACGTTCGAGTTATGTACAGAACTGAAGGTTGTCCCGACGTGGCATCCGTTTCGTGCACCCGCTGAGCGCAGAACTTCCAAAGACCTCGATGCCGATGTGCGCCAACGCCATCAGCGGGTTCGGCAGGAGTACCGCGACCATGACTATGCGCGGTACGCAGCGTGGCAAGGAGTTCCGTTCCAGCGTCCTGCACTTTCGACGAATCGAGATCTCATTGACTATGCGTTGATCCGACTGGGCGATTCGCCTGAAGCCACACGCTTCCTGCAATCCCTGACTGCAATGCTCTGGGGTGGATACTCAGAGCCCGAGGCTAGCGAGTTTGCGGAGCTCGCGGGACTTCCTTCACTGCTCGCAGACTTTCAATCCGAAGGTGCAGATGTACTCGCGGCGGAATCCCGTCGGGTTGAACCACTCGGCATCTTCGATGCACCGGCATACCTCATCGATGGTGAACTGTTTATCGGTCGACAACACCTACCCGCCATTCGGCAACTGCTGACCGTCGGCGACCCTTTCAACATTTCGACCTGACACGAACCAGGAGGCGCTCATGATCTTCAAGGAATATGCGATCTTTGACGGTCTCGGCCTTGCCGAACTCGTGAAACGGGGAGATGTCTCCATCCAGGACCTGGTCGACAGCGCGCTGGACGTGATTCAGCGCCAAAACCCCAAGGTCAACTGCGTCGTGCAACATCTTCCGAAACATGCGAAAAAAACAGATCGTAGCAGGTCTTCCAACGGGCCCATTCCGTGGTGTGCCTTTCCTCGTCAAGGAGTTTGGCATGCACTTCAAGGGACAGAAGTCGTCTCACGGTTCGCGACTCGGTGCGGACCTGACCTATAACTTCGATACCGAACTGATGCTTCGATGTAATGCAGCAGGACTCGTCACCATCGGCACGACCTCGACACCAGAAATGGCGTTTAACGCGAGTTCCGAAGCCGTGCAGTACGGTCCATCACGCACCCGTGGAACCTCGACTATTCGGTCGGCGGTTCATCCGGCGGCTCAGGCGCTGCCGTCGGTTCGGGCATGGTCCCTATCGCTCATGCCAACGACGGTGGTGGCTCCATCCGCATTCCCCGCAGCGTGCAACGGCTTGATCGGCATGAAGCCGACACGGGGTCGTACCCCCGGCAGCCCTCACGGCGGTCTCCTGTTGTGGGGGCTGAGAGTAGAGTTTGCGGTAACCCGCAGCGTTCGTGACTCCGCGGCGTTACTCGACGCGGTATCCGGTCCCGATGCCGGATACTTCTACGTCGCCGAACCCCCGAAACGCAGCTTCCTGGCGGCAGCGATGACACCACCACGCCCGCTCACCATCGGCGTCATTGATCGACTGCCGGGGAGCCGGTCCATCGCACCAGAGATTCGTGCGCGTTTAAACGACACCATCAAGCTGCCCGAGTCGCTCGGTCATCGCTGAGAGTCCGTGCGCCTCAAATACGACAACGATGCGTTTAACGAATCGACGGTGAAGCTGTGGGCGACGTCCACCGCCAGCGGAATGGAAGCCTTCTCTGCCATGACAGGCAGACCCATCAACGCAGCGACTGCCGAAGCCGTGATACTCGCGACGTACCGCTACGCGAAGACCATAACGGCCGTCGATATGGAGCGTGCAATGGGCGTGCAGAACGTGGTGTCGCGAACGGTGGGTCAGGTGATGCGGCGATTTGATGTGCTCCTCACCCCCGGACTCACACGCGATGTGGCCAAACTCGGGGAGCTCGATCAGAACGCCAAGGGCGTGGATCTGCTCAGTTGGTGTAACCAGATCATCAGCAACTACTCGGCTTTCACCGCTTTGTCTAACACCACTGGACAGCCCGCCGTCATGTTGCCGCTCTGGCAAGCCAAATCTGGTTTACCACTTGCGATGCATTTCGCCGGCCGGCTCGGCGATGAAGAAACTCTCTACAGTCTTTCGGGGCAGCTCGAACAGGTACTGCCCTGGGCGCAGCGCAAGCCGCCGATTTACGGTTAATCGCCACTTCGCGCGAGTGGTTGTTTCGTTTCACTGATCCTCGACCAACCGCCCCTGCCCGTCCCTGATTTCAGGCCCGTTCACCCGCGCGCGCCCATCACCAAACTTCTGGTCACGATCCTTCAACGCATCCGCAAGCCCGCGCTCACGAAACGCACGCCGGTATTCATCAGCGCCACGGGTGTTATGACCACGTGCATCATTCTCAGCGGCAAGACGCTGCAGTGTGCGTGCGCCTTGCAGCTCGAGTGCGAGGTTGATGATGCGTTTGTTGGCCGTGAGGAGATCAGGATCGATGAGTGCGAGTCGATCAGCGAGCTGTTCGACTTCCTGTTCGAGGTATTCCTTCGGCACCGCCTTCATGGCAAGACCGAGTTGTTGCGCCTCTTGGCCGGTGACAGTGTCGCCCGTCATGGTGAGCCGCTTCGCCCACTGCGGACCAATGTTGTAGAGCCACATGTTGTTCGGCAGCGCCCCGAGGTTACGTGCTGGCGGAAAGCCAAACTTTGCATCATCCGCGCAGATCACCATGTCACAGAGCAGCGCAATGTCGGTGCCACCTGCCAGACAAAACCCATGCACCTGACAGATGCTCGGTTTATGCATATCGAAAAGCGCCATTCGCCAACGCTGCGCACGTTCCATCTGCCAGGCATCGTCATCAAAACTGCGACCACCTCGATAACGATTCTCTTCACTTTGGATGCGCGATACAGGAATCGCACTGTCATCGCCCCGCAGGTCATAACCTGAGGAGAACGACCGGCCTGCGCCTTTCACGATCACACAGTGCACATCGCGATCGTTGTCCGCTTCCCACAACGCCTCATTGAGCTCTTCGAGCATCTTCATGGTGATGGCGTTGAGTTTTTCGGGACGGTTCAAGGTGATACGTACCCGTCCGTTTTCTTTGTCGTAGAGGATGCTTGTGAAGCCGGTCATGGTGATACTCCCCTTATTGAAAAAGCAGATACGAAACGGTTCAGAACATCAGCACGCTTTTAACAGGTTCACGCACACGATAGTCCGCACTCCACCGTGCAATGTTCTCGAACTCGGCGAGGTTTTCGAGCTCACGAAACCGCATAAACTGTAGCGCGCCTTGCAAGGTGCAATCTGCCACCGTAACCCGTTCACCCATCAGGAAGGGCCGACCGTCGGCGAGCTCGCGGTTAAGCCAACTGAATGCCACCTGTAGTTGTGCCAGTGCATGTGCCGCGATGGCTGGATTCGCTGGCCAGCCCAGTGGTGAGTTAGTGGCATGCACATAAGTCGCGCTTGGAATCAGAATCCGCACGTCGGCGACACGTTCAAGCGTTCGTGCCTGACCACGCTCTTCTGCGGTCTCCCCCCACATCGAACCTTGAGGATATTTCTCCTCGAGATATTCAATGATCGGCAGGGACTCGAAGATGGTTCGCCCATCGTCGAGTTCGAGCACCGGCATCGTGCCGAAGGGGTTTTTCGCAAGGAATTCTGCAGTGCGGTTCGCCTTCTTGAAGACATTGACCTTTCGAATCTCAAGATCCAGGGTCACACCCTTTGCCATTTTTTCAGCGAGGTAGAGCCGGACCTTGGTCGGATTCGGCGCTCCTGGAAGATCGTGCAGGATCATGATCGTTCTGCCTGATTGAATTGAGGAAGCGGGCGTTCAGCGGGTTGGATCATCGCTGATTCGCACCAGCCGCTTACCCACGTTATCGCCACGTAACATGCCGATGAGCGCAGCCGGCGTGTTTTCGATGTCATCCACGATGTCATCAAAATATCGCACCTCACCGCGTCGCATGCGAGCCGCCATTCGGGTCGGGTAAGTGTCGAAGTCCTGCATGTGATCGTAAATGATGAAGCCCCGCATCATGGCGCGTTTACCCACCACATTGCCGGCGTTGCGTAGTGGATAACCACCGCCATCGTATTGACTGATCATGCCGCACACGGGAATACGTGCGAACGGTTTGATGCGCGCAAGCACCGCATCAAGCGTCTCTCCACCGACGTTGTCGAAATACACATCGATGCCTTCGGGGCAAAGTCGATCAAGGGCCCTCGCGGGTGGCTCACTGCGATAGTTGAACACTGCGTCATAACGGAGGTTTTCAAGACAATGACGCACTTTGTCGTCGGTACCTGCAGACCCAATCACTCGAGCACCTGCGGCTTTCGCAAGCTGCCCCGCGACTGATCCAACTGCTCCAGTGGCCGCTGAAACAAAAACCGTTTCGCCCGCTTTCACCTGTGCGATATCGATCATGCCAACTTCCGCCGTGCGCCCTGGCATGCCGAGTACGGAGATGGCGTGGCTGATAGGGCCAAGTGTTGGATCGATCTTGCGTAATGCCCGCACATCCTTAAGCCGCGTGAAGTTCTCCCAACGCAGGAAGTCCCAGACAAAGTCGCCTTCGCTGAATGCAGGGTTTCGACTCTGAACGATCTGCCCTACAACTCTCGCTGGAATCGGCTCACCAAGTGAAAATCCTGCGGCATAGCCGACGCCTCCCGACATGCGACCCCGCATGTATGGATCACACGAGAGGTAGATATTGCGTACGAGCACCTCACCCGACGCGATTTCCGGCACGGGCTCTTGCCGCAAAACGAAGTTGTCAGAGGTGGCTGCGCCTCGCGGATAAGCCGCGAGGCAAACCTGGGTATTTTCAAGTGCCATAAGGCTCCTCGAATGCGCGGGATCAGGCGGTTTTGGTTAAGAACTCAACCAGGTTGCCATCGGGGTCGGTGACGATGGCGATGCGAATGCCTGGTCGCGCCTCACGGGGTTCAACCACAACGGTTGATCCGGCGGCACGGCTGTCCGCAACCAAGGCTTCGAGATTGTTTACCGAGATCGTGAAGTACCGCATGCCCGTCGCACCCGTGATGCCACCACCGGCTGCTTTTGCTTCAGGCAATTTCGCCGGCGCGACGATCTTGATGAGGCTTTCACCACACCACACCCGGTGCATAACACCACCACCGGGAAAGGGCGTGTCCGGCTCCTGACGAAATCCCAGCACATCACGATAAAACGTGAGCATGGCTGCCGGTTGGCCGGTGATCATGCCAAGGTCGATGCCTTGCTTCGTGAGTTGAATGCCCATAGCTTAGCCTCCGAGCTTCTTGTTCCATTCGGCGATCCGGGCCGTGTGCGCGTCGAGATGTGCCTGTGCATCACCTTCAATACGAACGGATTCGATGGTGTCGCGTTGTTTGATGGCATTCACGACGGCTTGATCGGCGTCACTCTCTACCGCACCGAAAATGGTGTGTGCGTCGTCGAGCCACGGTGTCGGCACGTGGGTAATGAAGAACTGCGAGCCGTTGGTGCCTGGGCCTGCATTGGCCATGGACAGTTTGCCCGGTGCGTTGTGGCGCAGTTTTTTGTTGAACTCATCTTCAAAGCGGTAGCCGGGTCCGCCCGTGCCTGTGCCACTCGGGCAACCACCCTGGACCATGAAGTCCGCAATGACGCGGTGAAAGTTAAGACTATCGTAATAGCCTCGCTGCGCGAGGTTCACGAAGTTGGCGACGGTCACCGGTGCTTCATCGGGAAACAGCTTGGTGCGGATAGTGCCTTTGTTGGTGGTAAAAACGGCGACGAGACTCATGGTGCGGTGCTCCTTAGGTTTGAAAGTTCCCATCCCGGCCTGACGAAGCACAGAACGTTGACGGGAAGTTGAAATGATCTGCCGAAATAAATTATGTCAAATTCACTGGGTCACCCCAGCGGTTCTCGAAAGCCAGTTTGGCGACAGGACGGCGTGAGGTTGGCCCATAACCACCGCGCTCTGGATAACCCATGGGGATCACCCCGCAGGTATGCCAGTCCGCCGGGATGGCCAGCAACGACTTCATGGCCTGCTCTTCGAAGCAGAGTAATGTCGTTAGCACACAGCCAACCCCCTCTGCCCTCGCAGCCAACATCATGTTTTGCACCGCCGGGTAGACCGACCCACCTCCGACAACACTGGCTCTGCCAAGGTCTGAATCAGTAATCGCCATGTGATTCGGGTTGAAACACACCACGAAAATGACTGGCGCATCACCCATGTGTTCGCCGAGGTAATCGGCCGCAGCGAGCATACGTTCCTGCTTCGCACGCGCATCCCCTTGTAGTGCTTGCAGTCCTTTGCGCGAGCCTGCGCCGTACTTTGCCCATTGGGGACGATACAGATCGCCGATTGCTTTACGTACCTGTGCATCCCGCACCACGACGACCCGCCAGGGTTGAACGTTGCCACCGCTAGGCGCGAGTGCGCCGGCCTTGAGGATTCGTCCAAGTACGTCGTCGGGTAGCGGGTCGGTTCGCAGTCGACGCACAGCTCTTTGCGTCGCCATCAACTCCAGCAGGGTGTCGCGAGCCTCATCGAGTCTCTGGCTCATTTCGCGGTTCTCACTCTGATTCTCTTCAAAAAGTCACGTGTGGCGGCTAAACCAGTCTCGATGTCATCACCCGCTTTCCACCGCTCAATCAACTCAGCACCGACGACGTCTGCGGCCACTCGTCGGGACGCTGACTCGGGGTGATAAAGGTCATTTCCGAGCAGCACCTGGATCGGCGTCTTGCACTCGGCAAGATCTTTACCATCACAAGTGAACAGATATTTGTCGTTTCCATACATATTTTCGCGAAGTCCCGCCCAATCTTCGGGCCGAACCTCCACTCTTCCAGGTGCCAATGACGCCGCCCAGCCGTCGTACATCTGGTAAAAGGCGTCGCGATTGTTATCGAGCCCGATGGTCTGAAAGAGGATCGCACCCGCAACCCGAGCGGGTTCTCGCAGGACCAGCTGCATACAGTAGGAGCCACCAATGCACATCCCGGCGACCACAAATTTGTCGGCACCAAGATGATCCAAGAGTGCCAGTTGGTCTTCCGCAAATGTGTGCCAACCATGTGAGGCGTGTACTGGCCCCGTCGACTCCCCGGCATTTCGCTGATCCATGGCGATGATCCGAAAACCCAGGTCTGCCCAGGCTTCGTAGGGGTTATAGGGCGAGTGTTTCCACATCGGAATTGCTGATTTCATACCACCAGGCGCGATTAACAGGAGCGGCAACCCCTCACCCGTTGCCTGGTAGTGGAGCTGAACAGGCTTCTTGGTGACACTGTCTGGATATTCAAAAAAGGACACTGTCTACTTTCCTTTTCGAGCGTCGAGAGACCGCTTCAGGCGCACGGCATCCGACTCCAGAGGTTCACGAAGCTGTTTCGGATCGAGTGTTCCGGCTGTATGCGCTGCCATCTTCGCGCCGTCATAGGTGATGAATTTTTCAGGCACCACTTCCAGAACCAGGCGCAAAGGCGAGTCAAGAAATTCGTGAAATTTCTTTGCGGCTTCAGTGTCTCCACGGAGTGCCCGGGAGAAGTCTGGATAGAACCAGTCTTTCGTTTCCCGATCTTCATGGATAACTACCTTGCCTTTAATTGTGATCGTCTTCCCCGGCCCCATCGCCGTGCCGGTGCTGGTGACCACGACGGACACCTTTGGATTACGTTTGATTGCGGCCATACGATGGCGGTGTTCACCACCCGTCAGCCAGATTCGCCCCTTCCGCCAGATGAAGGACATGATGACGCCGACTGGCCACTCATCTTTCGTACACCAGTTGAAGACACATTCCTTCTGGGAGAGCAGCAACCGCTCCTGGTCTTCCGGGTTGAGGTGATAGATCGACACCATTTCGTAGTTGTCGATTTCATTGATGGCATCACTCACTGTATTGACTCCCCAAAAGTGAACTGAAGGTGGTAAATCCGAAACTACCTGGACCGAAAAGAAGAGCGCGCAGCGTGCCGCAGCCTGTGGAGCGGGTCAAACCAAAGCCACCAACCACGGCTCATCCCGCGCTTCAACGCGAGCAATGACCACCATCGATGGTGAGGATCGTGCCAGTGGTATATGCAGATCGATCCGAAGCCAGAAATGCGATCGCATCCGCTATCTGCGCGGGCGTGCCTGGTGGAAACTTGGGATCCAGCAGCTCCTTCCAGCGTGCCGCATCACTCCACCGCTCTTTCGCGCGCACTGACAACATCGTCACCATCCGATCCGTCGCGATCGCACCCGGATTGATGCCAACAATACGAACACCATAAGCCGGGCTCGCTCCGCCCATGGCGCGGGTGAGTGCCATCAACGCCGCGTTGCCACCGGCGCCGGCTGCGTAGGCGGCAGAAGGTCGCTCTCCACCCGCGCCGATGATATTGACGATGACACCTCGGCCTTTGTCTCGCATGCGCGCGTTGTAGACACGCATCAAGTTGATGTAGCCAAAAACCTTGAGATCCCAGGCATGCCGCCACTTGGCGTCGTCGACCACATCGATGGTGCCCTGTGGAATGGCGCCGGCGTTGTTAACAAGGATGTCCACGTCTAACGCGGTGGCAACCAGTTGCCGCACGCCTTCTTGCGTACCGAGATCGGCCGCCAAGGTGATGACACTGACGTTGTGTTCTTGCCTGAGCATTGCAGCGAGGGCGTCGAGATCGACCGCGCTACGGGAAACCAGATAGAGATTTACGCCTTCAGCAGCCAGTCTCTCGGCGCAGGCCCGACCAATGCCTTTGGATGCCCCTGTGACAATTGCGATGCGCCCTCTAAGGCCCAAATCCATCCGAATATCCTCACGATTGAATGGATACGGAGGATCGCACACATCCCTCTCCGAGGTGAAAGTGACCGGTGAGAGACATTCCCTCCCCTGACTCGCCTGTTGAACTGTGACGAGCTGCACGCCAAAGCAACGACGAACTGCGCACATCAGCTAATCAACCAGCAGGCTTTGAAATTGCTGCCTATAGTCCACCGGCATATCGTACTCACGAATAGGAGCAGTATCGTGCAGCCATACAGCGACACCCCGGACAACATCATTCTTCGTAACATCGCCTGGTTTTCAGTGTTCGTCATGAGCATTGGCGTCGGCCTTTACACGATCGCCAATACGATCGGCTGACCATCGCATTTTTACCCGCGTGGCGCCGGCTGTACTGACTCAGTGTCCCCGGCGCCTACCGCGGGCTTAATCCGCGTCAGCGTTTCCCCGTACCTTTCTCCGTGCGATGATCCCCGCCCCTATTTCGGGCGGGTGATCTCGCATGATTGAGCGCATTCCCTTCGGTCACACCGGCCACCTCTCCTCCCGCATCATCTTCGGCGCTGCAGCGCTTGGTGGGATGAAACAGGAACGTGCACTGTCCACCCTTTATTCGGTGCTCGCCGCTGGCGTCAATCACATCGACACTGCCGCATCCTATGGCGACTCGGAACTTCGGCTCGCACCATGGCTGAAAAACAACCGTTCTGAAGTTTTTTTGGCGACCAAAACAGGTGAACGCACGTACCAGGGCGCACGTGATGAATTGCGTCGTTCCCTCGACAGATTGGGTGTGCCCTCCGTTGATCTGATCCAGTTGCACAACCTGGTGGATATCGCCCAGTGGAACCAGGCGTTTGCGGACGACGGCGCGTTGCGAGCGTTGGTCGAAGCACGGGATGAAGGCCTGGTTCGATTCATCGGTGTAACCGGTCATGGCACTTACGTCGCGGAACGTCACCTGCAGAGCCTTGCAAGATTCGGCTTCGCATCTGTCCTTTGCCCCTATACCTACGCCATGAATGGAAAAGGGAACCAACGAGGGCCTTATGCGGACGACTTCGAGACGCTCTACACCTATTGCCAGAGGAACGGCATTGCCATGCAAACTATCAAGTCCGTGGCTGCGCGACGCTGGCGTGATGAAGATGAGGGCCGGCGCCTTTCGTGGTACTTGCCGCTGAAGGACAACGATGCGATTCGCCGCGCGGTGCACTTCGTTTTGTCGCGGCCCGGACTCTTCCTCAATTCATCGAGCGATGCGACGTTGTTGCCCGCAGTTCTGGCTGCAGCGAATCAACCCATCGAAGCACCGGACCGCGCAGCCATGGAAGATGACATGCAAACCTATGGCATCGAACCGCTCTTCGTTCGGGATATGTCTGACGATGTGTGGGTCTGAGGCGAGAAACAAAAGGTGGTTGGTGCGGCCGCAGTTAGAGCGGATGCACCACCACCAGCAGATCGCTATACCCCTTCACAAAGGGTGAAGGCACACGCTCCGGTTCACCTACCAACTCGACGAAGCGGAAGCGCTTCATGATCTCTTCCCACAGTATCCGCAGCTGCATTTCAGCGAGCCGATTGCCCATACAGCGGTGAATGCCGAAGCCGAATGACAGGTGCTGGCGCGCATTGGGCCGATCAATGATCAACGCGTCGGCATTTTCAAACTGGCTTTCGTCGCGATTACCCGAGACGTAC
>SYFY01000141.1 GCA_005799745.1 Gammaproteobacteria bacterium
CGAACAGATGAAGATGTTTCTGACACGAATTGGCTTCGGTTCAACGGCGGTGATTACGGGCGATATCACCCAGATCGACCTCCAACGTGGCCAGGAATCTGGCCTCGTAAATGTGCGCAAGGTCCTCAAAGACATCGACGGTATCCACTTCACGCACTTCAACTCACGTGATGTGGTGCGACATCCGTTGGTGCAGAAGATCGTGGATGCTTATGCCGCATTTCAGTTCGCCCCTGGCCGAGACGGCCAGCACGACCGGTCTTGATACCTGCATGGAGACCGATATAGATACGATCGAAGTGCAAATGGCCACTGTGTTCACAGGCTTGCCTTCGGAAGATCGAGTTGTGGGGTGGGCACACGCGGTGTGTGCTCGGCTTGGCACGTTGGGCCAAGGCGTCTGCATCCGCGTGGCAGATGAGGCCGAGAGTCAGGCGCTCAATCGCGACTATCGCGGGAAAAACAAACCCACCAACGTGCTGAGTTTCCCCGCTGAGGTGGATGTGCCTGAAGTGCAGTTGCTCGGCGATATCGTGATCTGTGCGCCGGTAGTGATTGTTGAAGCAGCTGCGCAAAACAAGGCATTGCACGATCATTTTGCACACATGGTGGTTCACGGTATGTGCCATCTCCACGGTTACGACCATGAACAGGAAGAGGAAGCGACAGTCATGGAATCACTTGAGATCGAGTTGCTTGCCGGTTTCGGCATCGCCGATCCCTACCAATGAGCGAACAACGACTACGCGATGACAATGACGTCAGGCCGCCTACGAAGCGTCCGGTTTACGACTGGTTTATTGGCTTGTTCAGCGACGAACCCGAAACCCGCGCGGAGCTTTTGGAGCTGCTGCGCGATGCGGCAGAACGCCAGCTCGTCGATACTCCTGCGCTCAATATCATGTATGGCGCCATCGGCATGTCGGACATGCAGGCGCGGGACATCATGATTCCACGCTCGCAGCTGCGTTATGTGCATGAGGCAGATTCGCTCGACGACATTCTGAAAGTCGTTACGGAGTCACAGCACTCACGGTTCCCGGTAGTCGGCGAAAGCCTCGATGATGTCCGCGGCATTCTCCACGCGAAAGATCTGCTGCGCCTGGTGCGAGACGATAATCGCGACGATTTCGACATCAAGGACTTTATGCGTCAGGCAACGGCGATTCCGGAAAGCAAACGCCTCAACGTGCTGCTCGAAGAGTTTCGCGCCAAACGTAACCACATGGCGGTGGTGGTTGATGAGTACGGTCAGGTCTCCGGTGTGGTCACCATCGAAGATGTGCTTGAACAGATCGTCGGTGAAATCGAAGACGAACATGACATCGACGACAGTGGTGGCATCAAACCGATGAAGGACGGGGGTTTCGTTGTCAAAGCAGAAACTACCATCGAAGACTTCAACGAACATTTCCGCACCGCGTTTGACGATGACGAGTTCGACACGATCGGTGGCATTGTGCTGCAAGCATTCGGGCACCTGCCGAAACGTGGTGAAGAGACAAAACTCAACGGGTTCGAGTTCCGCGTATTGAATGCGGACTCGCGGCGGCTCAGGCTGTTGCGGGTTCGCTCTGTCGCTGCATGAGTTTGGTCTTAAGTGTTCTGTGGGGCGCCCTCTGTGGCGCCGCACTCATCTTCTCGCTCGCTCCATTTGATATCTGGCCACTGGCATTTGTCAGCGCCGGTGGTCTCTTCTTTTTACTTGAGCACTACCCCAACAGATTCCTGCCCATTGCGATTGCATTTGGATTCGCCAAATACGGGTTCGGTCTATCCTGGGTTTACGTGAGCATCCATGACTATGGCGCGGCATCACCGTTGCTTGCCGGGAGCTTGGTTGTACTTCTGACGGCCATCATGACGACGCTGACTTGGCTGCAGTGCAGGGCCTACGTGCTCAGGCGCACGTCATCGTTGATGTGGAAAGTGACGTTGTTTGCAACGTGGTGGACGTGGATCGAATGGCTGTGGTCGAACCCTTTTTTCGGGTTTCCGTGGCTTTTTGCGGGCTACAGCCAACTGCAAACACCTCTCTCGGGTTTTGCGCCAATCGGTGGTGTGCTCCTCATCAGCTTCTTCGTCGCACTCGTGGGCGCGGCGTTGTTTTCGCTTTCGCGACGTAACTGGTGGATGGCCGCGGTGGTGGTTGCACCGATGCTCCTTGGGTTTCTAATCCAGGACGTTCAATGGACAAAAGCTGTCGGCACACAAACGGTGGCGTTGGTGCAAGGCAACACCGAACAGTCCGTGAAATGGGATGAAGACCGACGGGATCAGATTGTCCGTACCCATGTTCGACTAACAGCCCCATATTGGGGCGAAGTCGATACGATCGTTTGGCCCGAAAGCGCCATCACCTCGTGGGCTCATGAAGCCGGTTTCCTGTTGGATCGTCTTCACGCCGAAGGTGAACGGTCGTCCACCGCACTCGTAACCGGCATCCCGATTGCCGAGCGTGAGGATGAAGACGTGCACGTTTACAACGGGGTCATCGCCGTCGGAACGGGTGAAGGACGATATCTGAAACAAATGCTCGTGCCCTTCGGGGAATATGTACCCTTTGAATCGGTGTTGCGTGGACTGATCGCGTTTTTCGATCTGCCGATGTCGGCCTTTACCGAAGGACCCTATGAACAACCGCTGCTTCGCATCAACGGTGTGCCTGCCGTGATGCTGATCTGCTACGAGGTTGCCTTCCCGCGCTTTGTCGCGCAGGAAACACGAGAGGCGGAAGTTCTGCTGACCATTTCCAATGACACCTGGTTTGGAGGTTCCATAGGACCCTTGCAACATATGCAGATTGCGCAGATGCGGGCGCGGGAACTGGATCGGTGGGTGCTTCGCGCCACCAACAACGGCCTCACAGGCATCGTCAATTCCCGGGGTGAAATTGTCGCGTCCATTCCGCGGTTCGAAGAAGGTGTGCTCACCGGCACCTGGGAGCGTCGTCAAGGGACAACACCGTGGCAAAGACTCGGTGAATTGCCACTCATTTTGTTCCTGGTACTGATTGTGATGTTCGCCGAAAGCCGTCGTCGGAAGCAGGCAGATTCTCCGCCGCACGCAGAGTGATATTCTCGAGACACTTCATTCCGGTTCGTACTTCGATGAGACAGATTTTCCCCGTTTGTGTACTGCTGATATCAGGTTGTGGCTTCCACTTGCGCGGCTACAACGTAAATGCCGCGTTTGAAGATTTTTTTGTCGTGGCGCCCTCCAGCAGCATCTTCCAACAAGACCTCCGTCAGGTTCTTCGAACGGCAGGCGCTGCGGAAGCCGGAGCCCAAAGTGATGCAGATGTGGTCATCGAAATTCTGGATGAACGCAACCTGCAACGTGCGGCATCCACCACCGGTAATGCACGTGTGGCGGAATATGAGCTGGATGTCGGTGCCCTGGTGGGGATTCGTGATGGCAGTGGCAAAGTCCTTGCCGAGCCCCAATGGGTGAGCCGAGTGCGCGTCTATCGTATTGATCGCGACAATCTGACCGGCAATAGCCAGGAACAATCCCTGGTTCAGCGTGAACTTCAGGCTGATGTGGTCCAGGCCGTGCTGCGGACGGTGAACGCGGTAACTCGAAGCGCTGCGGCCTCTGCAGCCGCGCCAACGAATGCAGGTTGAACCTCAAGACCTCGCTGCGACGTTGCAGCGAGGCATTCCACCGCTGACCTTCGTCCACGGCGACGAGACCCTTCTGGTTGAAGAGGCGTGTGAACTCTATCTCGAGACGGCACGTACCCAAGGGTTCACCGAACGCGAAATCCGTTTCGTCGAAAGTGGGTTTTCCTGGGAAGGCTTGTTGGGTGATACCCAGTCGCTGTCGCTCTTTGGTGGCCGCAAGGTGGTTGATCTGCGCTTGGTCACATTGCGCATGGATGGGGCGGCGTCCGATGTTCTGAAGGCACTGGCCGCGAGCAACAATCCGGACACACGTGTGTTGTTGCGGGCCGGAGAGCTCACTCGCGATCAGCAGAAACTGGCGTGGTTCAAAGCCCTGGAAAAACAAGGCCCAGTTGTGCATGTGCGCGCAATTTATGCCAACCGTTTTAAACCCTGGCTGATCGAACGGTTGAAGCGGGCCCAGGTGAAGCTTGAACCGGATGCACTAGACCTGCTGGCGTTGCGGGTCGAAGGCAATCTGCTCGCAGCGATTCAGGAAATCGAGCGGCTGAAGTTGTTGGGGCAAGGCGCCACGCTCACACGGCAAGTGCTTGAAGACGTGCTCGAAGATTCGAGCCATTTCAATACTTTTGCGTGGACCGATGCGCTGCTCGCTGGCGATGCCGAGCGTGCCGTGCGCATCCTCCACGGTATGCGTGAGGAAGGGCAAGGCATGCTCGGCCCCCTGTATCTACTTGTCAGCATGCTACGAAGGTTCATCAAAGGCGAGTACCTCACAGCCGCTCAGCAGCGTTTTCTACCCGCGTTTCGCAAGCGAGCCGGGTCCTTTGAAGATGTGCTTGCCGAATGTGCACTGCTGGATTTGCAAGGTAAGGGGCAGCTGAAAGGTGATCCATGGGAAAGCCTCGTCAGTCTTACCCTTCGCCTGTGCGGACGTCCCATGCCTGACCTCGCGAGCCAAAGAACTTGGCTCGCGAGGTGAGAACAAGGAACCGGTGCCGCTTCGTTCAGAGCAGGGTGTAGATGAAGGGTGCAACAGCGGAACCTTGGGACAAAACGATGAGCCCACCCAGCAGAAGCATCACCAGGATGACGGGTGCAAGCCAGTACTTTTTTCTGACCCTCATGAACAACCATAAATCGTTGAGTAGCTCGATCATCAGAAAGGTCTCTCCATTGAAGTGTCGGTGTTCTCACTCAGCACGCGATACGACGTGGCATCGGGATCCAGCTTGCGAGCCATCGGATCTTTTCCGAAAAGGCGCATCAAGAGGCCCATTGGCAAGACCACCAGATAAAACACGATACCCATGATCAGCGGTGTCGTGATCCGGCTGAGCAGTAAGCCGAACTTCATCCAGTTCGTGCGGACCGGACGAAGACTTGGAGCGTGCACCAAGGCCCATAACGCGAGAACACCACCGAGCGCGAAAGGCCACAGTGGAATGGAAATCTCGAGCAGCCATGGGAAAAACAAGCCGAATAAAACCGCGATGATCGCGCCTGTAACGAGCCCAAAGTCGCGCAATCCTTTCTTGTCTAACTCAGGTATGGAATGCGTTTGCATGGTTTTTAATCCAACTCGAATTCGGTTTTCCACGGGCCGTCATCGGGCATTGGCGGCTGGTCAGTTTTGGCCAAGAGGAAGTTTCCGACGGCCAGGTAGTCCATTTCGGTTCGCATGAAGCAGCGATAAGCGTCATCAGGCGTTCCTACAATCGGCTCGCCACGGACGTTGAATGACGTGTTCACGAGTACGCTGCAGCCGGTCCGGTGCTTAAAGGCACTTAGCAGCGCATGGTACCTAGGATTGGTTTCACGGTGGACCGTCTGAATTCTCGCCGAGTAGTCCACATGAGTGATCGCGGGTAACTCCGACCGAGGCACGTTTAGTTTCTCGCTACCAAAGAGCTGATTTTGTGCTTCGGTCATATCGATGCGCAGCGAATCTTCCACGGGTGAAACGATCAGCATGTAAGGGCTGCTTCGATCGAGCTCAAAATACTTCGACACGTCTTCAGCAAGAACGGACGGCGCAAATGGTCGAAAGGACTCCCGATACTTGATCTTGAGGTTCATGACAGATTGCATCTTGCGATTGCGTGGGTCGCCAATGATGGAGCGACCGCCGAGCGCGCGGGGTCCGAATTCCATCCGACCTTGGAACCAACCAATCACGTTTCCGCCATCCAGAATTTCAGCAAGCTCGGGCATCAGTGCGGCATCATCGAGTTTTCGATAAACCGCGCCACGTAGAGCGAGCTGTTCGGTAATCGCTGCGTCGCTCCAATTGGGACCGAGATACGATCCCTTCATCGCATCACCCTTGTGCAGCGTACGAGCATTGCCGAAGTGATCATGCCACGCACCGAGAGCTGCACCGAGTGCACCCCCGGCGTCATTCGCCGCAGGTTGAATCCAGATGTCCTTGAAGGGTCCTTCGCGCAGGAGCCTTCCGTTCGCCACACAGTTCAACGCGACACCGCCGGCCAGGCAGAGATAGTCGGCGCCGGTTTCGCGGTGGACTGTATTCGCAAGTTTCAGCACGATCTCTTCGGTCACTACCTGAATGGATGCGGCGATATCCATTTCCCTTTGGGTGATGGGCGTTTCGGATGTTCTTGCCGGTCCACCAAAAAGCTCGGCGAAGTGGTGATTCGTCATTGTCAGACCGTTGGCGTAGTTGAAGTACGCCATGTTCATGCGAAAGGTACCGTCCGCTTTTACGTCGATGAGCTTGTTGTATATGACGTCCACATATTTAGGCACGCCGTAAGGTGCAAGGCCCATCAACTTGTATTCGCCGGAGTTAACTTTGAATCCGGTGAAATAGGTAAAGGCGGAATAAAGCAGCCCGAGGGAGTGAGGAAAATCGATCTCCCAGAGAGGTTTTAGTTTATGGCCTTCGCCTAGCCAGACGGTTGTCGTCGCCCATTCACCGACTCCGTCGAGGCACATAACCGCCGCACGCTCATAGGGGCTTGGAAAAAATGCGGAAGCGGCATGAGATTGGTGGTGTTGGGAAAACAACAATGGTTTCACTTCGGAAGGCTTGCAGCCGATGAGCGCCCCTAACTCCTTTCGCAGCAGGTCCTTGAGGAATAATTTTTCCCTTAGCCAGACGGGAATCGCCATCAAGAACGAGCGAAATCCACTCGGCGCGTAGGCGAGATAAGTTTCCAGCAGCCGTTCAAATTTCAGCAACGGTTTGTCATAGAAGACGACGTGGTCGATATCGCCGATTCCGATGCCGGCTTCCGCTGCGCAGTAACGTATTGCATTCGCGGGGAAGCGGGGATCGTGTTTTTTTCGTGTGAATCGTTCTTCTTGTGCTGCTGCGATGATTTCCCCGTCTTTGACGAGTGCCGCCGCACTATCGTGATAGAACGCTGAAATGCCCAAAATGTACATGCGGTACACATCCTTCGTGTTCGTTCCAGGTCGACTTACCGGATGTTGCGCAGTCCCTCAGCGTTACGCCTGGACTGGAATAGGATCATTCGCCTCAATTTGGAACGTGAAGCCTTCGTTTCGCTGATGATAGAGTTCAGCGACTGCCGCCGTGTGACTTTCTTTTTGTGATTTGTCTGTTCTTCGTACTGCTCAAATGGGTACGTTGTTTTTCGGAATATTACGTTTCAAGGTGTCTGCAGACTGCGGGTTACCAGGTTCTGCAGGGAGTTCTGTAGTTCGTGTGAAACAGACTTCCAGACACAGGAATACACATGGGGCCATTGCTTGTGGCTCAAACGAGCCTACTTAGTGGAGTGAAGGAGCGCGCATGAGTGCCCAAACCAATAATGTGCTGGCAATTTTGATTCTTGTCGTTGGGTTGGCTGTCCTCGTCACGAGTGCTTTGTTTGACAATTTTGCTTGCGCGCTGATCGGCGGCGCGGCATGTACTGCTGCGATCGGGTTGTACGTCCCTGCTATTGCTACTCCTTCCCTGATGACCGTATCGATGCTCGTGGCACTGGCCATTGCTGAGGTCGGTTTATTTTGGATGGCGGGCGACGTCGCCGATTCGGGTCTCGTCCGGGATTACTCGCCCGGCTACGCGAGCATTACCGGGCTGGGTCAGAGCCCAAATCCTGGCCATCACCAGGTGCGGATGACGGACGAGAACGGTCAGGTGGTCTACGACGTGACGTACTCCATAGGCCAAGATGGGTTCCGGGTCACGCCGGGTACGTCGGAAGATGGTGGACGCGTGAACTTTTATGGCTGTTCGATTCTGTATGGTGAAGGTGTCAAAGACGATGAAACCCTTCCCTATTTTGTGTCGACCGCGACGTCCGACGCGGGTCAACGTGTGGCGGTCAAGAACTTTGCGGCGTCAGGGTTCGGCGTACACCAGGCCGTAAAGATCCTTAGGGTTGGCGAAGCGCGCCAAGGCGATGTGAATGTCCTTCTCACAGTGCCATGGCACGCGAGTCGCAGCGCATGCATCCATGATTGGACGGTAGGCGCACCCCGCTTCCAACGAAGCGCTGGCGGTGAGCTGGAAGAAGCAGGTGTGTGTCCGGCTCGAGCACCACCGTTGCCTCTGGACATTCCCGTGTTGAGGCACTCAAAAATCTATCAGACAGTTGCAAATGCTCTGGCCACGGATCGGCCGATAATGGATGAAGATATTGAGTTGTATCTGGCGCTGGTGAGTGAGATGTCACAGCTGTCTAAGGCACGTGGCCAGTGGTTCGTCGTCGGGTTTCTTCCGGCCGATGAACGATACTTCGCGGACACTCAGTATTCGAACGAACGCATCCGTCAATCGTTAGTCAAACAGGCCGATGCAGTGATTGATCTCGGCCTGGAGGGCGCAGAAGCTGCGCCGTCAACCCAGTACCCGTTGCATGAGCTGGATGGGCATCCAAATCGTCTAGCCAATCAGGTCCGTGCGACTTAACTTGTGCCCGTTCTATTCAGGTACTTAGGTAAGGCCGTCAATTCACCCGGGTGACTGCTTCGCCACCCAGTGCGTCAACGTGCAGTGCCCCATCACGTATCAACAACCTGGTGATCGATGCATTGTCGGGTCGAAAGACGACCATACGATCGTCGTTGCTGGCCGAGCCGACGGTGACATTGATGGCGATGAAATGGGAGAAAAAAACACAGTCCTGCCGCTGTTCCAACAAGCAGGCAATGACACTGCGTCGCCAGCTCTGCCAGTACTCGTCGAGGGCCGACCAGGTGCCCGGCATTACCGATTGAAGCCATCTTGACCGTTTTTCAAGATCGTCCGAAGGGAAGGGAATTTCGGCCATTCTTGCCTCAATGGTGACGTCGGCTTGCCATCGTTGCGCCAGCGGCAATGCGGTTTGGCGGGCGCGCAGCAGAGGTGAGCTGAACAACGGCATCGCCGGTAGACGACCCAATTGTTCCGCAGCGTTCACCGCCTGCCGCTGACCGAGGTTATCGAGTCCAGGATCGATGCTTTCGCCAATGCCAGCTGCCGCTTGGCCATGGCGAACAAGATACAACTTCACCACGCAGGTTCTCCTTGCCCTGGATTTTTGATTGTGGCGTGCACTCCAACACTCCACTTAACCAGAGGAAGAAGGGCACTCAGATTTGATCCGGCACTGAAGTCGGGCGGACATTCTGGAATTCGGAACGTACAATAACTAGTTTTGTCCTATCGACCTAGTGAAAGGGAATCGTCGTGAGTATTGATCATTCGGGTTTGTCGCCGGACCTGGTTCCGGATACCACCATCAGCGTCCGCGAAGCCTTCGGCATCAATATGGATCTGGCCGTTCCCGCGTTTTCGACGCGGTCGCCTCATGTGCCGAACATCGACCAGGACTACCTGTTCGATCGGGATACCACACTCGCGATCCTCGCCGGGTTTACGCACAACCGTCGTGTCATGGTGCAGGGTTATCACGGCACCGGTAAGTCGACCCATA
>SYFY01000142.1 GCA_005799745.1 Gammaproteobacteria bacterium
GACGGTGATCGCCGGATCCTGCACATCCATGTAATTGGACGTCGCCTCGAAGTTCGACAGCGGCGTGGCGAGCGCCGTCGACACCGGCATGACCTTGGTGCCTTGGTAGATCAAGCCCTTGTCCCAGAGTTGTCTGACAACCCACCACACGGACTCCATGTACCAGGGGTCCATGGTCTTGTAGTCGTTGTCGAAATCCACCCAACGGCCGAGGCGCGTGATCGTCGTCCGCCATTCACTGACGTACCGCTGCACGATGGAGCGACACTGCTGGTTGTAGCCCGCGATGCCGAGTTCTTCGAGGGCTTGTTGCGCCGACATATTGAGCTTTTTGTCGATCTCATGTTCGATCGGCAGGCCATGGCAATCCCAGCCGAAGCGCCGCATGACATGCATGCCCTGCATGGTCCAGTAACGCGGCACGATGTCCTTGATAGTGCTGGCGACAATGTGGCCGTGATGCGGCAACCCGGTCGCAAACGGCGGACCGTCATAGAAGATGTAGGGTTTGCCGTCCTTCGTAATCTCCAGGGACTTCTCGAAAATCGACTCACGCGACCAGAAATCGAGCATCTCGTGTTCGGCATTGACGAAGGAAAAAGTCGGGCTGGGTGTCGGCGTGGCCATGATGTTCAGGGCGCTGGTGGAAAGGCCGGGCATTTTAGGGAATCCACGCTCAAAGCGCTCCTTCCATCAACGCACGATTCTCGGGTCCACATGCGTTGACCGGACAATTCGGGCATATTCCTTCGATCTTCCGTTTCTTAAGACTAGCTCCGTTCACCCGGAATCCATCAGCGAGGTCATCCATGCAATTCGGCGCAGTTCTTCCCCACAACGAAATTGGTACCGATCCCGGCGCCATGAAGGCCTATGTTCAAGGCCTCGAAGCCCTGGGTGTCACCCATCTCCTGATTTACGACCACGTGCTTGGCGTCGATCCGAACCGTCCCGGTGGGTTCAAAGGTGTGTACGACAAAGACACCGCGTTTCATGAGCCACTGACGACTTTTGCCTTTATCGCTGCGGTCACCAGCAAGATTGAGCTGGTCACTACGATCCTGATCCTGCCGCAACGTCAGGCCACTCTGGTTGCCAAACAGGCTGCTGAAGTTGCGATCCTTTCCAACAACCGCTTTCGTATGGGCGTTGGCATTGGCTGGAACGAGGTTGAATACGAAGCTCTCGGAGTGCCATTCAAACAACGAGGTGCACGGCTGGGTGAACAAGTCGATTTGATGCGCGCACTGTGGCGCGAAGACAGCCTGACCTTCAACGGCAAAATGCATACCGTGAGCTACGCCAGCATCAATCCACGTCCGTCGAAACTCATACCGGTCTGGTTTGGTGGTTCGGCTCCTGCCGCTCTCGAACGTTGCGCTCAAGTCGGTGATGGTTGGATGCCGCTGATGGGACCATCAGACAAAGCTGCCGCATGTATCGCCCAGATGAAATCGTTGCGCGAAGCGACAGGAAAGTCGTTCCACGGGTTCGGCATTCAGGGTCAGGCACAGTATGCCGGTGGTTCACCAGAACGATGGGTGGCACACGCGTCCAAATGGAAAGACCTCGGCGCGACCCACATAGCGGTCGCGACCCACAACGCTGGGCCATGTAACGTCGATGGTCACTTGGTGCGGGTTAAGGAGTACTTCAGCGCGGTAAGTGCACTCGCCTAAGCCCGCGCAAGCCTTGTTCTCAGCCGACCTTTTTTGAGGCGAATTGCGGCGAAAGAGGTCGGCCGCTGTTGCACGTGTCGTAGATGAACTGACAAACCACTGCACGAGACTGGCGACCTGGACACATCGGCGCAAGCGCACCGCTCAGCAGGTGCGCTTCCTGGTCAGCTTCGGCGTGGGACATGTAAGGCCCGAGCTCAATACCTTCACGCGTACTGAAAAACCATCGACCATTCATCGCGAACACACGGTCTGAGCGGAACCATGCCCTTGAGCGTTCGTAGCGACGACACGCGTACATGAGAATCACTTCCAGTTACTACGACTGTAAGTTTCCGCGCCCCCAATTACATGGTCTGTAAGGCCGATGTAGAGCTTTGTGTGCCGAACTTATAATCCAACAATCGGCTTCATCGCATCGATGCGTCGACGCAGGCTGTCCGCATTACCCGCCATCAACGCCACCACAAGCTGATCGATCCCACAGTCGCGATACGCGGCGACGGTGTCTGCGTTCACCGGCTTGCTGTTTGGACCAATGGCGATGTGCAGTTCGCTGCGACTCCGGCCTTCGGCATTAAGGAGTTCATCCAGACGCGCGAGTTTCTGCCGAAGACCTGCGGGGTCGAGGTTAAATCCGTACCAGCCGTTGCCGTGTGAAGCGACGCGCTTCAGTGCAGGTTCGCTTTCTCCGCCAAAAATCACTCTCGGACCACCTGCCTGAACGGGCTTCGGATTGAAGTGGCAGCGCTGGATATTCACGGTCTCACCCTGGTAACTCGGCTCTTCCTGCGTCCACAAAGCACGCATGGCTTCGATGTACTCCGTGCAGCGTTTCGCTCGAGCCTCAAAGGACATACCAAGCGCTGTGAATTCTTCAGCCAGCCAGCCGATGCCGACGCCAAAGTCGAAGCGACCTCCCGATAGATAATCGAGGTCAGCCACAAGCCTCGCGGTATAAACAGGTTGTCTTTGCGGAACGAGACAGATGCCGGTCGCGAGACGAATTCGCGACGTGTTCGCCGCAACAAAGGTCAGTGCAGTGAACGGATCAAGAATGCCCTCGGGTTCGCCAGGGATTCGACCAGTCGAGGAATACGGATAGGTCGAGCTGTATTCCGGAAAAAACAGCACATGCTCCGGTACCCACAGCGCGTGAAATCCGGCTTCTTCGACGATGCGCCCAGCTTCGGCGATATAGGACGGTGGTGTGCGATGGTTGAATGCGAGCGTCGCGCCAATCTTCATGATATCCCCTTCGTCGACCGAACCGGTATTGAACCCAGGTATCATGCGCGGCGGCGAGTCGCGGGGGAAGTTCGTTCACATGCAGGCCAACAGGGCGGCCTTTGCCCACTATCTAATCAGCTCCAGTCTGTGGATGGCGGGCATGAGCCTCTATGGCTTTCTGTTCACCTGGCTGCTCGTCGGGGTTCTTGATCGCCCTGCGGATGAAGCGGGTATGGCGCGCTTCATCGCTGAAATGCCTCCGCTCGCGTTGCTTCTCCTGGGCGGCGTGCTCGGTGATCGCATGAATGGCCGCACGTACCTCATCGTCATGCACATCGCCATGGTGATTCCACCGTTGATCATCGCTGCGGTGTACACCAACGATTCGCTGAACTACATCTGGGTCGTTCTGTTTGGCGTACTCACAGCGAGCATTCAATCGTTATCCGATCCTGCTCGACAAGCGGCCCTAAGTCGCGTTTCCCACCTCGACATCCAGCGTTCCATCACCCTGATGACCATCGTCACTACGGGTGTAGGCATGTTTGGTTTTTATCTCGGTGGACACCTTGAAGAGTTTGGTCTCGCCGAAGTACTGATGATTCAGGCGGCGATGTTCCTGGTAGGCGCCCTCTTCGTGCGTGGTCTGCCAGATCTTCCCGCGCCGACATCGAAGCGACCATCTCTAGCGGAAGGTCTGCGTGCTGCCTGGTCAACAAGTCTCGCGCGAAATCTGATTGGCCTTAACTTCCTATCCAGTCTCTTCAACGCAGGCGCCTACATCATCGCCATCCCTTACATCGTCAAAGAAGTCTATGGCGGAGACGCCGCCTTGTTGGCGTCGATCATGATCGTCTTCACCTGTGGCAGCGTTGGCTCCAATATCCTGCTGTGGTTCTGGATGCCCCTTAAACAGCCGGGTCGGCTGTTTCTCCACATGCAGCTTTCCCGAATTGTGATTCTCGGCGCACTGTTTTTTGGACCACCCCTCTGGCTCTTCTACATATTGCTGTTTTGCTGGGGTCTCAACATGGGCATCACCACCACGATGGTGCGTTCAACCGTTCAGGAAATCGCACCCGTGAATTTCCGCGCGCAAATCCTCTCGGTGCTGCTGCTGAGTTTCATGGTGTCTTCACCACTGTCGAGTTACGTGCTCGGGCACGTCATTCAGGCATTCGACCCGTTGGCCGCTTTGTTACCAGGTGTGGTGATTTCGGTTTTGATATTCTGGCTAGGTATCCGCTACAGCGGGTTGTGGACCTGGAAGTCTCCCGCGGTCTCCCCTCAGGATGTGGTGGAGAACGCAGCAGTTAGATAGTCGGCGACGAGCTTCGGCGCTTGCATCGGGATGAAGTGCGTGAGTTCGGGCAGATAAACGTCACGCCCTCGCGGAAAGGCATTTGCAAGATCAGGCCATGTGGGTGACGCGGAAAAATCCATCGGTGTCCCCGGTTCCGGCACCTTCGAAAAGTCGCGCTCCTTCGCACGCAGAACCGTGACGGGCAGTTGAACTTTCGCAATACGGTCGTGCACGTCCGTCGAGGTATTGGCCATGTAGATAGAAGCCTCTACCTGTGGAGGGCAGGCGAGTGTCCAGGTGCCATCGTTCTGCAGTACCACCCCATAGCGGCAATAATCTTCAAGCACTCTTTTTTGCCACAAGGAATACGGATGTCGTGATTCAAACCGGGCGTACATTTCTTCCCATCCGGTCCAGGTAGCACGACGTCTTGAAACAGGGTGATCTTCCAAGCGCTGCACGCTGTGTTGCCCTCGCATGGCATATTGCTCCGGCGACATGATCACCGGGTCGATGAGGAAGAGCTGCTGAAACGCTTGCGGAATTCGATGCGCGACCTGTACGAGGCAGTGTCCGCCCATGGAGTGTCCGGCACTAACAAGGTTTTTAAGGCCGAGCGAAGTCACCAACTCTGCGATGTCTTCTGCAAACGCGGACCAGATGTAAGGCGGTTTCTTTTCACTTCGTCCGTGCCCACGCAAATCCACCGCAACCACACGAACATCGTCTGGCATTAGTTCAATCACCCGATCCCAACAACGTGCATGAAATCCTGTGGCGTGCAGCAGCAGAATCTGTCGACTGGCATCCGTAGATCCTCGTTCAAAATAACAAAGCTCAACGTCCTTGCCCGTGAAGCGTCGTTCGATTAACTGCATGCTGATTCCGGGTTTCTCTGTTCGCCAAAAGCCGGGCATGATACCGCCAACTAGACAGGGTGTGGAGCCAGACTACCGGTACTTTCCTCCGTCGCATTCCTGGAGCATTCACCCTATCCTGCGCTGAACACTGTTGCTCCGAGGATCCTCATGAGCTTCAAACATGTGCTCTACGAAAAATCAGGCCGCATCGCCACGTTGACACTCAACCGGCCCGAACGACTCAACGCCATCTGCGCCGGCATGCCCGGTGAGATCGCAAGCGCCGTTGCCCTCGCCAATGAAGACCCCGACGTGCATGTGCTTGTCGTGACCGGCTCGGGCAGAGCCTTTTGTGCAGGTTATGACCTCGTACTTTCCGCGGAAAAACAGACGCGCGGTGAAGCCGGACCTGCCATGGATCCACAAGGTCGTCCCTGGGACCCGATGGCGGACTACCACATGATGAACGGCAATACGCAGGACTTCATGAGTCTGTGGCGTTGCTACAAACCCACCATCGCCAAGGTGCAGGGTTATGCAGTTGCGGGCGGATCCGACATCGCGTTGTGTTGTGATCTCGTAGTGATGGCAGACGATGCGAAGATCGGTTATCCACCGGCACGCGTCTGGGGTTGCCCGACGACCGCATGGTGGGTGTATCGACTCGGCGCGGAAAAAGCCAAGCGTATGTTGTTCACTGGCGACCTCATTACGGGGAAAGAGGCCGCAGGTATGGGACTCGTGCTCGAATCGGTGCCATACACTGAATTAGATGCCCGAGTCGACCGACTCGCCAAGCGTATGCAAGGGGTGCCACGCAACCAGCTCATGATGCAAAAACTCATGATTAACCAGGCCCTCGACAACATGGGGCTCTCATCGACGCAGATGATCGCCACGTTGTTTGATGGCATTACACGACATTCACCGGAAGGCATCTGGTTCAAAAAGCGGTCGGAGGCTCATGGTTTCAAAGACGCCATTAGCATTCGCGATTCCGGCGAGACCATCGCACCTGGCGTCAGCCGCATTCCCAAACGATTTGAATAAGCTGACGTTCATGTTGTTGATCACGCACCCAGAGTGTCTCGAACATCAAATGCAGCCGGGTCATATGGAGCGGCCAGAACGGCTTGCGCACCTCCTCAGCCACTTCGAAACCACAGGCTTACTGCAATCGCTGACCGTTCAAGTTGCACCGTTGGTAAATCGTGATCTCGTCAAACGAATCCACACACCGACCTACGTCGACGGTTTGTCCAAGGCCAGTCCAGTGACCGGACTTGTCAGGGTCGACCCGGATACGGCGATGTGTGCACGTTCACTCAATGCAGCTGATCGCGCGGTCGGTGCGGTAGTCGAGGCGACTCGCCAGGTGATGTCTGGCCAACACGATCGGGCGTTCTGCGCGATACGACCACCCGGTCACCATGCTGAAACCGCTGCGGCAATGGGGTTCTGTTTCTACAACAGCGTGTGTGTTGCCGCCCGTTATGCTCTCGATGAGCTCGGTGCGAAGCACATCGCGATCCTGGACTTCGATGTCCACCACGGTAATGGTTCCGTAGAAATCATGCAGAGCGAACCCCGTGCATTGGTTTGTTCGAGCTTCCAGTCGCCTTTTTATCCGGGTCGTTTTGATCAAGGTCAATGGCCGAATGTGGTTTTGACACCGCTGGAAGAGGGGACCGAAGGCTCGGAGTTTCGACGACTAATTGAGGCTGAGTGGATAGAGCCGATTCGTGCCCATCGACCGGATCTGATTCTGATCTCAGCAGGATTTGATGCGCACCGCGCCGACCCCCTTGGCGGCATCAACCTCGATGTCGAAGACTTCTCGTGGATCACGCGCCTTATCGTTGATCTTGCCAAAGAGAGTTGTGGTGGCCGCGTTGTTTCTGCCCTTGAAGGTGGTTATGACTTGAATGCGCTCGCCTTGTGCGCTGCCGCTCACGTCGAAGTCTTGAAGTAGACCATTCAGGAAATCATGAACACCCTAGACCGTCTCGCTATCGAAAAGGCGTGTGAACAGCTCCAGAGCAGCTACGCGCGATTTATCGACTTTCGTGACTACGAAGGATTCGCGGAACTTTTTTGCGAGGATGGATTGCTGACGTTCGGAGAGCAGGTACTCAAAGGCCGCGAGGCAATCTTTGGCTATTGCCAAAAGCGACCTGCCGGCATTCGCAGTCGGCACGTCATCACCAATCCGTTCATTGATGTGTTGGATCAAAGCACGGCTCGCGGTATTTGTTACTTCACCGTCTATCGTCTCGTGACCGATCCAACGGCTGCGCGAGTTGACTTGCCCATGCCAGGACCTGCGGCAGTTGGGCACTACGAAGACCGCTACTGTCGCATTGATGACCACTGGTATATCCAACACCGCACCGCCCAAGTTGCGTTTCGCGATCCTGCTCAGTCTTGAGAATCACGCTCCAGCAACTGACCGTGATCACACTGGTGCTCTTCATGCCAACCGCTAATGCCGATCTCAGAAGTGATTTGGAAGAGATCGTCAAACAAGAACACATTCCAGCAGTCGCCTGGGTCATCAAGCGCCCTGGCGAAGCTGCGGTTATCAGCACCATCGGCTCGAACGTCACTGAGAAAACGCCTTTTAGGTTCGGCTCCATCACCAAGTCTTTCACGGCGATTGCATTGCTCAAAGCCGCCGAATCTAAAGGGCTTCCACTTTCCACGCCGCTCGATCAGGTGATTCCAGCCAGGGAATTTTCCAATTCGTTCAAGGAACCGGTTCGGTTAATGGGTCTTGTGGCGTTGACCGCAGGTCACACCGACATCGGCTTCGACGCCTTCAATGATAACACTGCCTATCCGCTGACGGACGCACTCCGCGGCAATCGTGATGTGCTCGCCTCACGTTGGCCACCGGGTCTGCTGCACAGTTACAGCAACGCCATACCGGGGCTATCGGAGCGCGTTATCGAGGTCCTCACAGGAAAATCCTATGCATCCGCGTTGAAGGATCTGCTTTTTTCTCCGCTGGACTTTAACGAAGCGACTTTCGACAACGTCGCATTGCTGCCCGGAGGCTTTCGCGCCGACGGCACTACCGCGATCCCGTATTGGAACATGACGTTCAAGGCGTTCGGTGGGCTCAACCTGTCGATGTGAGACATGGCGATTTTTCTCAACACCTTGCTTCACCAAGGCAAGTTCGATGAAAAACAAATCTGGTCCACGACCATTCACGGTCTCCTCACCACGCCTGCACCTTCCATGGGGACGCATGCGGGACTGAAGGTCGGCTACGGTACGGGTGTCTACAGTCGCATACGTCGCTGCCTTGTCTGGCACGGCCATGGTGGAGATGCCGATGGTTACCGCTCCCGCTATGCCTTTCTGCCGGGTTACGACGCTGCATACGCAGTAGTCATCAACACCGACAACCCTGGAGCGCTCGTTCGCATGGAACGATTGATCGAAGCCGAACTGTCCAAGGCAGTTGCGAAACCAATCGTAACGCCACTTGTCACAACGCCCGCGAATCCTGACTTCAATGGGACCTATTACCCGGCAACCGTACGCTTTAGCCAGGATGCATGGGCAGCATGTGAGTCCCCGCGAACCTGGCTACGAGCCGAAAAAGACCAACTCTTTGTCCGGATCGGCGACCGCCGCCATACGTTCACGTCGACTGGAAACAACCAGTTCACGAGAAAGGGTGAACACCACGCCACAATGGCGCTGGTGAAGGATCAACAAGGCGTCCTGTGGTTTGTCGGAGAGCTCGGCAACTTTGTACGAATCGGAACGCGCCATCCGAATCAACAATCCCCTGTTCCTCCTTTCCTGCCGCGGTGCCTTCCTGAATAATCCCTCGCTGAAACTTCCGGAACCCTCTATGTACCGTCTCGCAAACGCTCACCCCGCATTGTCGCCGTTCATCGATCGCATCAAGGGCCAGGCGCAACACATCGAAGATGCACGCCAGTTCTCAGGTCCCTTGGCGAATGAAATGGTTGAAGCCGGGCTCTTTCGCTTGCTTGTCCCGAAAAAGTACGGCGGCCACGAAGTGCATCCGTCAGTGATGATCGACACGCTAATGGCGGCAGCAGCAGCCGATGGTGCCGTGGGTTGGAACCTGATGATCGGCAATACCACCGGGCTCCTGTCAGCATCGCTTCCAGAGGAATGGGCCACTCGCCTCTATGGAGACAATCCAAACAGTGTCAGCGTGGGCGTCACTGCGCCCCTTGGAAAAGCTGTTCAGGAATCGGGAGGTCTTCGCGTCAGCGGACGCTGGCCATTTGGCAGCGGATCACACCTGGCCACCTGGATTTGTGGGGGTTGCCATATCATCGAGAACGGCGCACCAAAGCCCGATCCGCATGGCATGCCAGAGACCCTGCTAGTGTTCTTCCATCGCGACGACGTCACCATTCACGACAACTGGCATGTATCCGGGTTACGCGGGACAGGCAGCAACGACATTGAAGTTCGTGATCTTCTGGTGCCTGAAGGACGATGGGTAGTACTCGGAGGCAAACCACGGATCGATGCGCCCCTCTATCGATTTCCAACCCTAGGTTTGCTTGCGCTTGGTGTCTCCAGCGTCGCTGTCGGTATCGCCGAACGTGCGATCTCCGAGTTCATTGAACTCGCCGGCGGAAAGGTTCCTACAGGGAGCACCCGCTCTCTCGCTAACCGGTCTCGCGCCCAACAGGACCTTGCAGAAGCCGAAGCCACCATCGCGTCGGCGAGTGCGTTCATTCATCAAACTGTGGGTGCGATCTACGACCATGCCGCCGCCGGCGGTAAGGTAGTAATGGACGAAAAGGCGCGGCTCCGTCTCGCCGCGACACACGCCACTTGGAGCTCCGTCAACGCTGTAGACAAGCTGTATCACGCAGCGGGTGGATCGGCGATCTATGAAAAAAGTACGCTACAGAGATGCCTGCGTGACGTTCACGTCGCGACTCAACATCTGATGGTGGCCCAGCCTACGCTCGAAGTGGTGGGTAAGGTCATGCTGGGTATCGATCCCAAAACGCTTCTATAAAGTGGACACTGCAGTGAGTCAGGGCAATCGGCACGGCTATAATCCCTCCACTCAACCGCGCGAAGGCACCGACCTTTGAGCCATCCGCATCACGATCATGATCACGATCACTCCCATGACCATGGTCACGGCCCCGGTGAACACAATCACCCAGCCCCTGACCACAGTGCGAAGACCCTCGGGCGCGCGTTCTTTCTGATCGCGGGTTTCACGGGCGTCGAATTCATTGGCGGATTGATGGCCAACTCGCTGACACTGATCGCTGATGCAGGTCATATGCTTCTCGACGCTACCGCCCTGGGACTTGCGTGGTATGCGGCTCGCCTCGCGCAGCGCAGTGGTGATGCGACGATGTCGTATGGTTACCATCGGCTGCAGGTTCTGGCAGCGTTTGTTAATGGCTTGACGTTGGCTGCTCTGGTGATCTGGATCGTGTTCGAAGCGGCCGGCCGCCTCCAGACACCTGAAGTGATGGACCCCATACCCACATTGATCATCGCTACGCTGGGGTTGGGTGTGAACATCATCGCCTGGCGACTCCTGCATTCCGGGCACGACCATGGCAACCACGACAACCTGAACGTGCGCGCTGCTGCCATGCACGTGCTCGGTGATTTGTTGGGCTCCGCTGCGGCGATCATCGCTGCGCTAACCGTCTGGTTCAGCGGCTGGCAGTATGCTGATCCACTGCTTGCAGCGGTTATTGCGATTGTCCTCGGTCGCGGTGCATGGCGCGTTCTGCGCGAGAGCGCACATATCCTTCTGGAGGGTGTTCCCCAGGGCGTTGATGTCCGGGAAATCCGTTCGGCGTTGATGACGGGCGTGCCTGGGGTTCTTGAGGTGCACCACGTCCATGCGTGGTCACTCACAGCCCAAAAACCACTGGTCACACTGCATGCGAACGTTCAGGAAAGCACCGACGTTTCAGGCGCTACTTCGCTGATGAAAAAGATCCTGCTGGATCGATTCGGGATTGATCATTCGACGATTCAGGTGGAACTCGGTCCCTGTCCCGATCGTCACTCGTGAGCAAGCCCGGAAAAACGGGCATTGCCCGCGTGATTGATGCGACACGTTATTCGAAACAGGGTCTGATTGCCGCGTGGCGACACGAATCAGCCTTCCGCCAGGAGTGCACACTCGCGCTGCTGATGCTGCCGTTTGCATGGTGGCTGGGCACCACCCTGACAGAACGCCTGCTGCTGATTCTCGTGCTCTTCGTGGTGCTCATCACGGAGCTCCTCAATTCCAGCATTGAAGCGGTGGTGGACCGGGTCAGTGATGAACATCACTCGCTTGCAGGCCGCGCCAAGGATATGGGTTCCGCAGCGGTCTTTTTCAGCCTGATGCTGGTTGTCGTCGTGTGGACTGCCGTCGCACTTAACCGGTTTGTTTAGCCCTTGAGTTCCGCTGCGCGTCGCACCTATCCCAGGAGCTCCGCTGCGCGTCGCGCTTATCCCAACAGCTCCGCTGCGCGTCGCATAAGGGGCTCCATACACAGCGATGTCTGCTCCCAGGTCTCATCGACGCGCTTGCCACGGCGATGCAACATCAGGTTGAAGCCGGAGATGATCGCGAACTTGTAAGCGGCCAGCGCGCGGAACCAGTTGAGATCCGGCAACGGTCCTTGCCAGGCATCCCGATACAACTGGATCAGCGTATCGGCATTCAAGAACGTTGGTCGCGCCGGTTGACCAGGAGCGGCTTTCGGCCAGGCGTCGCGATCACTGAACGTGGCGATCCAGCCAAGATCGTTCAACGTCGCGCCAACGCCGCACAGTTCCCAGTCGATGATCGCAAGCAGTCGTCCCTGCTTCGAACAGAAGAGATTCGCGGTCTGGAAGTCGCCATGAAAAATCCCGATGGGCGCATTGGTTGGCAGGTGATCGAGAAGCTTTTTTCGGATGTGCAGCGCCTCCGCAAGTCGTTCGGGCTCCGCGGCTTTCTCAAAGAAGCGATCCCAGCGCGTGACGTCCTCATCAAACGGCATGGCCTCCCCCAGGTACGCCACTTTGTCTACACCAACTTTGTGCACACCTGCGAGAGCTAACATGATCTGTTTGCCAAGATCATGCAGCGTCTGATCACTGAGGCCTCGACCCCACTCCCCTTCGCCGAGCCTGAGCACGTCCCCTTCCAGCCACGGCACCACAAAATAGGGGCACCCAAACCACTCGAGGTCATCACCGGACCACTGCACTCTGCAATGGGGAACGTCGGTGGCATCCAGGGCGTTCAACACCGACACCTGACGAAGCACATCTGCGGTGCCTTTCCATTGCACATTGGGAGGCGGCAGCCGGATGAACCACGAATCAACCCCATCAGGTTTCTGCACCCTGAAGCCGTAAGCAAAACCGGCATGACCCGGCATCTTCACCACATCAAAAACCTGATGCGGCTTGCCGTACCTGGCGGCGACAAAGGCGGGCAGTTTGCCTGCGAGTGCATCGATATCCACTTTCCTGGGCTCCCCCTTTAGGAGTGTGTTAGAGAATATGTTGGCGGTCGGACCGTTGGTTCAGGCCAACGCTGGCCCTGGAAACTGTTCACGCAGGATCCGTTTCAGGATCTTGCCGCTGGGATTTCTCGGGATGACGTCTACAAACGCGACACCCTTCGGCTGTTTGTACGCCGCCATACGACCCCGACAGAAGTCGAGCACTTCCTTCTCCGTAAGCTCAGCGCGTTTGCGAACTACCACAGCAAATGGTGACTCCCCCCACTTTTCGCTGGGCTGGCCGATCACACCGGCTTCGATGATATCCGGGTGCGTCGCAAGCACGGCTTCAATCTCCGCTGGATACACGTTTTCTCCGCCGGAAATCACCATGTCCTTGATGCGATCCTGAATGTAGACAAAGCCCTCATCGTCCATCACGGCGACATCTCCGGTGTGCAGCCATCCACCCTTGAGGGTTTCTGCCGTCGCATCGGGCCGATTCCAGTACTCGACCATGATGTGTGGCCCACAAACCAGCACTTCTCCAGCGACACCCGGCGCACAGGTATTGCCGGAATCATCGATAAGCTTGACCTCAGTGTGGAAAAACGACCTACCGGTCGAGCCGACTTTGGTCAGCGCGTTTTCTGCATCCATAAGGCATGCGGGACCACAACTTTCGGTGAGCCCGTAGACCTGCAGGATCTGCACATTCATGTCGAAGTAGCGCTGCATCAACTGCACCGGAACGGGCGCAGCGCCGGTCATCATCCAACGCAGCTGACTGAACTCATATTTCTTGAAGTCAGGCACCTGCAACATGAAGTTGAGCATCGCCGGCACCGCGAGACCGGTGGTGATCTTCTCGCGATCGATCAACTCCCACGCAAGCTTCGGGTCGAACGTGCGCATGACAATGGATGTGGCACCGCGGTACACGTTGACCGCCAAAGGGGTAAGCGCGCCGACGTGGAACATCGGCAGCGCGGCGAGATAACGATCCGCATCATGGAACTCCGCACAGGCGCCAATCGTCAGCACCGCCCAGATGGCAGTGGTGTGCGTGTGCACGACACCTTTGGGCAAGCCGGTCGTTCCCGAGGTGTACATGATGTAGAGCATGTCGTCGCCGCGACCACCAAGGTCCGGCTCAGCCGGATCACCCGCGTTTCGATAGGTTGCGTAGTCATCGGCGAACCAGGCCGATTGAGAGGGGCCTTTGATGTCCGCCACATGCAGCCAGTGTTTTACCGCGGTCTTGTCACCCCGGGAATGCAGCTCCGCCACTGTGTCCACAAACTCATGGCTATAGATCAGACGCTTGGTTCCGCTGTCCCGCAGAATGAACTCGAGCTCATCAGCCACCAGTCGCCAGTTCAAAGGCACCACCACCGCCCCGACCTTGGCGAGCGCAAAGTAGGCTTCCATGAACTCGGCGCTGTTCATCAAGAGGAGGCCGACTCGCTCCCCTTTTTCGAGCCCCGATGCACGGAGGTGATTGGCCAACTGGTTCGCTCGGGCGTTCAACTGCTCGAACGTCAACCTCTCTCCGGTGTGACTGTCGACATAGGCTTCACGGCGTGGTGTCAGATAGGCACGTTTAGCGAGAAAGCCGCCCAGGTTGTCGTGCATCGAGAATCTCCCCTTCCAAAAAATTCGCTGGTGAATCAGCGCGCCGGGAATGTGCCTTCTCAGATCAGAAACTGCAATTCACTCTGTACGCGGTCGAAGCTCACTTAGGCTGAACAATTTACAAATTCCGTACAATTCCTCGGCCGGAGTTGTTGCAACGCAACATTTGATTCGTAGAATGCGCGCCTTCGCTTTCGGTCTCTCCCCAATGAAGAAAACGGATGACGAAAACGGCGTGGTGCGGGCTCTCTTCTCTCCCTTTCCTCCCTGACCGCAACGAGAAAAACCGGACGGTTTCTCTCACCACGCCTTCTCTAACTCACGCTTCGGCTCAACGCTTTCCTGAGCTTGCGAATTTCTCTGTACCGGTGGAGCTCTACCTATCTGTACAAATCCCGTACACGAACGACTACAATCCCGTACAGCCACTATTTGGGTTGCCCCTGTGCAGGAAGACGTCGACTACTACCGCATCGGCACTATTGCTCGTCTCACCGGACTCTCTGTTGAGCGCCTGCGAGCCTGGGAGCGCCGTTATGAATTTGTCCCAGCGCATCGAGAAGGCAAAACCCGTTATTACTCCCAAGAGCAGCTTGACCGCCTCCAGAAGATTAAACGCCTGGTCGATGCTGGACATGCCATCAGCTCACTGGTGGATCTCTCCGATCAGCATCTTGATGCGCGCCTGGTCAGTCGTACCACATCGACCACGCCGCTAGCGCTGCGCGCTGGAATCGTGGGTCCAAACCTCGTCGTCATGGAACAGACCTTGGCAACGCCGTCTCGGCTAAGCGTCGCCGCACGCTGGACCAATATGGCGAACTTCCTCGATGACGATCTAGCTACAGCGGGATCACTGGATGTGATCGTCGCCCAGGTCACGGTACTCACACCTGAAACTGTACATTCCATCAGGAAAAAGACTGGCAAAACGCCACTGGTGTTCCTGTACCAGTACGCCACTGCAACGCAGCTCGACAGCGTGCAGAATGAAGGTGTTCCGGTACTCAAGTTCCCCGCCAACTGGACAGAAATTGAAACCGCCTGCGCGTCGGTGGCGCAAACCACGATGCTGTCGGCGGGTCCTGTTGACGCGGTGTTCAGCGACGAAGAATTGATCGCGATCGGCGCCTCGGACAAACAGGAGAGTGGCCTTCCACGTTATCTCGTTGATGCCATTCTGCAGCTCAATAACCTGTCGGAATTTGCACTCGATTGTGCCGATCAGGAACGGATCGATGGCAGCAGCGAACAAGGCGCACTTGCTGAAAAAGTACACACCGAAGTCACTCGGGCGCGAGCGCAGCTGGAACTCGCCCTCCAGCTCCTGGTGAATTCCGAACGCCAGCGGGCGACTTCGCACTAGGACGGGTGAAAGGCACAAATAATGTGTGGTTACGCGAACAACCTGTACAAAAATCTGAAAAAGCGTTTGACAGAGCTTTTCGTACAGTACATAATGCGTACACATAAGGTTTCAAGGCGTGGATGCGGCTTCGACGATGCAGTCCTCCCTTCTCATGTGTCCTTCCCCCAGAAGTAGAAGCCGCTCCGATCATCGATCGGCACGCCCTTTTTATTCCCTCCCGCAGCAGCCAGAACAGGCGCTGCTACTGGCGAGGTGACAACGCGGTGACCGGGCAGTACTGCCGGCACCGACAGCATCCAAGTCGTACCCTGGTCCACAACCCAACTGTGATCGTGTTTGCGCCCTGCCGAGGCGGTCACGGAGCTATCCGCGACCTTGTGCCGGACTGAAATCGGCCTCCCCGGAATACCAAACATGCTCCGCGCCGTCCTGATCGTTCTTTCTTGTGGGCTCCTTGCCGCCTGTGGCGGCGGAGGCGGCGGCGGTTCTGCGCCAACACCTCCGGCTCCCCCACCACCGCCTGCGAACGCGGCACCCACCGCGAGTTTCACTGTTACGCCATCATCTGGCTCAGCCCCATTGCAGGTTGCGGTAAACGCTACAGCTTCATCGGACAGCGACGGCAACATCACGTCGTATCAATGGAACTTCGGCAACGGCACTTCCGGAATCGGCTCAACCGCTGGGGTGAGCTACGCCACGGTGGGTTCGTTCACGATCACGCTGACCGTAACCGATGATGATGGCGCGGCGGCCAGCACGACACGCGCCGTCACAGTGAACGCAGCATCCGGCAACGTTTCCTTGTCCGGCACCATTCAGATCCTGCCTTCGAGTGCCATCGATGCGGATACGAACGACCGCCTCACTACGAACACAGGCAACAACAGTTTCAACGCCGCTCAAACCATCGCCAATCCGGTCACCCTGGGCGGTTTCGTCAATCGGCCAAACGCCGGGCCTACCGGTGGCAACCTCACCGTTTCTGGCGACGCGGGTGATTTCTACCGGATCAGCCTGACAGGTGATGACCAGATCCTGCTGACGATTGGCGACAGCAGCTCAGATCTTGATATGCGCCTCTGGAATGCAAACCAGGCGCTGATCGAAACATCACAAGGCACCGAACGCACGGAAGCTATCAGCGTCAATACACCCGGTACCTACTTCATCGAGGTGTTTCCGTTCAGTGGTGCCAGCAACTATATCCTGACCATAGGAAAGGACAGCGATATCGCATCATCGCTTCGTCCAAGTCTGCGTTTGTCAGCCGAGTTTGTACCCGGTGAAATTATCATCGAACCCAAACGAGCAGGCTTCGCGGCTCCTGGTGTCACACGCATGCAGCCACAGAGTGTGAATAACGCTGACTTGTCATTGTTTGCGATGGGATCGGCGCAGGTGCAGGCACTCGTGGATTCGGCGATGGCGGGATCACTGCCGGAAGGTGCCGTGGTCACAACAAGTCAACGCACCAAACTCGCAACCCTGAATACGGCCAAATGGCTCTCGCAACGCAGCGATGTTGAATATGCGGAACCGAACTTCATTCGTCGCGCTTATCGTGAACCCAATGACCAGTTTTACAGTCGTCAGTGGCACTACCGGTCCATTAACCTGCCACTTGCCTGGGATGTCACCGTCGGATCCAGTGATGTAATCGTGGCGGTGATCGACACCGGGGTTTTACTCAACCATCCGGACCTCGACGGCCAATTGGTACCCGGCTTTGATTTCATCGCGAGCGCCTCCCGCGCCCGCGACGGGAACGGCATCGACAACAATCCCAACGACGAGGGTGATCGTAGCAGCGGCGGGTCTTCGAGTTTTCATGGTACCCACGTCGCCGGGACAATCGCTGCCGAGTCTGACAATACACAAGGTGTCGCCGGTGTTGCCTGGAACGCCCGTATCATGCCGCTGCGGGCCTTGGGCGTGGATGGCGGAACTACATATGACGTGATGCAGTCGATTCATTTCGCAGCGGGTCTTTCCAACGACTCCAATACGCTGCCGGCAAGACGTGCCGATATCATAAACCTGAGCCTCGGCAGCGATGCATCGTCACAATCCGAACAGGATACTGTGAGTCAGGCGCGCGCCGCAGGCGTGATTGTGATCGCCGCCGCGGGTAATGAATCCACAACGCTGCCGTCCTATCCAGCTGCATACAACGGTGTGGTTTCGGTCAGTGCGACCACCATTACAAACTCACTGGCGGGTTACTCAAATCGGGGTTCAACCATCGATATCGCCGCACCGGGTGGTAACAACGGTTCGGATATCAACGGTGACGGTGTAGGTGACGGCGTGGTCAGCACCATCGGCGACGATGGCAGTACCGGTCCGGTGCAGTTTCGCTACTCAGCACTCAATGGCACGTCGATGGCAACACCGCACGTGGCAGGTGTAGCCGCGCTAATGAAATCGGTACACCGAAATTTGACACCCGCAGAGTTTGATACTGCCATCACCAGCGGGCGAATTACTGACGATCTGGGAACCACGGGGCGAGACGACTTGTTTGGCCACGGCTTGATCAATGCACAAAAGGCCGTCGCAGAAGCTAACCGACTCGCTGCCAACCAAGGACGCGACCCGGGTCCAGTGCTTTCGGCATCGGTTTCGACCCTTAACTTCGGCGGCTTTTCCAACGAATTGCCTCTGCTGCTCTCGAACTTGGGTACAGGCACACTGACGATCAACGCGGTCACTACCTCCCAACCCTGGATCAACGTTGTGGCGCCCGCGGGAAGCAGTCTCGGGACCTATACCATCCGTGTAACCCGCGCAGGCCTCGCTGATGGTGTTCATACAGGCACCATCACGTTTGACGGCTCATCCAACGACGTTACCGTCAGCGTCATCCTGCAGATCTCATCCGTGGATCTCTCCGCCAACGCCGGTTTGCACTTCGTCATTCTCGTGGACAACGACGGGGATTCAAACATCCCCGCCGTGATCACCCGCGCCACCAACGGTGAATACACCTTCACCATCAACAACGTACCCAATGGCGAGTACCGCCTCTTCGCCGGAACCGACTCCGACAATGACGACTTCCTGTGTGACGGCGGTGAAGCTTGTGGGGCCTATCCGACACTTGACCAACCAGAACGATTGTTGGTCAACGCCAACCGCTCTGGACTCGTCTTCCTCTCGAGCTTCCGGCTTAACCTGGACACGTTCTCAGTAGCCTCAGAAGGTGCACAAGACGGGAATCAGCGTGGCGAGTCGGGTTACGCTTTCCGTAAACCGGAACCGGACAATTCCGCCCAATGAATCTGCGACCCCTCCTTGGTATTGCTGCGATGAATCTCACGCTCGGTGCGTGTGCTCACGACACTGTGCCGCTCAACGTGGTCTTGGACTACGGCAACTGTTCGGGTCTGTCCGCGGGCGTGCGCGAGGTAACACTGGACGAGGTTGCGAAAATTCGCGGCATGACCATGTTCGGCGGCGACGATACCAAGGCGGTTGATCAAGCAGGGATGCCGAAGCTCATCGCCATCTCCCGCGGTGAACAACCCACTGCGGGATACTCTTTGTCCCTGAAAGAAGGTCGCGTGCAGGAACAGTTACTCCACGTGGAAGTGGAGTGGAAAATCCCCGCCACTGACGCGATCACCGCACAAATGATGTCTCATCCGTGCCTCGTCCTTGGTTTGCCGGATACGGCACCTTCCGAAGTGATCGTCGCCACGACAGAAGGTGAAGAGATTGGGCGTCTGACACTTACGCCCTGATTCGTCCTCTGCCTCTCACTCCACCAACAGTTACTCGCAGGGGTGAACTCAACTTTGCAGGAGCTGCAGTGCCGCCACCGCCCGGTTGGTGACGCTCTGCTTGTACGCTTCCAGGTCCATGCCGCGGTTCTCACCCATGGCTCCGACGAGGTAGCGCTTGTACACACCCTGCCCAATCGCGGCGAGTCGCCAGTGGGAAAACGCCCGGTAGTAGTTGATCTGCGAAAGATCACGCCCGGTGGCCTTGGCATAACGTGCTGTCAACAAGTCACGCGATGGGAAACCACCCGCTGTCGTCGGCACCAAATCGGCTGTGCCATCTTCCGGAAGCACCCACGAGTTCAGCAGATATCCAAAGTCTGCGAGTGGATCACCTAAGGTACACAGCTCCCAATCGAGAACCGCACGAATCCTCCCCGGCTCGACCATCATGTTGCCGAGGCGAGAGTCACCATGAACGATGGCAGCACCAACTTGCTCGGGCGTCCGTTCGGTGAGCAGCGCCCCAACCGCTTCCATCTCCGGAATTTCATGCGTCTTGGAAGCAATCCACTGTTTTGTCCATCGACTGATCTGTCGTGCAAGGTAGGCCTCCTTGCGGCCCAGATCACCGAGCCCGACGGCATCTGGATCGAGCTTATGTAGATGAGCGAGAACATCAACGACATGCAAACCGAGCGCATAACGTTGCTCGGCGTTCATCTTCAACGCCGCTTCGCGGTCATGCAGCACCGCGCCTTCGACAAACGCCATCAGATAGAAAGGCGCTTCATTCACAGGATTGTCTTTGCAGAGTCCAAGTGTCGGTGCCACTGGCACACCACTCTTCGCCAGCGCGGAAATGATCTTGTGTTCACGCCCCATATCGTGGGCGCTTTCGAGGACATGTCCGAGCGGTGGCCTGCGTAGCACAATTGCCCGGCCGCTTGCATCCGCTACGCGAAACGTGAGGTTGGAGTGCCCACCCGCAATCAGCGTAAACTCAAAAGGACCCTTCAGACCTTCAACGTTGTTCGACAGCCACGTGGATACATTGGCCGAATTGATACCTGCGATCATGATCTCTCCCCGGAACCTGCGCGGTCCGAGAGCTTAACAAAGATGATTCGAAGAACGCAGATGAGCCGCGTTGTGACCATCAGCTTGCTGAGCATGTTCACACCGTGGGTGCTGGCCTCGGAGACGATTCAGCACGACGATGGTTCGACTTATGTGGGCACCGTTGAAAAAGGCCGCATGCACGGCAAGGGTCGATTCGATAACGGTGCCGGTCTGATCTACGACGGCGAGTGGGTACATGGCAAACGTCACGGACGTGGGACGGAAACGCGGCCCGATGGCAGTCGTTATGTCGGTGAGTGGTTTGAAGGCAAACGGTCCGGGAGTGGTCGTGAGACCTGGCCCGATGGCGGTTATCACGATGGGGAGTGGGAGCTGAACCAGCCGCAGGGACCCGGGCTTCGGCGCTCTGCGGACGGGATTGAAATCACGGGGACCTTCACAGGGTTGATGCCCACGAGCGGGATGTTGGTGCTGCCAAGCGGGGAGACTTTTGCAGGACCCATGTACAAATCAGAGGGTGGCCCACACCCAAGATTCAAAACCTGGCTCCACACTACGGCTGAGGCCGGCGATCCTTGGGCGCAGCTAATGTATGCGCGCGACCTGCTCGTGGCATCGCGAGAATCCGCAACGATGGAGCAGATGCTCAAGCACCTGCGATCTGCCGAAGTCGCAGGGCTGGCGGAAGCCTCTTATCTACTGGGCATGCACCTCAAAGACAACGACCCTGATGCGGCCAACATTCATCTCGAACGAGGTGCCAAACGCGGCTACGCTCCAGCGAGTCGGCTACTCGGCGAGTTATTGCTGATCCAATGTGAAAGCCCCGGATGCGAGCAGTCCGCGCATTCACAGTTACAGAACGCGGCGAACAAAGGCGATCGCCTTGCGCGCCGCACCTTGGCGCTGCGCATGTTTGATGAGGACAACCAAGCGGCACGAGATCTGATTCATGATCAAGCCATCAGCTTCGGTGACTGGCAGGACCTCGAGATACTGATTCGAGTATTGGATCGAACGCGGGAACTGCCCGACGATGAATCCGAAATCCTCCGTCTGCTCGAACTCGCCTTGATGGACGCACGGCAGAGTGACCATCCAGACGCAGTTGCGGCGGTGGAACGGTTGCAGCTACGCATCGATAGAATCAGGCTGCCTGCTGGAAAAGGAGTAGCACCATGAACCCCTCCAAGAATCAACGCAGTTGGCCTTTTCTTCCGGGTCGCGCGATGGAAATCGTGCGGGCAGAGGGTGCGTACCTGCACACGTCTAAAGGCCAGGCGATTCTGGATGCTGCGGGTGGTGCCATCGTTGTAAACGTCGGGCACGGTCGTGAACGCGTAGCCAAGGCGGTTTATCAAGCGACCAAGGATACGAGTTATGTGGTACCCCCCTGGCTGACACCGTCTCGCCGCGCCATGGTGGATGCGTTAAGTGACTGGTTGCCATCAGAGCTGACCCGGGTGCACGCGACATCGGGCGGTTCTGAAGCCAATGAAGCGGCCATCAAGATGGCGGTGCAGTATCAATCAGCCGTTGGACGACCAGAAAAAACCAAGGTCATTTCCCGCGATCTTTCTTATCATGGGACCACCTTGGCGACTACCTCTGCGAGTGGCCATCCCGGTCGACGTAAAGGTCTTGAGCGGGCCATCGAATCCTGGCCCTTCTCACCCACACCCTACCCCTTACGTTGTCCGTTGGGCCGTCACCATCCGGATACGGGTCGATGGTATGTGGATGCCCTGCGTCAGCACATTCTTGATGAAGGCTCTGACAACGTAGCCGCGATCCTCGCTGAGCCGATCACCGACTCTTCAGGTGGTGCGATCGTACCGCCCGACGACTACTGGCCCGGCGTGCGCAGACTCTGTGATGAATTCAACCTCGTGCTCATCCTCGATGAAGTGATGACGGGGTTTGGTCGCACCGGTCGCGACTTCGGCCATCAACATTGGCCGATTACGCCGGACATCCTCGTCAGCGGCAAAGGGCTTGCAGGTGGCTATGCACCACTCGGCGGTGTGTTCGGCACGGAGGCTATTGGCTAAGTCCTTGAACAGGCGGGTTATGGCGTGATGTTTAACACCTTCGGCGCCCATCCCGGTGCCTGCGCAGCGGTAGCCGAAGTGCTGAACATCATGCGCGAAGAGCACCTTGTTGATCGGGTGGCCAAACTCGGCGCTCGTCTGTCGAGCATGCTCGCGGATGCGTTCAACGATCATCCGCACGTAGTTGAGTGCCGTGGACGTGGGTTTCTGCAAGCGATAGAAATCGTCCAGAACCGCAACACCCTCGAACCCTTCCCTCAAGCCGCGGACATCACCAACAAGATCGTCGGTTCCGCCCTGCGTAAAGGTGTCTTCTACTACGGTGGTGGAACCGGCGTGATTCGCGACATCGTCTGCATGGGGCCACCCTTCATTATCGAAGAGAAAGACCTCGAGAAGATGGTGGGGATTCTCCGTGAAACTGTCGACGAGGTTGCTGCTTGAAGTTCATCGACGGCTTCCGCTGCCTTACTGACGGCTTTTCTCTGCTGCGAACTTCCGGTGCCGGTATGTGGATTCTCTTGCCGGCCATGGTGAGTCTGCTCATCGTCGGCAGTGGTGTCGGCTTTGTGATCAATCAGTCCGATGTGGTTGAAGTCTGGCTAGGCGATCTCCTGCCCGATTGGCTGGATTTTCTCGGTGCAGTGGTTGTAGTGCTGCTCAACATCATCGCAGTGGTGCTGGGACTTTGGCTCTTCGGATTTGTAGCCATGGTGCTGTCGAGCCCTTTACACGGTACATTGTCAGCGCGGTTTGATGTGAAGCTTGGCAAAGCTGGCTCACATGTGAACCTGTCCATCGGCCGAATGTTGGGAAGCGCGATACGCCGCGAACTGCGCAAGCTGCGTTATCAACTGCCGCGCATGCTCGGCGTCGCAGTGTTGTCCTTTGTGCCACTCATCAACGTCATCGCACCTGTCGCAGGCGTGCTGATGACGGCGTGGCTCATGGCGATTCAGTTTGTGGATCTCCCCGGTGAAAACCGGGATCAGCGGTTTCAGGATACCCTTGATCTGCTGCGCGAACATCGTGCTGCAGCCCTTGGTTTTGGCGTCGGGATTGCACTCCTGCTCTCGATTCCGATAGTCAACTTCCTGGTGATTCCCGTCGCCATCGCGGGAGGGACACTGCTCTGGCATCGCTTGCACGAAGCCAGAGCAAATTCCTGACCGAATCAGCCGTTGCTGTTTTCGAACAACGCGTTCAGCCCGTTGTCGTCCGTGGCGAGCAGCTTGTCCACCCAACCATGGAATCGTTGACCGCCGCCTTCGTTGCGGCCAAAGAGCACGTGATCCCGACCACCCGCCTTCAGTGCTTTCTGCTGGCGGATACCCGTGGCGTAGTCTTCCACTTCAACCACGTATTCAAGCAGCTTGAACTGCTTTTCCGCTTCGAGCTCCTGTTGTTCCGTTGGCGCGTGTTCCATCAGGTAGTACTGAGTCGTGTAGGACGTGTCTGGGGTTTCGCCCGGGAACAGCTGCGACAACATGACACTTCGGCCACCTCCCCAGAAGGACGCGATAGAGATGTGGGGGAACACGGTCCACACGCCGGTCATCAATACTTCCGTCGGCCACTGATCTTCAGGCAGATTGCCAAGCCCTTCGTGACGTGAAGGTGAAAGCACGCGCTGGTGCGGACCCCATGACCAATACATCGCCTGATTGGACATGTTCGGGCCGAAGGTGTCCTTGTGCAGAACCGGCAAATGATAGAGATCAAGGTAACCGTCGTAGGCGATCTTCCAGTTCGGACCTCGAATGGTCCGTTTCTGGAAGAGGTGCCAGCTCTCGAAACCGAAGTTCGCGAGCATCTGGTCGTAACCCGACAGAAACGAATCAATCGACAGGGTCGACTTTGGATCCAGGATGACCCAGATGAGCCCGGCCTTTTCGAGGGTGGGCAGCGGCTCAAGTCCATAGGCGGATACGTCGACTTCACCAAAGTCCTTCTTCGATGCAATCGCGACCAGTGAGCCTTTCAGATCAAAGGTCCAGCCGTGATACGGGCAGGTAAAGCGGCTGCAGTTACCTGTCTCGCGAATCTCCACCCCGGTACCTCGGTGGGAACAACTATTCAGGAAGGACCGCACCACCCCATCTTTGCCACGGGTGATCAGGACGGGTACGCCAACAGCTTCCATGGTTTTGAAGTCACCGGGATTGGGTAGTTCAGCCGTAGGCGCGAGCAGCAATGGCATGCGTCGGAAGACCTGGCGAACTTCCTTCTCAAAACGCTCCGGGTCGTAGTAGTTGGACGCCGGAATCTTCATGACCGAGGGTGCCTGCTGGATGGTCCCGGCAGTCGCGTGCTCGATGTTCTCTTTGGCGATTTCGATCAATCGGGCCTTGGACATGGGTCGGTCTCCGTGCGTAAAGATGCTGGCTGACCCGATCATAGGGCGAACGCGTTATACAGAACAACACGGGGTTCACGAAGGTCTCGTCCGCTTGCGGCGTTTAGTCGCTTAGGTGACCATGCCGCCGCCCGAAACGGTCGATCAGAATCACGACCCACAGTAGGTGCAGTTCGCGGAACCCAATCGCGTGAGTAGACCCTGATGAGTGCGTTTGCAGAGCCCACTGAGACTGACGTCATCCCTTTGGAACAGGTCCACGTTGACCAATTCACCCTCTGGCGCAACGGCCAATCTCCTGTTGCCCGAGCCTGGATCGAGAGATCCGACTTCAAGGCACGTGCCGGCCAGAACGTCTGGCTTCCCGATGACACCGGTTTGCCCAAACGACTCGCCATCGGCTGGAACGGCCGAAACGATCTGTCCACCCTCGGTGACTTGCCCTGGAAGTTACCCGAAGGCACCTATGCCGCTGATGCAGACTTCGATGAAGGTGCGCTGATTGGCTTTGGGCTCGGTGCGTACAAATTCACCCGTTACAAATCGAACGACCGCAAACCTGCGCGTCTGGTCATCCACGATGCCGCTTTGCGCAGTCGGGTCGAATCGGTTGTCGAGGCGTGTTGCCTCGCGCGAGACCTGATCAATACCGGCGCGGACGATCTGCTGCCCTCCGCTCTGGCTGCCCAAGTGTTGGCCACTGGTGCGAAGCTCGGCGCGACGGTGGAAATCACTACCGGTGACGCATTACTCACTAAGGGTTATCGAACCATTCACGCCGTCGGTCGCGCTGCGGACGACCCGCCCTGCCTCATCGATCTACGTTGGGGCGATCCCGCTGCGCCACGATTGACGATCGTAGGCAAAGGGGTGTGTTTCGACAGCGGTGGTCTTGATCTCAAACCGGCCTCGGGCATGCGCACCATGAAAAAAGACATGGGCGGCGCGGCCATCGCCCTCGGACTTGCGCAGTTGATCATGACTCGTCGTTTGCCGGTGCGGTTAAGGCTACTCATTCCCGCCGTTGAAAACGCCATCTCCGGCAACGCCTATCGCCCCGGCGATGTGATTCGCACGTATGCGGGAACTACAGTCGAGATCGACAACACCGATGCGGAAGGTCGCCTCGTCTTGTGTGACGCCATGGCCCTAGCCATCGAAGAGAACCCGGATCTCATGATCGACTTCGCCACCCTTACAGGTGCGGCCCGAAGCGCAGTCGGTGCGGAAATCTCGGCGATGTTTGCGACCAAAGATCAAACCGCCGAACAACTTTATTCAGCGGGTGTCAAAGCCGACGATCCGGTGTGGCGCCTGCCGTTGCATGCTCCTTACGAAGACATGCTGCGGTCGAGTGTCGCGGATATCGTCAACTCCCCTTCTTCACCTTATGGCGGCGCCATCACCGCAGCACTGTTTCTGAAGAAGTTTGTGGGTGATACCGAGTGGGTCCACTTCGACACCATGGCCTTCAATACCCGTACCCGACCGGGCCGACCTGAAGGTGGTGAAGCCATGGGACTACGCGCCGTGTTCACGTACCTGCAGGATCGTTATGCCGCTTCTGCATGACCTTGAATCCGCGCGTGACGGCAGCCGAATCGAACTGGATCAGGTGCTCAGAGCATTGCGCTTTAACGCTGAGGGACTCATCCCGGCGATTGCCCAGGACAATGCGACCCAGCAAGTGCTGATGCTCGCCTGGATGGATCGCACCGCCATCGAGCGCACACTGAACGAAGGCTTTGCAACTTACTGGTCGCGAAGCCGCAGCGCTTATTGGCGCAAGGGCGAATCATCAGGACATCTGCAACGGCTGAAGAGCCTGCAGTTTGATTGTGACGGTGACGCGATCCTGCTTAAGGTTGAACAGACCGGCCCCGCCTGCCACACGAACCGCCACCATTGTTTCTACCTGGAGGTGGATGGGCAAACGGTTGTGGTCCGTGGTGATCCGGGCTGAAGCCGAGGCCAGTTGCACACTCATGTTCAAAACCTGTGTTAGGCTGTGCCCGTGAAATCGCTGCGAACCCATTCCGCCTGCTGCTGTTGTTGCTGAACATCCTTCTTGGTTCGGCTCGTTTCTCACTCTATTGATCAGTTCATCGCAGGCGCACACATGACAACTCCGATTCGCTTCCACAACACTGCTTCCGGCCGCAAAGAAGAATTCGTACCGATAGATCCGAAACGCGTGACGTTGTACGCGTGCGGCCCAACCGTCTACAACTACGTGCATATCGGTAACGCGCGACCACCAGTGGTTTTCGACGTGCTGACGAGGCTCTTGAAGACCCGTTACTCCGAGGTGGTTTACGCCCGCAATATCACCGACGTCGATGACCGGATTAACCGCCGCGCGCAGGAAAACAATGAGCCGATTCAGGTCTTCGCGGACCGTTATGCGAAAACCTTCGAAGATGACATGGATGCGCTCTGGGTGCTGCCACCCAGCGTCGCGCCTCGTGTCACCCATCACATTCCAGAAATCATCGGACTGATCCGAACCCTGATCGAAAAAGGTCATGCCTACGAAGCAGAGGGCCACGTGCTCTTCGCGGTCACTACCGACCCACACTACGGCCACCTCTCCAAGCGCAGCCTCGAAGATATTCTGGCCGGCGCTCGTGTGGATATCGCGCCGTACAAACGTGATCCCAAAGACTTCGTGCTGTGGAAACCTTCAACCCCGGAACTACCGGGTTGGGACAGCCCCTGGGGACGCGGTCGCCCGGGTTGGCACATCGAATGCTCGGCCATGAGCCATACCCACCTCGGTGCAGAGATCGACATTCATGGTGGTGGTACCGATCTGATCTTCCCGCACCACGAGAACGAATCTGCACAAACACGCTGCGCGACGGGCACCCCTCATCTCGCCCGTTACTGGCTGCACAACGGCATGTTGACGCTCGGCGCAGAAAAGATGTCGAAGTCCCTCGGCAACATAGAAACGATTGTGAGCCTCAGGGAACGTTATCCGGGGGAACAACTGCGGTACGCGCTGATGCAGGCGCAATACCGATTTTCACTGCCATGGTTACCGGAGCTTCTGGATCAAGCCAAAGCGCGCCTCGACTACCTCTATCAGGCGCTTCGTGATACGCCGGGTGAAGAAACGTCTCGTAACTTCGAGCACTCCACAGAATGGCCGGAAAGTGTGGTGGATGCGCTAGCCGATGACCTCAATACACCGGAAGCGTTGACTGCTCTGCACGCTATCGCCGCAGCGATGCATCGCTCCACTGACATGGACGAACGACAAAAGTTCCGACGTCAATTGCTCGCTGGTGGATATCTGCTCGGCCTTCTCGGCACCCGTGCAGAAATCTGGTTCAAGGGAATGGCCACAAACAATGGCCTTACCGACGCAGAGATCGACGCCTTGATCGAAGCCCGCCGTGAGGCACGCAAACGGAAAGATTTCGCGGGAGCGGACGCCGTAAGACAACAGCTCGCTGATGTCGGCATCGAACTCGAAGACACCCGCGAGGGGACGCGCTGGAAGCGTAGCGGGAGTTAAAGCCGATGCGCATCCAGGTGCTGGGATCAGGCCTTGAAGCACTCGCGACGACGCTCATTCTTCGGCACAACGGCTTCGATGACGTTCAGCTGATCGACGCGCCAACCCTGCCGGACGATCCCGTAATCGAGCTCCCGCCGAATGCCACGCGAGTGCTCTACGCGCTTGGGCTCAAAACTACACTCGAAAACACCGCCGCTGCACCGCGCATGGAACACCGCCGTTCGGCACTCAGTGGTTATCTGCTGCAACAACGGCCGCTGGGCGCGTTTGCGCTGGATCGCTACAAAGCGCCACACCTCATCATCGCCACAGAATCGCTGGTTGCCCTCATCGTCGAACGGCTCAAGTCCGATGCTGCTTTGGATACAACAGCATCCACACCAGCAGATGTGGTGATCATCGCTAACGGACCGGACTCCACGCCACGCGACCTCATCGCGACTCTTGAGCACCAGACGACGCCTTGGTCAGAACGTTGGCTGCACTCTCGCGCAGCGGGAAACACCATCAACTTCTGGCTTGCTGATGGCAGTTGTCTTCGAGAATTGCCTACACCGACTGATCGATTTGCGTTGCACATCGGCGGGGCGTCGATGCATCCAAGGTTCTCCACCTTGTGTGAGTTGGAAGAATCGTCGACCTCCGCACCGGTTCACGATACCGAGCCACTGAGCAAGTGGTATGAAGGCCATCACGTCGTGGTCGGCTCCGCAGCGCACCCGCTGTTGCCATTCACGAACCAACACTTTGCATTGACCGTCGAAGATGCCTGGGTACTCGCGCGCATGCTCGACAGTTACGGTGATGATCTCTCCCTCGCCCTCTCCGAGTACCAGCGTTATCGTCAACCTCGCGCAAAACGTGTTCAGGCGTGGGCACGCAAACAAGGTCGTATCGCGACAGAATCACGGGCCTTACAACGTCTGCGACGCAACATCCGCTATGCAGTGGATTATTGGCTACTTCCGGAAGTAGCGTTGCAGGCTGAAGACTGGTTGTACGAATACGATTGCATCAAAGGTTTTGATTGAAAGGACCGACCCCATGCAGAACTCCGGAATCACCACTGAGGGTTACCTCGCCGAAGTCTGGAAAAGCAGCATCGTGCCGACCCTCTGCGACTTCATCCGCATCCCCAACAAGTCCCCTTCGTTCGATCCAGATTGGGCTGCTCACGGTCACATGCATCGTGCGGTCCGACTGCTCGCGCAGTGGTGTGATTCGGTCAAAGGTCTGGCAGAACGATCTGTCGAGATCTTCGAGCTGCCCGGACGCACGCCAACACTCCTCGTAGATGTGCCTGCCTTTGCCGGTGGCACCGGCAATATCCTGATCTACGGCCACTACGACAAACAGCCGGAGTTCTCGGGTTGGCGAACAGGCTTAAGCCCCTGGGAACCGGTGCTCGATGGTGAACGCCTCTACGGCCGCGGTGGCGCGGACGATGGTTACGCGATGTTTGCATCCCTTGCTGCCATCGCGGCACTGGAACAAAAAGGCATCCCTCACGGACGTTGCCTCCTGTTGATCGAAGGCTGCGAAGAAAGTGGCAGCTTTGATCTGCCTTACTACATGCAAGCCCTCGCAGGGCGCATCGGTGTTCCGGATCTGCTCGTTTGCCTTGATGCCGAGTGTGGAACCTACGATCGCCTTTGGAGTACCTCTTCACTCCGCGGCATGTTGCCGGGCGTCCTCAGTATCGATGTGCTCACTGAAGGGCAACACTCCGGTGCAGCCGGCGGGATTGTCCCGTCAAGTTTTCGCATTCTCCGTTCCGTGATGGAACGTGTGGAGAACGCCGCGACCGGTCAACTTCATGAAGTGCTACATGCACAGATTCCGCAGGTCGCGCGGGATCAGATTCGTGCCGTCGCCGAACTGCTCGGTGAACACGTCTTGAAGAAATTTCCGTGGGCCCACGGAACGCAGCCTGAAGAAGCCGACCCGTACCATGCACTGCTTGCCAACGCCTGGTATCCGAGTCTTGCCACTACCGGCATCGCCGGAGCGCCTGCACCTCAAGATGCAGGCAATACGCTTAGGCCTTCCACGAGCGTGAAGCTGGTCTTCCGTCTACCACCCACACTCGATGCGCCAGCGGCCGCTACGACCATCAAAAAGGTACTCGAAGACAATCCACCTTATGGCGCGCCGGTCACATTCAACGTCGAGACACCACAAACGGGTTGGTATGCGCCGGAAACCGCGCCTTGGCTTGAAAGCGCCATCCAGTCTTCATCCATGGCCCACTTCGGCAAACCCTCCCTCGCCATGGGTATGGGCGGGACGATTCCTTTCCTGAGCATGTTGGGTGAGACCTTTCCGTCAACCCAGTTTCTAGTGACCGGTGTTCTGGGCCCACAATCCAATGCCCATGGACCCAACGAGTTTTTGCACATCGGCAAGGCACTGCGTTTGACGGCTTGTGTCGCCGATGTGATCGGCGCGTTGAAGAAGTAGACGGCCGGGCTAATGCCTGAATCGGCTATTCGCGCTGAAGCTTCTTTTCAGGAAATCCATCTGGTCTCCCAGGATGCGACCCGAGTTGATCAGTGCCAGGTACTCCGCAAAGTTCGGCGTGTACGGCAACGCCAAGAGCTCCATCCCGCATTCATGCAGCAGCCGGTTGCCTTTGAAGTGGTTACAACGTTTGCAGGCAGCGACGACGTTGTCCCAGTGATCACGCCCACCCTTACTTCCAGGGATGACATGGTCGCGCGTGAGATCACCATCCTTGAAGCTTTGGCCACAATAAAGACAGATATTGCCTTCTCGAACGAAAAGCGCCGGGTTGGTGAGGGGTGGGACACCGATCGTCGGCGGCAGCACTCGACCGTCACAGGCGATAATCGAGTGAATCGCCACGCAGGACTGCGAACCATCGCACCTTGAGTGCCCACCACGAATACGTAGTACCGGCTGTCCGAGCGTCCACACGACGATGTCACGCGCGTACAGGCAAACCGCTTCCTGCCAGGTCACCCAATCAATGGGATGCCCTGCCACATTCAGGCGAAGAATACGCGGCACCCGATGAAAATCATCGAGCGTGGCGATATCAGAAGACGGCACGTTCACATTCACGGCTCACCCTTCTTCATTAGCGCTTCATTAGCGCTTCATTAGCGCTTTATTGGCGCGGGGCAAGTTTCGATACAAAACCTCATCCGAAGTTCGTAGCGACATTGCTTGTTTGCGATCACGGTCCGAAAAGAAGCGGGAGAATAATGACCAATCCACATGACAACCGCAATCGAGCTGCCATGAAGCTGGAAACAGGGACTCGTCGATCACTGACAAGCCGGTCCACCTGAAACGACGGTGCTGCCTTTGACACATCAGATGTCGGGGTGCAAAGAAGCGCGCCATCAATGGACGGACCCGCGTGGAGCCCCTCGCATGCCCGCAATGACGCCCGCACAGAAGCTTCCTAAGAACACTGGCCGCCTCGCAGCAACTGTGCTTCTGGCAGCACTACCACTTCTCACCACCTCATCGATCAGCATCGCCACAGAAACGGATGGTGAGTGGAAATGCGCGCAGGCCCCAGAGACGGGCAAGTGGTCGTGTTCACGAGACGGAGTTGCGGCATCCGACCTCGCTGGGCCAGCCACTACGGATGCGGCATCGGCTGCGACCCAAATCGCCGCAGACGTCACTGCGCCTGCACCCGTCGAATCCAACGCAGCGCAACCCGCAGAGATCGATCCTTATGAAGCACGGGCTCGTGCAGCGCAGGAACGTATCGATCACGAGGTTGCAGAACCTGAACCCGCTGTCGACATGCCAGCTGAATCCACTTCAACTGAACTGGTTGATGAGCCCGTTGCTGCAGCGTCTGAACCGGTTGCACCTCCACCTGCTCCGGAGCCCGTGCAACTCCCCGATCCGGAACCTGTCGCTGATCCCGTGGTCGCTGAAGCGCCACCTGTGGACACCGCCAACCTGCCAGCCTATCAAGCACTTGCCTACGTCCCAGACAAGCCAACCTCACTGTTGGAGCTTCCTCCCAATTTTTGGGTGGCACAGCTGATGGCGGTCTCGAGCAAGGAGTTTCTGGAAAGTTATGCGGAAGAGCACAACCTTCGTGGTTTGTCCGCAGCAAGAATCGCAAGTGGTGAAAAACTGTTCTACGTATTGATCCTCGGCATCTACGAAACCAAGGACAAGGCTGAGGCCGCGATAACCAACATGCCGCCCCGTACACCAAGTACCGGCCTTTGTTGCGTACCCTTGGCTCACTACAAGACGCAATGCGTAAAGCGGATCAAAAAACCGGCAGCGCTGACTTCTGACCGGGTGACGGTCACGTGACCCGTCTGACTCGTATTTCCAGCTGACAACCCGACTTAGCCGCGATCGTCCAACAACGGCTGCAGTTTCTGCTGCCGTTCAACTGATCGCCCAAAGAGCCGTTGTTGTTCTTCCACCGCCTTGGGATCCGGCTCCCACGAGCCACGCGCATCCCGCAGCCCGCCGTCCATGACGACATAACTGCCCGACATGAAAGCACCATCCGGCCCTGCCATGAAGTTCACCAGGCCAGCGATATCATCCGGCTGACCGATACGTCCAACCGGCGTACGGGATTCAAGTGAACTACGAATCGCGCCTTGTGGCTCCCCAGCAAGCCCCGCTGCCAGAGGTGTTTCAATTACACCCGGACCAATGGCGTTCACGGTGATGCGATGTGGGCCGAGGTCCTGTGCCCAGCCTCGAACCATCATCGCCACACCCACCTTGGTAGCCGAATAGGCCCACATGGTGGCACTGGTATTGAGCGCCGCTAACGACGAGATGCACACGATCCGGCCGCCATTACCGAGACGCGCCATCTGCTGTGCGGCAGCTTGAACCGTCAGAAAAACTCCAGTGAGATTGACGTCAATCTGGTCTTGCCAGTCTTTGAGCGCCATATCGAGCACTGAACCTCCACGACCGATACCGGCGTTGGCGACAGCAATGTCGAGCCGTCCAAACTTCTCCACGCAGTCGCGGACCGCCGCTTGAATCTGTACCTGCGAAGCCACATTGGCTTTGAGCACCAGCGCCTGACGACCGAGTTGAGTCACCAGGTCAGCGGTCATGTTGGCACCATCCTGATCGACGTCTGGAATGCAGATGTCTGCGCCTTCTCGTGCGAGACGAAGGGCGACACCACGGCCAATGCCTGACCCTGCCCCGGTGATAAAGGCCACTTTGCCAATCAACTGACTCATGCCGATGCCCTCCCCGCAGATTGCTTCATAGGTGTTTGTGGATCGATCGCTCGGTAACTCGGGCGCTGCCGCAACCGCTCAAAGTACGCAGCAACGTTTGGGAAACCACTCACGTCCATACCGTCGACCGCAAGCACCATCGCAACTGACATAAAGGGCACGTCGGCCAGCGTGAACGCATCGCAGAGGTATTCCCTGCCTGAAAGCTCGGCTTCGATGAATGGAAAGGTCTGAATGCGAAGTCGTTCGCGACCCCGTTCCATGGCCGCTTCATCACGTGCCTCCGGCGGTGACCACCACGGCATCCAGATCATCGGCAGGTGGGTTGAGAGCACCCCTTCATCGCTGTAGTTCTCGAGCGCCCGAACCCTAGCACGGCGAACCGGATCCTTCGGCAACAAAGCCGGCACGGGATAGGCTTCTTCGAGATACTCGCTGATCACCGTGCTGTCGTAAACAACCTGACCACCATCCACAATCCACGGCACTTTGCCGAGTGGATGGTATTGCAGAACTTCAGGCACCTTCTTCCAGACATCACCTGGCTTCACGGTTTGCACCGTATAGGCAAGTCCTTTTTCTTCGAGCACCACCTTGGTCTTGCTGCCGTTGGTGGAACGCAACGTGCCATACGGATACTCACGTTCCATGGTGAACAACGTAATCATGCGCGTGCCCTGTTCCTTCCCGATTTGAAGTGATCATACAGACCCTCACCAGAGAACAGCAGAAGTGCGATCCAGATACAGGTGAAGGTAAGCAGCTGCCCCTCTCGCAGCGGTACCTTGAACACCACAAGGGCGAGAACCAGCGCAATGGTCGGCGACAGGTACTGAATAAATCCAAGCACAGTGAGTGGGACACGCATCGCCGCCGCCGCAAACGCCAGTAAAGGCAGAATGGTGACAAGGCCACCCACGCCGAGCAGTGCCCACTGTCCGGTTTCGTAGGCGGCAAGTGGATCATCGAGTCCACCGTAGAGATAGACCATCCAGCCCACCGCAAAGGGGAGCAAAATCAGAGTTTCCGCGGCAAGCCCTGGCAGCGACGGAATTGCGAGCAGCTTCCTGACGAGGCCATACAAGCCAAAGCTGAAAGCCAGCGACAAGGCCACCCACGGAAAGCGGCCAAAGCCAATCATTTCATAGGCAACGCTGCCGCCTGCAATAGCCAGTGCCAACCACTGCAGACGTGTCGACCGCTCTGACAACACAAACACGCCGAGTAACACCGTCACCAACGGGTTGATGTAATACCCGAGGCTCGTCTCGATCATGTAGCCGTTGAAGAGACCCCAGACAAAGGTCAACCAGTTGATCGAGAGCAGCACCGACGAGACCGCCAAACCCGCCCACTGTCGGCCACTCAACGCCAGAAAGGTCGAAAGTTGTCGCGTGATCATCAAGAGCATCAGCAACAGGATCACAGACCAGACGATGCGGTGGGCCAGCACTTCAGTAGCTGATGCATAACGCACCGCCATGAAATACAGCGGCACCAGCCCCCAGATGCCATAAGCCACAAACCCGTAAAGAACGCCTGTGCGTTCCTCGGCAGTCATGTCAACGACAGCTGTTGAATATCAGAACTTGTCTTTACGTCTTCGTGTTTCACCGAAGACTTCCCAAAGCGGCGCACCTTCTTGTTCGACCGTTTTTTGCAGTTCCACACTTGCCGCACGCAGAAAAGGATTGGTCGCCTTTTCCCGGGCGAGAGTCGTCGGCACGGTTGGTTTACCTGCAGCACGCAGCGCATCGATCTCGTGACGACGCGCGGTCAACTCGGCATTCCCGGGTTCGATCGTGACCGCGAATTTCGCATTCGATTGCGTGTATTCGTGCGCGCAATACAGCACCGTCGAATCGGGAAGTGCCATGAGTTTGGAGAGGCTCTCCCACATCATCTGTGGCGTACCTTCAAAGAGCCGTCCGCAGCCGAGCACAAAGAGCGTATCCCCAACAAAGGCTATACCTTCATCGGCAAAGTAGAAGGCAATATGGCCCGTGGTATGACCTGGCACTTCGATGACCTCGGCCTCTGTCTCACCGAACCGGTATGTCTCTCCTTCACGCAGTGCGATGTCGATACCCGGAATACGGTCTTTGTCGATGGCCGCACCGACGATGGTGCAGTTCCAGCGCGCCTTTAGCGCCTCGTTACCACCGGCATGATCAAAGTGATGGTGGGTATTGAGGATGTGGGTGAGGCGCCAGCCTTTCTTCGCAAGTTCAGCGTTGATGGCCGCTTCTTCCGGCGTGTCGATGGTGGCGGTAAGGTCCGACTTGGGCTCGTGGATCAGATAACCGTAGTTGTCCGAGAGGCACGGGAACTGATGTATCTCCAGAGCCATCATTGACCTCCGTCGAGTGGAATGAAGAGGCATGCGCGAGGCTCACCACCGACGTTGCGGGATTTGTGGCCACGGCCTGTGGTGTCTTCCGCAAGCAGAATGGAGCCAGGGCCCATACGCCGCACGGTGCCATCGCCGATTTCGATGTCCACGCTACCGGTAAGGTTCACGACAAACTGCCGACGGGGCGCCGTGTGAAAGTCGAGGTCGTAGTTGCCAGAGACTTCTCTGAACATCACGCCCTTGCCACGCCAGAGGTCGGAGATTTTGCCCATGCCACTCTGGTCCTTGAGTTCAACTGTCACATCTTCGAAGTGACTCTCGCCATCGGCGCCGGTATGGATTCTGACGATGTTCATGAGGCTCCCCCTTGGCAGGCTACTGAAAAAGCAGCCTGATACATCCGCCATGGAAGGCGGGATCGCGCACCCGGTACGAACGTGCTAGGTGCGGCGCGAGCGGGCATCGCCCACGATAACTGAAAAGTCCTGGAGAGGACTTTTCAGCAACCTATAAAGTCTTCGAGCGCTGCACAATAGTCGCTCATCAAACAAACGTCGAAACTAAACACCGCACTGCGGCATGTCTAGCCACAAACAATCCATGCAATCCACAGCAGGCCGATCCTTCGAGTACTTCTGGTACACACAGTCATTCCTGCGTGGGTTAATCCTGCTTTACCCCCTTTACGCCATCTGGATGCTGGCTGACGGACTAAGTCCTGCCGAACTGAGCTTGTTGTTCATCGTCTGGACCGGCACGTCGATGTTCTTCGAAATTCCGTCCGGCATCCTCGCGGATCGCTTTTCACGCCCGAGGCTGATGGCGTTGGCATTCGCAGCGAAAGCCGCAGGGTTCGCGGTCTGGTAGCACTTCCCCGATTTCAGCGGGTACGCCGGAGGATTTCTCCTCTGGGCTCTATCTGGTGCGTTGCTCACCGGCGCTTGTGAATCACTTCTGTTCGATACACTTCGCAGCCACGACAGGGAAAGTGATTTTGAAGGCGTCTATGGCCGATCGGAGTCGATCAACCTGGTGGGATCTATGGCCGCATTCGCGTTAGGCGGTACACTCGCTGAACAAGGCCGAAACTTGGTCTACCTCATGTCGGTGTTGATGCCTCTTTTGGCCGTGCCTGTGTGTCTCTTCGCACTGACAGAACCGCATAGACACTCTGCTGCAACTGGTGAGAACACGGCCTTCTGGTCGACCCTTCGCGAAGGTGTACGTGTCTCGTTGGCGTCGAAGGTCACACTGTTGATTCTTGCCACCTTTGTGCTGCTCAATCTGGTTCCCGAAGCGTTAGAAGAATACGAGGCACCTCTGCTTGATCAACTCCCGGATATCTCACCGACGTTGATCGGCATGCTGCTCGCCGGATTCACACTGGCGAACATACTCGGCAATCTGCTCGCGGAGCGAATGTCTGCAGGTGGTCTGCACAGCGTGGTGCTCGCGTATGGACTGATCGGACTTCTGCTGCTGCCGCTGATGGCCGTGCCCGCATCGGTGGCTATCGCCATCATTGCATTGATGTGTTTTCTGCACGGAATCGGCACGGTTCTTTTGCAAGGCGTGCTCCAACGTAGCATTCACGACGATGCGCGATCAACGGTGACTTCGCTCGCCAACTTCGCGCAATCCGCGCTGGCTTTGCCGTTTTACGGCGCTTTCGGTTTGTATGCGACCGGCTACGGATTCGCCGCAGCGTTTACAATGACTGGTGTTTTCACCGTGGTGATCGCTTCGTCCCTTTCGTTACTCACGGGACGGGTGACCAACCAGCACCAGACGGTCCAAAGTGAGGGACCGGATTCATGAGCCGCACCAACAACGCTGTTCTCGACAACATCCTCGATCTGATCGATCTCGAACGCATCGAAGAAAACCTGTTCCGTGGGCAGAACCACAAGACCGAACACGTTTTTGGCGGGCAGGTTCTCGCGCAAGCCATCGTCGCCGCGTTCCGTACCGTGCAGCCAGATCAACACCTGCATTCCATTCACTCGTACTTCCTGCGTGCGGGAGATTGGCGAGTGCCGATCCTTTATGAAGTCGATCGCATACGTGATGGCCGCTCGTTCTCCACACGACGTATTGTCGCCGTGCAACACGGTAAGGCGATCTTTAATCTGTCATCGAGCTGGCACAAACAGGAAGACGGCCTCAAACACATGATGCCGATGCCGAATGTCTTGCCTCCTCACTGTTTGCGAAGTGATCGCGAGTTGTATCAGGAGATGGCGAAGGAGCGACCCGAAGTATTGCGATATGCCTTTCGTTTTGAAGCCATCGATTCGCGTCAGGTTGAGAACTTGCTGATGAGCAATGAAGACTCTCATCCACCGATCAAACACACGTGGCTAAAAGCGCGGGAAGCACTGCCGGAAAATGAGGAAGTACATTTGGCGCTGCTCGCCTACATGTCCGACCTCGACTTCATGAGCACATCCATGTTGCCCCACGGTGGCAAACGGCTACGTGATCAGATTTATGGTGCGAGCCTTGATCATGCGATCTGGTTTCACCGCCCGTTTCGTGCAGACGAGTGGTTGTTGTTTGCGAAGACATCACCCAGCGCGCGTGGCGCTCGCGGGTTTGTCCGTGGGCAGTTTTACACCGAGTCGGGCGAACTCGTCGCAACAGCGGCACAGGAGTGTTTGATCAGGCCGATAACACCAGCTACAACCACGCAGTAAACTTGGGTTGGATTGGAGCGGTGCCTGCCGGCGACCGCCCCGATCAACTTAGGGTAACTCTGATCAATTCGCTCCTGCGAATTGATCAGGTCGGAATCCTTCGGATTCCTCGCATTTTCCCTGCGTTTACACGGGCTTTGCCCGTGAATGCGCGTGCGAGACACGCGCCACACGCATGGAAAGTGGTGGTGCTTCCATGCACCACACAGGAAGGTCTGATTAATCAGACCTTCCTTAGACGATTACAGGGCTTTGAGAATCTCTTCAGCCTTGCTGACTTCTAACTTGCCGGGTGCTTCGACAGCGAGTTTTTTCACCACGCCATTTTCGACCACCATGGCATATCGCTGGCTGCGCTTGCCAAGGCCGAAGCCAGAGCCGTCCATTTCAAGGCCAACCGCCTGGGTGAACGCACCGTTACCATCACCCACCATGAGCAGGTGTTCGGCGTTCTTGTCTTTACCCCATGCGTCCATCACGAACGCATCGTTCACCGACAGGCAGACGATGCTATCGACGCCTTTCGCCTTGATCGCATCAGCCTGCACGACATAACCCGGCAAGTGAGCCATGGAACAGGTCGGAGTGAATGCGCCGGGTACCGCGAACAAAACGACTTTCTTGTTGTCGAAAAGATCGGCAGTCGAAACGGCAGCCGGTTTGCCATCCTTCATCATGTGCAGGGTGGCTGAGGGAATCTTGTCGCCTTCTTTGATGGCCATGTGGCTTGTCCTGGTAGTTCAAGAGAGGGCGGGCATTGTCTGGATTCCATCAGGGACGGTCAACGCTGCTGCTTTTGTGAAATCAGTCACAGGAAAAGTTTTCCTTGTTTGAGAAGCACTTGCGACATGTGCCACAGGCTTTTCAGGTTGCAGTGAATGGTGATCAGAAACGATACTTCCATCCGGCAGGACGCCAACCGCGCAGCTATACCTCTTCAATGGACGGGCTCGTACCAACCCTCATGGTGTTAACGCTTCGACTCTTGACGATGACAGGCCTGCTTCTGGTCGCCGCTTGCGGACCCGAGGCCCCTCCGCCTCGTCCCGCGCCCCACATTTCGCCTACGATACTGGTTCAGCCCGGCGCCGCGGAAACCGATGCCGAATTTGCGGCCATCGAGCTGCCGAGACGTACTGAGCCGTTGCCCGAGGCCACGGAACCTGCCGACGAAGAAGAAGATGAAGCAGGCTTGGTCGCATCGGAGATCGCTTCGTCGAGCCTGCTCGCGGCTGCACTCTCCCGGGACGAGTTTGATTCTCGCGTCCTCGTCGAAGGTCTAGACGTCGCTACGGATGAAACTCGTGAAGTGTCCACCGACGCAAAACCAACTTTGCCCGTGACGATTCCGGAACCGCAGGAGGAGCTGCCGGAGTTTGTAATCGGACAATTCCTTGGAGAGCCCTTCGTACGTGGAACGTTGTCGCAACGCATGTGGCGAGCGGGAACGGATTTTCACGGTACGGAAATTCCAACACCGGTCCTCGTCGCTACCGGCGTTGAAGATGGTCCTACGTTGTGCCTAACGGCTGCGATCCACGGCGATGAACTCAATGGCATCAAGGCCGTCCATCGCATCATGTACGACACCGATCCCGCGAAACTCAAAGGCAAGATCATCGGTGCGCCCATCGTCAATCTGCAGGGTTTCCAACGCCAATCTCGATACCTGCCTGATCGCCGTGACCTCAATCGGTTTTTCCCTGGCAACCAACGGGGCAGCGCCGCGGCGCGTATGGCATTCAGCTTCTTTCGCGAAGTCATCCTTCATTGTGATGCGTTGGTGGATCTCCACACCGGCTCATTCCATCGCACCAACCTCCCACAGATTCGCGGTAACTTGAAGAACGAAGCAGTGCTCAAGCTGACTCGCGGCTTTGGTTCCATCGCCGTCATGCATGGCACGGGCGCACGTGGGACGTTACGACATGCCGCGACTTCAGGTGGCATTCCCGCAGTGACCCTCGAAGCCGGGGAACCCCTTCGCGTAGATGACGATGCCGTTGAAGAGTCTGTTCGTGCGATCAACTCCTTGATGCATGCACTCGGCATGATGCGCAAACGTAGCCGAGGTGGATTACCCGATCCGATCTACTACACGAGCACCTGGCTCCGAGCAGACAGCGGCGGCATTCTCTCGAGCGCTGTGAAACTCGGTCGCAAGGTGGAAGTCGATGAACTACTCGGTACCGTCACCGACCCAATCACCAACAAGATCACTGAGATTCGTTCAACACGCGAAGGTCGCATCCTTGGCATGGCCGTGAATCAATTTGTTATTCCTGGGTTCGCGGTTTATCACCTCGGGATTCCAGCACCACTGGAAGACCTGGAGATGTTGACACAGACCGAGACGGCAGAGACCGATGAGTCAGGTCGCTCCGACAGCATGACAACACCGGATGAAGTTCAAGGTGCGCCGATGTTGCCTGCACCGATGCCTGCTGAAGTTGAATGGGATGCGGAGGGACGGGAGCCGGTGCCGACGCTTGAAGACCGGATGGATGAGATGGAGAACAACGAGTAACCTGCCGGTTCTCTCAGGAACCTCTGGTTTCTCTCAGGAAACTCTGACTATTGAGAATTACATAGCCGCGTGACGATGGTCGACGAAGGAATGAATTAGATCATCAGTCCGCCTCGGTACTGCGACGTCACGCGCTTAAGTAATTCTCAATAATCAGAGGTTCCGTAACACAATCGAATTTGAGAAAAAACTAAACAGTCAGCGCCAAGCAAACTCCGGCTGCTCGAAATGTGCGACTCTCGTGACGCGGTTGAGCAAACACACTTCCCTGAACTGATAGATGATCGCCGCCGTTGGTGCAGCAATGTGATCGTCACCCACCGGCATTCGCAGGATGGGGTGATCAGAGTGTGGCGAAGCGTCGAGAATCGGCGCGTCACCACGGAGAAATTCCGTTAGCGGGATACGATGGACAGAAGCCACTTCGTCGGGATTGGGTTGGAGTTCACGTGACTCACCCGCCCACACCACCACCGGTGTAATCACAAATCCTGATCGCGTGATGAAGTCATCGAGTTGTCCGAGTATGCAACTCGCGGAGAGTTTGAGACCAACCTCTTCATCCATCTCACGCAGCGCACACTCCGCCGGCGTTTCGCCTTCATCAAGCCGACCACCGGGAAACGCCCACTGTCCGGGATGATTACGCAGCTTGGCACTACGACGGGTCAACAACAAAGCGGCAGACGTGGACCACTGCGTCGAGTTGGCAAGCCCGGGTAAATCAGGCCCATTTCCCGTATCCACAACGGTTACTGCCACCGCAGCATGGCGATTTGAGGCGACATCGGGCGAGGCCTGCAACGGAAAGGCTTGCAGGTGTTTTTGTATGGCGGCGCGCAGGTGCTGATCACGTAACATGGCGTCAGCTTGCCAAAGGGTTGATGCGGCCACAATGCAAGATCAGAGACGATCCGTCCTTTATGCACTAGCAGCAGTGGGCATGTGGTCGACGGTGGCTACCGCATTCAAGCTCGCGCTCGCTGAATTTGAGCCGGTGCAGATGTTGCTTGTCGCAACGTTAACCTCGACGGTGTGTTTCGTCGTCATCGGTGGCGGACAAAACCAGTGGCGCCTAAGTAGACAATATTGGTTCACTGCCGCACTGCTCGGCATTCTCAATCCGTTGCTGTATTACCTTGTGCTGTTTGCAGCTTACGACCGATTGCCGGCACAGATCGCGCAACCTCTCAACTACACGTGGGTGGTGATGTTGGCTGTTCTGGCGGTTCCGCTCCTGGGTCAACGCCTCGATGGGCGCACGATAACCGGATTGACCTTGAGTTATGCCGGTGTTGTCTTGGTGTTGTTGCAGGGCAACTTCCAGCGCTTACCTACCTTTGATACGGCAGGTGTAACCCTCGCGCTCGCAAGTACTGTGATCTGGGCGGGTTATTGGATATTGAATCGTCGTTCCAGCGCCGCTGCGTTGCCGATGATGCTCTGGAGTTTCGCGCTCGCTTCAGTCCTGCTCCTGGTCATCAACGGGTTTCTTGGGAGTTGGCCAGAGAGCACCACGACGTTGGCGGTGAGCGCAGCGGTGTGGATTGGCCTCGTCGAAATGGGTTTCACGTTCCTGCTCTGGCAGCGCGCGATGGCACTCTCGACCAACACCGCACGTACCAGTCAGCTCGTCTTCCTGTCGCCCTTCATTTCGCTAATCTTCATAGCCACCGTTCTGGGTGAAACGGTGACGATGTGGTCCGTGGGAGGACTTGTTGTGATCGTTGCCGGCATCCTGATCTCCGGCCGCGGCTGAATTCAACCGCCCGTGAAGACGGGTTTGCGCTTGGCCAGAAACGCCTGAATGCCCTCTTTGCCATCATGGGTTCGTGACATGTCGCCAATCATGCGCGCTTCGAGTTCCATCTGTGACTCGAGCGATTGATCGAACGAACCATTCAGGAGTGTCTTCACAGCGCCATAGGAACGTGTTGGACCGTTGGCGAGTTCCTTCGCGAGTTTCATCGCTTCCGGAAGCACCTCCGCATCGGGCACCACACGATTGACGATTCCCCATTCGAGTGCCTCGGCAGACTTCAGCAGTCGATTGGTGAGCATGAGTTCACGTGTGCGCCGGTCACCGATCTTCCGTGGCATATAGAACGTTGAGCTGCCATCCGGTGATAAACCAGCCTTGGTGTAGGCCATGGTGAACACCGCTGATTCCGCAGAGATCGCAAGATCACACGCCATCACCAGACTGAAACCCGCGCCCGCTGCAGTTCCATTGACTGCTGCAATCACAGGCGCGTTGCCCCGTGCCAATCGTGAAAGACCCACGTGCAAATCGCCGGCCATCTCGATCAAGAGTCGCCGCGCGTCATCACCTGCCGCAGCAAAGGCGCTGAGATCACCACCCGCGCAAAACATCCTACCGGCCCCGGTAATGACAATTGCGCGCACAGAAGGATCGGACTCGAGTCGTGTGGCCACCAGCGAAATCTCACGAGCGCAAAGCGGGCTTATCGCATTGGCCGCTTCCGGCCGATTGATGGTGATGGTGGCAACACCACTGTCGGTGTCGAGCTTAAGGGTTTGAAGTTCCATCGGTGTTTCCAGATCAGCCTTTGGTGCCTTTTACCGCATTCCACGCCGCATCAGCAAACAACGATTCAACCTTCCTGGGAGAGGGTGCTTCACCCGCGAGCCACCGGCGTACGTAGGACTCTATCGGACCGCTGATCAGTGGCACATAGGCATGCAGCGGTAATTGTGCGATCTCGCCGTTACGTGCAAACGGTGCAAAGAAATTGAACACCGCTTCGATGTATTCACGGTGCAGCGCCTGTTTACGTTCATTACCTGCGGCTGAGAAGTCGATGTCGCGCGCGTTGAGATAACGCATGGACTTGGGAAATCGAACACTGAAGGCCACATAGGCGAGCACCACGCTGCGTACTGCCGCTTCACCGCCTTTCGCTCGCCGCATGCGTTTGAGCATTGACCCGTTGAACTCTTCGATCAGCGAAAGCCACAACGCCTCCGCCACGCCTTCCTTGCTGCCGACGTGGTGATAGAGGCTGCCGACGCTACAACCAGCCGCCTTCTGGATATCGCCGATAGTGGTGAGCTCAACCCCTGATGCATCAAAGCAGTCGAGCGCCGCGAGCAGGATTTCGCGCTTGCGGGAGGGTTTCTGAGGTTCCGTGGGGAGTTCGGCCATAACCCAAGTTAGCCATATCGGCACTCACAAACTCCAGAACGTTGTTCTAGAACTTTATTCTGGAATTCACTTAAGCTTCGCCCCGCTCCAATCAACATCTCGCCAATCAGCCTCAATCCAACCCAATCAGGTGGTGCCATGGATATCGATCTCTCCGCATCCGACCTCGCCTTCCAAGCGGACGTCGAACAGTTTCTCGACAACAACGCTTATAGGGTCGGGACGGACTACATGGCCTGGCGATTTGGCTGGTTCGAAAAAGCCCGTGCCCAAGGCGGCTGGGACGTGCCGAAATGGCCCGTTGAATTCGGTGGCCCGGGCTGGACGCCGACACAACATTTCATCTGGCAGAAAGCCACCGCGACGCGGCAGACACCGCTCGATCTGCCGTTCGGCCCGGTCATGCTGGCGCCGATGCTCATGCAGTACGGCGCGAAGGAACAACAAGAACGATTCCTGCCCGACATCCGCGCTCGTAGGGTGAACTGGTGTCAGGGTTATTCAGAGCCTGGTGCAGGCTCGGACCTTGCGAACCTCAAGACACGCGCCGAGCTCTCCGCCGATGGCAAGGAATACACCGTCAACGGCACCAAGATC
>SYFY01000143.1 GCA_005799745.1 Gammaproteobacteria bacterium
CAGGTCACGCGATTGCCGGACCAGTTGTGGAAATACTCGTGAGCCACCACCGCTTCGACTCGTTGATACCCCAGGTCAGTGGCCGTGTCGGCTGACGCCAACACACACGACGTGTTGAAGACGTTGAGTCCCTTGTTTTCCATCGCGCCCATGGTGAAGTCTTCAACGGCGACGATCATGAAGATGTCGAGATCATACTCACGACCAAACACTTCTTCATCCCAACGCATGGAGCGCTTGAGTGCATCCATGGCGTAGTCGCAGTGTTTGACATTGTGGGGCTCGGAGTAGATGAGCAGTTGCACTTCGCGACCACTGCGTGTAACGAATCGATCTTCAATACATGACAGATTCCCCGCCACCAGTGCAAAGAGATAAGATGGCTTCGGCCATGGATCTTCCCAGGTGACGAAGCGCCGCCCGTTCTCGATGTGTTCATCAATCCGGTTGCCGTTGGCCAACAACACCGGGTACTTCGTCGCGTCGGCTTCGATGGTCGTCGTGTACTTCGCCTGTACATCCGGCCGATCCTGGAAATAGGTGATCCGGCGAAACCCTTCCGCTTCACATTGCGTGCAATAAAGATCGTTTGAGCGATAGAGCCCCATCAACGCCGTGTTTTTCTCCGGCTGAATCCGCGTCACGACCGTGACTTCTGCGTCTTCACCGGCATCATGAATGACTAACCGATCAGGCGTCGCTTCGTACTCGTTATCTCCAAGTGTCACGCCATTTACAGCGACAGACTCCAGAACGAGGCCATCTCCGTCCAGGACTAATGAGCCTGCTACGCCGAAGCGCTTCACGCGAAGACGGGAAGTTACCCTGGTCTCTCCCTCCCGAAGATCCACATGCAGCGCCACTGTCTCCGTGCGATACAGCGGGGCCTTGTAGTCGGTGAGGCGAATGGTTTGCGGGTTTGCGTCTTTCATGGAAGCTCCCAGAGTTAATCCGTCCGTGGCGTGTTACCGCGGTATTGTACGGCGCACACCACCCATGAGTCCGAGCAGTGCGCCTGCGATCAGGCCTCCCCAGTGGGCAGCGTGAGCGATGTCTACTCCGTCTACGCCGGTGGCGCCAGTCGAAAACAACACCAAAAAAAGAAGCATGGATCCGGCCACCGCGGGATGCATCTGCCAATGGGGATTAAGCGGATCGAGCCAGCGACGAACCATGACATATCCAACCAGTCCGTAGACGACACCGGACAGCCCCCCAAAGAGTGGTGAAACCCCAAAGGCCACCTGCACCAGATTGGCCAACACCGCGATAAGGATGATGAGCATGATCAGCACGCCTGTTCCACTCGAAATTTCGATCCGACGACCAAACTCAAACAACGCCGCGCAGTTGAACAGGACATGCACCCAGGAAAAGTGCACAAAGGCCGGCGTCAGCCACCGCCAGAAATCTTGATCGTGAGCGAGCCTGCTTAAGGAAACTTCGAATCCTTGGCTTACATCGACAATCAGCAACGACATGGCGAGGGCGTTAACCTCACCTCGTCCGAGCTCACCGAGCAGCGGATACAGAACGATCGCCATAAGTGCGATCAGCAATACGCCAGAACAGCGCGCCAGTTCACGCCAGGAGAAGCTCTCTTCGGGCTCTTGTTTGGGCAGCTTGGCGAGCCAGTCCCGTTCACCACGCTGCCATGCGGCGTACAGACGAAGTACCAGTTCAGCATGGGCGCCCCCTTCGGTTTCGAGAACCACCATTCCCTGGTTTTCGAGTTTCTCGACCGCGACCCCACTCTGCCGAACCGCACTTACAAACGACTCAAGCTCCGCACTGGGCGCGGCTACCAGCGCTCTGACTTTTTGCGTTGAACGCAAGCCAACCACCTCCCTGTCCCGGGGATTATTTGTACATGGTCCGCGAAGCCGCTACGGTTGACGATCCACTGGGTCCGATCATTACCCGACTTCTTGATTTCGCCAAATGAAATCACCGATCACACAATTCGAGGAAGCATAAGGGCCGGATATTCCTTATGATTTTAGCCACTCGTTCAACTTTCGGACCACCCGCAATGCAAGCAGTCGATTTGCAGGTTCTTCGCACCGTTCGCGATTGGCTCAATGCTGACCAAAGTTGCTGGCTCTCAACCGTGGTCGCGACCTGGGGATCATCACCTCGCCCGATAGGATCCCTCTTCGCCTGCAATACACAGGGCAAGATTGTCGGCTCGCTGTCAGGTGGCTGTGTGGAAGACAACCTGCTCGAGAAACTCACTTCAGGCCAGCTCGCTCGAGACACTGCCCAGTTCTTCAAATACGGCATCACTGCTGAAGAAACCGAGCGATTGGGACTGCCCTGCGGCGGGCAACTCGACATCATCGTTGAACCTTTTTCACCAGGCGCTGCGGCAGCCGAACACTTCACGCACCTAGCAACAAGGCTTGAATCGCGCCACACCGTCACTCGGGAAGTGGTACTCGGCAAACGTCGGTTCAGTGCACACGACACCGATACGTTCGCACCACTGATCTGGAATGCTGACGCCCTGACCTTGACCCACACGCTCGGACCACGGCTGCAACTCTTCATTATTGGCGCAGGCATGGTGTCGCAATACCTGGCGCATATGGCTTCTTCGCTCGATTTTGAAATCACTGTGTGTGATCCACGGGATCACCTGCTCAACGATTTTCCCGGTGAAGGCATTCGGCGAATTGCCGACATGCCCGACGACGCCGTACGCAAATATGCCCACGACACCGCTTCGGCCATCGTCGCTCTGACCCACGACCCGCGAATTGATGACATGGGTTTAATGGAAGCCTTAAAAACCAACGCCTTCTACGTTGGCGCTATGGGATCAACACGTACGTCAGCCAGTCGCCGTGTTCGACTCAAGGCGCTCGACGTCACAGAGGAAGAACTCGGTCGTTTGCACGCGCCGATCGGCCTGCCCATCGGGTCACACACGCCACCGGAAATCGCCATCGCGATTCTCGCGGAAATCACGGCCGTGCGTTATGGCAAGGCCAATACCGCGCGGGAGTATCTCGCGGCGGTGAGCGCCGGCTGAAGATTCCCACCGCCAACGCCGGTGACTGCGGCGCACTCATCCTCGCAGCAGGTCGGAGCCGCCGATTTGGCGGCGACAAGCGACGTCACGTACTGGGTGATGGCCGCAGCATGCTGCGCACCACCGTGGAGCTTTATCAGTCAGTCTTCAATCACGTACGACTGGTGTTGTCACCTCGAGATGAAACCCTGCTTGAAGAGCTTGGCATCAAGCTGCGCGTAAGGGATGACGCCGTGATCGCGCCGGACGCTGATCTGGGCATGGGCCACTCGTTGTCGGCGGGAGCAACTGATCTGAATCTTCGTTTTGTTTTTGTGGCGCTCGCAGACATGCCCTTTGTGCGCGCGACCACGCTCGAGTCGTTGCGAGATCTATCCAAAACTCTCGCTGACGATGTGATTCTGGTGCCCTGTCATCAGGGAAAACGTGGCAATCCGGTGGGCTTTGGGCAGAACTGGCTACCTATGATGACCAAGCTGCTGGGTGATGAAGGCGCTCGACAGATCGTTCGTGCAGGCTCGCCACGTCTCACTGAAGTCAACGATGAAGGCGTGTTGCAGGACCTCGATCAGCTACCGCCGAACTGATGTGTGGTGGCGTTCAGGCACCACCCAGCCGCGTCGCCCAGTCGAGTTTTGAGCGGCACGACCCATAAAAACTGTGCCCAACCGGAAACAGCAGTCGCAGCGGCACCGGGTGTTTACGAATTCGGAGCATCGCGGATGGCGCCACTTCCAGATGAACCTGCGAATCACAGCTCGCCTTCGGCAACGTCAGCGCCGCATTTTTCACACGTACACGGATTTCAGAATTTCCGGAAACCACCAAAGGCCGCGAAGTGAGCGTGTGCGGAAACATTGGCACGATCACAATGGCGTCAAGGCTAGGGTGCATGATCGGTCCACCTGCAGAGAGTGCGTACGCTGTGGACCCCGTAGGCGATGCCACGATCAGTCCATCACCGCGCTGGTCGTAAACCCATTCGTGATCCACAAACACGCTGAACTCGAGCATGTGTGAAACACCACCGGCATGAATGACCACATCATTCAGCGCGAGTGACCGTTTGGTCTCGCCATTTTCTTCCACCACTTCCGCCTGCAGCAGGAAGTGATCTTCAGCGGAGAAATCGCCCGTCAATACCCGTGAGAGTTCCGCATCGATGACATCTGGCGCAACGCCGGCGAGAAACCCGAGCCCACCTCGATTGACCCCGAGAATGGGTTTGACGCAATCACACAGGTCACGGCCGACGCCAAGAAGTGATCCATCCCCACCAATGACGATGATCAGGTCACTCTGGATACCCAACTGATCACGCGGTACACAGTCGAGCCCTTTAAGCGGCAACATCTGCGCTGTGCGCTCTTCGACAAGCACACGCACGCCCCGACTTTGCAACGTGTTAATGACGGCGACGGTGCTGTCTCGAACCAATTCGCTGCCTGCGCGTGCCACCACACCTGCGGTTTGAAACATGCTGTCGCGACTTGTTTTTGATGGAAGTGGCCGCACGTTAACCAAGATCGTGTGCCGGGACAACGCCGGGAACGCGTGCTAGGCTCCCCGAACGCATGATGAAGCTCGCGACGACGCTCTCTGTGCAGCTCTTTCTGTTGCCAGGTTGTGTTGCCAGGATGTGTTGCCAGGAGAGCTTCAATCGCAGCTGGAGATACACCATTAGCAGAACATCCTCCTCCCGGTTTCAGGAAGTACTCGGCGAACCGATGCCGGGGGATAAACTGCTGCGCCTGACGGGGCCTGGCGATCTGTGGCCGCTGATGCGCATCGAAGCCGAACGTAAGGCGATTGAAGAGCCAATCCTCGGCTCCTACTTCCACGCAACGATTCTTAACCACGCCTCATTTGGTGCCGCATTGAGTTTTCGCCTCGCCAGCAAACTCGAAAATCCGATGTTGCCGACGATGTTGATTCGTGACGTGATCAGCCAGGCATTCACGGCGGATCAGAACATTCTGAATGCCGCAGAGATCGACATCGTTGCGACCTATGCCCGTGACCCCGCTTGTGAAGACCTGTCGACGCCTTTCCTCTTCTTCAAAGGATTCCATGCGTTACAGGCCTATCGCATCGCGCATTGGTTGTGGCATGAAGGTCGCCGCACTCTCGCCCGGTTTTTCCAGAGCCAGATCAGCGCAACACTCGGTGTGGACATTCACCCCGCTGCGCGTGTCGGCTCCGGCATC
>SYFY01000144.1 GCA_005799745.1 Gammaproteobacteria bacterium
AAATATCTCGGCAAGGATTTTGTAGTCCGGTCGAGCGTGGGTCATATCCGTGACTTGCCCGTAGGCGGCACTACAGCGGATCCCAAAGATCGCGCCAAGGAAGCGGCTAAAACGAAAGCCGTTCCTGTTGCCGAGCGCGCCGAATACAAGGCGCGACGTACTCGCGAACAACTCGTGCGTCGTATGGGCGTTGATCCACGAAATGGCTGGGCCGCCAACTATCAGGTCTTGCCGGGCAAAGAAAAGGTGGTATCGGAACTGTCACGCCTGGCGGCAACGGCAGACACGGTCTACCTCGCAACGGACATGGATCGCGAAGGGGAGGCTATCGCCTGGCACCTCCGCGAGACCATTGGTGGTGATGCATCGCGTTACAAGCGAGTGGTTTTTAACGAGATCACCCGCAAAGCCATTCAGGAAGCGTTTGCCGAACCTGGCGAACTCGACATGAACCGCGTCAACGCCCAGCAGGCGCGGCGATTCCTGGATCGCGTGGTGGGTTTTGAGCTGTCTCCGCTTCTCTGGGCGAAAGTAGCCCGGGGATTATCGGCAGGACGGGTTCAATCCGTTGCGGTTCGCCTGGTGGTGGAACGTGAACGCGAGATTCGGGCGTTTATTCCGGAAGAATATTGGGAAGCGTTTGCAGATCTTGCACGCGAGGGATTCGACGATGCTTATCGATTTCAGCTCGTAAAGTTCGCGGGCGAGAACTTTCGTCCCGACAACGGTGATACGGCGGCGACAGCCCTCGCGCAGCTTCAGAAAGGCTGCTTCAAAGTCACCCAGCGCGAAGACCGACCGACTCGAACCCGGCCCAATGCACCCTTCATCACCTCGACCTTGCAGCAGGCGGCCAGCACGCGTCTCGGCTTTTCCGTGAAGAAAACCATGACCTTGGCGCAGCGCCTCTATGAGGCCGGCCATATCAGCTACATGCGAACGGATTCGACGAACCTGTCTACGGAAGCCGTTGCCGCGGCCCGTGACTTCATCACGAAAATGCACGGCGAGAGGTATGTGCCCGAAAAGCCGCGACTTTACTCGAGCAAGAAAGACGCTCAGGAAGCGCATGAGGCCATTCGACCGTCTAACGTGGGTACTGAGGCGCGACATCTCACGGATATGGAGTCTGACGCCGAACGGCTCTATGACCTGATCTGGCGACAGTTTGTCGCTTGTCAGATGCCTGATGCGGAGTACATCTCAACGACGGTGACCGCAGAAGCTAACCAATGTGAAGTGCGTCTGCGTGGTCGCATTCTGACGTTCGACGGCTACACCAAAGTGCTGCCACCTCAGGGTCGAAAAGATGATGACCTCGAGATTCCCAACTTCGCATCGGGAGAAGCGCTCGATCTGCGTGGCGCGGAGTCTGTGCAACATTTCACCAAGCCACCACCACGATTCGGTGAAGCGAGTCTGGTGCGTGAGCTTGAAAAGCGAGGTATTGGTCGTCCGTCTACTTATGCAGCGATCACCAGCACCATCCAGGAACGTGGTTATGTGACCTTGCAAAACCGTCGTTTTTATGCGGAAAAGATTGGTGAACTCGTCACGGATCGCCTGGTTGAGAAGTTCAACAACCTCATGGACTACGGCTTTACCGCAGAGATGGAAGCCGAACTCGATCGTATCGCTGAAGGCGATCAGCCGTGGCGAAATGTGCTCGATCAGTTTTATGGCGACTTTGAAACTAAGCTCGACAACGCACGCCTCGACGAAGGTGGCATGCGCGCAAATGACCCGACGGATACGGATATTGCATGCCCCGCGTGTTCGAGGTTGATGCAGATTCGCACCGGCTCAACGGGCGTATTCCTCGGCTGCTGCGGTTATTCGCTGCCACCCAAAGAGCGATGTACCCACACCATCAATTTGATTCCGGGTGAAGAAGCGGTCGACGTTGAAGCTGACGAAGAAGGCGAAAGCCGGCTGCTGCGTTCGCGGCAACGGTGCGCGCGTTGCTCAACCGCGATGACGCCTTACCTGATCGATGAAGGTCGAAAGCTTCATGTCTGTGGCAACAACCCGGACTGCGGTGGATTCGCGATTGAGTCCGGCAACTACCGCATCAAGGGATATGACGGTCCGGTCATCACCTGTGAAAAGTGCAGCTCGGACATGCAGCTGAAGTCCGGTCGTTTCGGCAAGTATTTCGCCTGTACCAATTCGGAGTGCGGCAATACGCGCAAACTACTGCGTAGTGGCCAAGCCGCTCCGCCCAAGGCGGATCCGGTGCCGATGCCTGAGCTGCGCTGCGAAAAGGTCGATGACTACTATCTCTTGCGTGATGGCGCGAGTGGTCTCTTTCTCGCCGCGAGTCAGTTTCCGAAACACCGGGAGACCCGTGCACCGCTGATTCGAGAGTTGAAGAGTCACGCGAACGAGCTTGACCCGAAGTTTGGCTACCTGCTTTCCGCGCCGGAGGCGGACGCAGAAGGACGACCGGCGGTTCTGCGTTTTTCACGTAAGACCCGTGAGCAGTACGTGCAATCGGAAGTCGAAGGCAAGCCCACGGGTTGGCGCGCGTTTTACGCGGATGGGCGTTGGGTGGAAAGCCGGAGTGGTGCGTCCGATCAGGATGATGAAGACGGTGTAAAGACACCTGCACGTAAACGCGCTGCTGCCAAAGGCAAGACCACGAAAGTGAAAGCAGCGCCGAAGACCAAAGCTGGAGCTAAAACATCCACAAAGACTGCGGCGGCCAAAACCAAAAAAAAGGTCTGACGCAGAGTCTCAGCAGGGACTCGATCAGGCGCGGCGCTCCGAATGGTTCGCCGTGCCGGGATCACTCACATGTGGCGTATGACACCCACACTCAATCCTTCGATCACAAACGGTGTCGTGCTGAGATCAACTTCAATCGGATCGTAGGCGGGGTTCTCGGCCACCAGCAGTACTCGATTACGATTGCGTGTACGTTGTAACCGCTTCACTGTCACTTCTTCATCGATGCGTGCCACAACGATCTGACCATTTGCCGCATCACGCGTGCGATGCACAGCCAGCAGATCGCCATCCAGGATGCCGGCATTGATCATGCTGTCGCCTTTCACGCGAAGCAGAAAATCTGCGTGTGGACGGAAGAATCCTGGCGGCAGTTCGATGCGGTCTTCGATATGCTCCGTCGCAAGAATGGGATGACCCGCAGCAACTTGACCGACGATAGGGATGCCGGTCTCGACTTCGGGCAGTCGGATACCACGGCTGGTGCCCGGGATGACTTCGATGGCGCCTTTGCGCGCGAGTGCCTTGAGGTGTTCTTCGGCGGCGTTAGGTGACTTGAAACCCAGTTGATCTGCGATGTTGGCCCGCGTAGGCGGATAACCGGTTTCGGCGATATGGGTTCGGATCAACTCGAGGATCTGGGCCTGTCTTGGGGTCAAACTCGGAGTCGGAGGCTGCATGGAGGGTCCTGTGGTTTTATCCAGTCGGCTGGGATTATATACAGTGATTCGAACAAAGCTACCAACAATCGGGCTCAGGTTGATGGCGGTCAATTCGCTTCTGCGAATTGACCGGGTCGGAACCCGGCGGGTTCCTCGCATTTTGTCTGCGAAAAACGCAGTCAAAATGGCGGAGCGTCCCTCCTCCGCTAAAAAAGGCCTGATTGATCAGACCTTTCTCAAGCTACTCATGTTGCTGCTCGCCGCCGTGTTCAGCGGCCATGCGTTGGCGATGCGTGTCGATGCTGAACTCGGCGTTGAAGCTCGGTTGTTCTACGAAGATGGTCTCAGCGATCAAGGTAATGTCGGCGAGAGCTTCACCTTCAAGGCGGAGTTCGTCGCTGATGTCGGCGAATCTTCACAGCTGGTGTTTACGCCGTACGCACGGGTCGATGCAGAGGATGAACGCCGTACCCACGTGGATGCGCGGGAACTCTTCTGGTCAACCGTAGGCGACGACTGGGAGCTCTCGATCGGTGGTAAACAGGTGTTCTGGGGGGTGACGGAGTTTAACCACCTGGTCGACATCATCAATCAGACGGATCTGGTCGAAAACGTCGACGGCGAAGACAAACTCGGCCAACCCATGGTGTATCTTTCCTTGGTGCGAGATTGGGGTGTGATTGACCTTTTCCTCATGTCGGGTTTTCGTGAACGCACCTTTCCCGGCGAAGACGGGCGATTCCGTTTGCCCTTCGTCGTCGATCACGACAATGCCCGATATGAGAGTAACGATGAGGCAGCGAATGTAGATTTCGCGGCGCGGTGGTCGCACCAGATCGGTGGGCTCGATATTGGTCTCTATCACTTCAACGGTACGGCGCGGGCACCGTCATTGCTGTTGGAGCCGCGGCCGAATGCACCTCCGGAGCTCGTACCCGAATATGCACAGATCGATCAAACCGGTCTCGATGCGCAATACCTCACAGGGAATTGGGCCTTCAAGTTGGAGAGCATTCGGCGAAGTGGTCAAGGAGATACCTTTCATACGGTAACGGTTGGTATTGAATACACCCTGGTCGGATTGTTGGGATCCGATATCGATGTGGGTATTGTTGCCGAGTATTTCCATGATGAGCGGGGTGAGGAGGCGTTCGATACCTTGTTTGAAAACGACTATGCAGTTGGCCTTTGGTTCAGCTTTAACGATGAGAGTGACTCCCAAGCACTTGTGGGTGTCATCCGTGATGCAGATTCGGGAGAAACCGTGGTCAGCGTCGAGGCACGTCGTCGGATCGGTGAACATTTGACGGTGAGTCTCGAAGAGCGGGTGTTCAGCGGCGCTGACGATCTCGACCCGAACGATCCGGCGAGCTGGATTCCTGATGAGGACAATCGGGCGGCTTTTCTAGAGAAGGATGATCACATGCAGCTCGAACTCAAGTGGTACTTCTGATCGCAAGTTGGCTCAGGGAAGACCATGGTGGTTAAAAAAACGCGTACTCCGCTCGAGCACGCCAAACACATGGCGTTGCTGGAAACTTCTCCAGTGGTGCATTCAGCAGCCGAAGTGCAGAAGGCCATCGATCAACTGGCGGTTCGTATTGATCTCGCACTACACACGGAAAACCCGTTGGTCATCGTGGTGCTGCAAGGAGGGTTGTACCTCGCGGGGCAACTGCTGCCGAGACTGCGCTTTCCGTTAAACCATGCAACCCTCCAGGTAAGTCGGTATGGTGATGACATTCAGGGGCACTCGCTACGTTGGATATCGCCCCTCAGTGCAGATGTCAGTGGGCGAATTGTGCTGTTGGTTGATGATGTGCTCGACGAAGGCATAACGCTGCGGGTGCTTGTCGATCACTTGCGTGGGGCTGGCGCGAGTCAAGTGCTTACTGCGGTATTGGTTCGCAAATCGCCGGCGCGTGAGACGGGGGTCAGTGCGGACTTTATCGGCCTTGAAAGTGGTGCAGAGTATCTTTTCGGTTGCGGCATGGATTGTCGCGGCTATTGGCGGAATCTTCCTGAAATCCGCGCGCTTCGTGAACCGGAGGGTGTTTAATGCTCGGTGTACTGACGGGTAGTGCAGCGCTCGAAGTTGAAGTTGGGGAGCGGATAGCGCAGCAGGAGTGCCCATGGGGCAAGCCTTCTGCACCCGTGCGACGCACTAATTTTACGCGCGGCGTAGCGTTGTTGTTAGCGCGCCACGGTGAGACACTTCGTTTCGCCCCGCATGCGATCAACTATCGAGCTAACATCCATGCTCTCCAGGCGGCAGATGCAGAAGCCATCGTTGCCATTCACACGGTAGGTGGTATCAGCGCTTATTTGTCTACTGGCACGCTGCTCGTGCCCGACCAACTGGTGGACTACACCTTTGGCCGCATCAGTACCTATTCGCCGGACGATGCAGTGAAACACATCGAGTTTGCCGAGCCGTTTGATGCCGGATTGCGGACGCGACTGCTCAACGCTGCCAAGAATCTAAAGGTCACCTTTCACGACGGTGGCACTTATGCCTGTACTCAAGGCCCCAGGCTCGAAACCGCCGCAGAGATTGATCGTTTGGACAAAGACGGGTGTGATGTGGTCGGTATGACGGCCATGCCGGAAGCGGCGCTTGCCCGTGAACTCGGCATTCCTTACGCGAGTTTATGTGTCGTGGTTAATCCAGCTGCAGGTCGAGGCCGTATCGAGTTTTCGGAAATTCGGCGGCTGTCTCAAGCGGCAGCCGGGCAGATGACGCAGTTACTCAACTACTGTCTGTAAGACCGTTGGCGGTGAGGCTTTGTCAGCTGCTTTTTTTGTCTGATAGGCAGTGAGCAGTTCTGCAGGAATCGTCACGCGTTGAACACTGACCAGTACGCCGAAGTAGGGATGATCCAGGTAGTGCACCTCACCGGACTTCATGTTCCTGCTCTCGGAGAGCACGTGCCACTGATTGAAAGGCGATACCGTCGCTTCTGTTGAGCCAACTTCCCCCGTCGCGCGTACGGCTAAAGGCTCTGGTTTCTCGCTGAGGAAAGGTCCGTGAAGCCAAAGGTTAGCGGTGGTGCTGAATCCTTGATTGCCTCGGATGTGAAGAATGCCCTCCAGCGACTTGAGTCCGAGTACGGGGTAACCCGCCTGGATATAAACCGGCATCGCTGCAAGACCCGTTCCGAAGGGTTGAGTCCAGCGGTGGTGCCAGAGAATGCGGGCGTTACTTTGTGAAGCCAGTCGTGCAGCAGCACTGCGCATCGCTTTGGAAGTCGTCGGTTTGGCGGCAAGTGCAGCGGACTCAAGGGAAGCTTCGAACGTTTTGATGGCGTTGCGAAAGAGCGCATCAGGCGTGGGTGGCGGAGGTGGTGGTGTCAGCGCGGCGTTGGTCACCGGTGCTGCAGGCGCTACCGCCGTTGTTGCGGGTGGTGTGCTGGGTTCAGGTGGCTCAGGTCGCTTGAAATCCCCAAAGCCAGGTTGGCCCACAGCCGTTCCGAGTAGAAAGCCGTCGACGGCAGGTCGGGTCACTGCATCGATACCAAATCCTGGCTCGACGTCCTGCGCATCTGCGATTGACCAAAATTCTGCAGGCAGCGTTCGTTCACCAGAGGAGGGAGTCCGATCTTCTTCACCGGGTGTTTCCCGCACGCCGAGGCGTTCGAACACTACAACTTCAACGTCCTGCCAGTTTTTTGTGAAATGCGAAGCGATCGCGTCGAGGTCGTCATTGGTCTCAGCGGGGGCTTGTGCTGGACTCAACGCAAGCAGCGCGATAAGACGCAACCAAATCCGTGTGTGTTGCAGGTTCATCGGTCTTTCCGTTTGGCGCGGCGTGGATTGACAGGTTTGATCGGCGCCGGACGGGCTTCAGCTACTCGCGGCGTGGTGTACAACGATTTCGCAGCTTGATCGCCATCCATCCCAGTGGGTGCCGTAGTTTTGGTCAACAGTGTACTGCACAGACTTTCGGCGAATCGCACTCGGGCTTCGAACTCAGGAAGGCTTTTACGAATGCGGATCGTGTTTGGCCCGTCGAGTCGATACACCGAGGGCTCTCGTTGCATGAGCTGGACCACGGCAAACGGATCGACTGTGGTGCGGTCCGCGAACTCAATCCGTCCCGTGTCCGGTCCCAGATCCAGGCGACGCACGCCTAATTGTTGCGCCAGAAGCTTGAGTCGTGTCACGGCAAAGAGGCGCTGCGTTTGGGGTGGCAACAACCCGAATCGATCTACGAGTTCCACCTGCAAGGTGTCGAGTGCTTCAGGCGTTGATGCGCCGGAGATGCGCTTATAGAGGATCAGTCGTGTGTGCGCGTCCGGCAGGTAGTCGTCGGGAATCAACGCAGGTGCATGTAAGTTCACTTCCTGATTCACGTAGGCGAGTGGCGCACCAAGATCCGGTGATCGTCCATCCTTGAGCGCCTGAACTGCGCGCTCCAGCATCTCTATATAGAGGTTGAAGCCCACCGCTTCGATCTGTCCGGATTGGTCTTCACCCAGCAACTCGCCGGCGCCTCGAATTTCAAGGTCGTGCGTCGCGAGGGTGAAGCCGACGCCCAGATCACCTGCGGCTTCGATGGCTTCAAGGCGCTTAACGGCGTCGGCCGTCATCCCTTTGCGGTGCGGCGTGAGCAGATAGGCATACGCTTGTCGGTGGGAGCGTCCGACCCGTCCACGCAACTGATGCAGTTGTGCGAGTCCAAATCGATC
>SYFY01000145.1 GCA_005799745.1 Gammaproteobacteria bacterium
CACGATGATCTCTCAGGATCTCTCTGAGTTTGCGTTGCACGCACGCGCGATCCTGGGTCTACCGATCCCCAACATCCGCACTCGGGGGCCAGCAGCGTCGGCAGTTTTGCTGGTTGAAGGGCACTCGCGAGATGTGGTTTTCAAGGATGTAGAGGCAGCGTTAACCGAACCCGATACTCAGGTTCGACTCTTTGGCAAACCGGAGGTGGACGGCGAAAGGCGTATGGGTGTCGTGCTCGCGTTGGCTGACGATGTTGACCAGGCGCGGAACAAGGCCATCACCGCAGCAGCAAAGATTGGCGTTGAACTGCGATGACGCTCCGCGGCGCTGAAGCCTTCGCGAAGGCACTCGATGGGATTGTCGTGGTTTCTGTCGAGCAGGCGGTGGCGGCGCCGTATTGCACGCAGAAACTCGCTGAAGCCGGAGCTCGGATCATCAAGGTCGAACGCCCTGAAGGTGATTTTGCTCGGGGGTACGATCGTGCGGCCGCAGGGCAGAGTGCCTACTTCGTCTGGTTGAACAGAGGAAAAGAATCGATCTGTCTGGATCTTCGGCAACCCGAGGATGCGGAAGTGCTTGCGAAGCTGATCGCCGAAGCCGATGTCTTTGTGCAGAACCTCGCCCCTGGGGCACTAGAACGCCTTGGGTTTTCATCATTGGTGCTGCGAAGGAAACATCCGAGGCTCATCACCGTTGATATCAGCGGCTATGGCGATGCGCCGGAGGTCGTGCATCTCAAGGCCTACGACCTCCTGGTGCAGTGTGAAAGTGGACTCGCACATATCACCGGTGGTCCCGAAACACCCGGTCGAGTGGGTGTATCCGTCTGTGATATCTCCTGCGGGATGACGGCATTTTCTGCAGTGTTGCAGGCACTCATCACAAGGTCACGCACGGAGGTGGGTTGTGGCATCGCGGTGTCACTCTTCGATGCCATTGCGGACTGGATGGCGGTACCGCTGATGCAACTCGCGGGTGGGCTTGAATCGAAGCGGGTTGGGCTCAATCACCCCACCATTTCGCCCTATGGTGTCTATGCGGCGAGTGACGGCAGGCAGGTGGTGTTCTCGATCCAGAACCCGAGGGAATGGAATCGCTTCTGTGAGACCGTTATGGAAAATGCGGCGATGGCGACAGACCACCGATTTGTCGACAACGCAGCAAGACTCACGCACCGCGCCGCCCTTGATGCATTGATCAACCAAGTCTTTTCGCATCTCGATCATGGGCAGTTGTGTGAGCGGATGCGTGCGGCGGATCTAGCCTTCGGTTCTGTGAATACGTTGCACCAACTGCGGTCACATCCGGCACTCCGGGTGGAGTCACAACCCGTAGGGCCATCAACCGTTGAACTCGTTTCCAATCCGGTGAGGGTTAACGGCAAAAACCTCCCACGAAGTCTTGAGGTCCCGACGGTGGGTATGCACTCGGCTAACATCCGCTCGAAAATCAGGTAGCCGTTCCCGATTCCTGATGCTTGGGTCCGTTGACCCGCTTGTGTGGCGCCAGCAGGCGCGGTTATAGTCGCCGCACTTCAGGAATCAGCGCGACCGTGACCGCAATCCGTTCACTTCAGCTCAATCTCCTTCTGCTGCTGCCGGTGTAGCCGGCACAATCTTCTACCCTGCATGGGCGAACGCCCAAACCTGATGAAAGAATCCCGAGTCCAAAAAGAGAGACTCACCAGAGACTTATCGACGACTGACAACGCTGCTGGCATTTGCCAAGGCCCGCTCAGACATGTCGAAGCAGAGGAACGGACATGAGCCAAGAATCCCAAACGTCCAATCGTGGCATCGGCCGGATGCCCTTCCAGAAATATCGACGGTTCCAGCCCATCGACCTGCCAAATCGGCAGTGGCCGACACGGCAGATCCTGCAGGCACCGCGCTGGTGCAGCGTCGATCTGCGGGATGGCAATCAGGCGCTCATCGACCCGATGAACGTCGACGAAAAACTGCGGATGTTCGACCTCCTGCTCGAAGTTGGTTTCGCTGAAATCGAAGTGGGCTTTCCAGCTGCTTCGCAACCGGACTTCGACTTCATTCGTCGCATCATCGAAGAAGACCGTATTCCAGACGGAGTAGCGATCCAGATTCTCTGCCAAGCGCGCGAGGAGTTAATCGCGCGTTCGGTTGAGGCCCTGCAAGGCGCGAAGAAGGTGATCTTCCATCTCTACAACTCCACCTCCGAACTGCAGCGACGTGTAGTCTTCAACATGGACCGCAAAGGCATTGTCGATCTTGCGCTGCAAGGCACACGTCTCGTCAAACAGGGGCTTTCATCCTTCAAGGCGGATGTGACGTTTGAGTACTCGCCGGAGAGCTTTACGGGTACCGAGCTCGATTTCGCCGTCGACATCTGTACCGCCGTCGCTGAAATCTGGGGTGCCACACCGCAGCGGAAGATGATCGTTAACCTGCCATCGACGGTAGAGATGGCTACGCCGAACATCTATGCCGACCAGATCGAGTGGTTCATCACGCACTTCCCGAAACGCGACAGTGCGGTGATCAGCTTGCACACGCACAACGACCGGGGCACGGGTATCGCCGCAACGGAACTCGCGTTGATGGCCGGTGCGGATCGGGTAGAAGGCACGTTGTTTGGGAATGGCGAACGTACCGGTAACTGCGATCTCGTGACCATGGCTATGAACCTCTTCAGCCAAGGCGTTGATCCAGAGCTCGATTTCCGTCGCATGCCGGATGTGCGCACCACGGTGGAAACCATCAACAAGCTGCCTGTGCACCAACGACACCCTTATGCCGGTGAGCTGGTCTTCACGGCTTTCTCGGGCTCTCACCAGGACGCGATCCGCAAAGGCATGGCACGGGTGGATGTTGAACAGTGGGAAGTTCCTTATCTGCCTATCGATCCGGCTGACGTTGGTTCGTCTTATAAAGAGACAGTGCGCGTCAACAGCCAGAGTGGCAAAGGCGGGATTGGCTTCATTCTCGAAGAGATCTACGGGATTTCACTGCCTCGCGAAATGCTGGTGGAGTTCTCAGGTGTCGTTCAGCGTCTTACGGAGAGACTCGACCGGGAAGTGAAGAATGACGAGATTCTTCAGGCGTTGATGGATGAGTACGTCGTCGACAGTGGTCCGTACCGTCTTCTGAATTACGATCTTTTGTCCGGTCGTCAGGCCGATCAACGTGTGGTGGCGCAAATCGAAGTGTCCACCAACAAAGTCACCATCGATGGTGAGGGCAGTGGTCCTATCGAAGCCTTCGTGAATGGTTTGGTCGATACGTTGAACGAACCCATTAACATTCTCGAATACCACGAACATTCGCTCGATGAAGGCAAAGACGCCAAGGCGATCTGTCTGCTGGCGATCAACGATGGTGCGGGCAAACGTTGTTACGGGATCGGTGTGAGCCGCAACACGATTACGGCCTCACTAGGTGCGATCGTTTCCGCAATGAACCGTCGCTGGCGTACTCGCTGAAGGCAGATTTCGCTGGGCATCGACTCATCCTGAGGGTCGATGCTCAGATTCCAGATTCCTCTAGAGCCTGTGCCGAATCGCCGAATTTTTTTCGCGAATCCCACAGCCGTGCGGTCTTGATGACGTTGCCAGAAATTTGCATGGTCTCCACACAATAGGGGCCAATTCGGCAACACACGTTGTTCTCAGGAATCATCTCCAGCTGTTCAAGTAGAAGTCCATTCAATGTGCGTGGTCCACTGATAGACAGTTCCCAATCGAGCGCACGGTTCACATCTCGCAGTAGCGCGAGCCCATCGATGAGATAACTTCCATCGTCCTGGGGGTGTATCTCGGAAACGTTTGCGGCGAAGTCGGAGGTGAATTCGCCGACGATCTCTTCAAGGATGTCGTCCAGCGCAACAAGGCCCTGCACGTCACCGTATTCGTCCACCACAAGCGCACTGCGACGCTTGTTCTTCTGGAAGTTCACGAGCTGCGTGTGAAGCGGTGTGCCTTCTGGAACGAAGTAAGGTTCGCGCGCGAGGACGAGAATGTCTTCCTTGGTGAGGCTGTCGCTGTTCAGATGTCGGGTCAGTCGGCGCAGGTGCAGGATGCCGAGTACGTCGTTGATGTCTTCCCGATAGATCGGCAATCGGGTGTGATGGCTGTTGGCCAGAATCGCGAAGATCTCGTCCATGTCGGCGTCGATGTTGACGCCAACGATTTCCGCGCGCGGCACCATGATGTCGTTTACGGTGACTTCATCGAGATCGAGGATAGAGAGCACCATCGATTGGTGTTGCCCGGGTAGGTCGGCACCTTCGTTGACGACGGTCCTGAATTCCTCCGGTGTGAGTTGATCGTCTTCGGGCACGTCCTTGAGGAACGGATTCACCCATAGATTCGATGCCCAATTCGCCGCGACGACCAATGGGTTGAGCACCACCAGAATCGGTTTAAGTGCATGGACCGAGATGAAGGAGATGGCTTCAGGTCGGTTGGCGGCGAGGGTTTTGGGCCCAATCTCGGCAAAGATGAGGAAGATGAACGTGAGCACCCAAGGCGCAGCAAGCAGGCCGATGTCGCCATAGAGACGTGCACCGATCATGCTGGCGACGGTGGCGGCGCTGAAATTAACGAGGTTATTGCCGATCAGGATGACGCCGAGCAGTCGGTCTGGACGTTCGAGAAGCTCACTGGCTTTCAGCGCACTCAGGTTGCCTTCGTTGACGAGGTGTTTAAGGCGATACCGGTTCAGGGCCATCAGGGCGGTTTCAGAACCTGAAAAGTAAGCGGACAGGATCGTGAGCACGCCGAGTGAGCCCCATAGAAACGACATCGGAATAGCGTCGAGCGTCACGCGGCACTCCCGAGCAGAACTTCCAGAACGAACTTGCTACCGAAATACCCGAGCACCAGCAACGTGGTAGCACCGAGTACCCAACGGTTAGCTGTCGCGCCGCGCCAGCCAAACCGATAACGACCGATCAACAACACACCGTAGCTCACGGCGGCAGCGCTAAGCAGAATGGTGTGATGCACCAGACGCTGGGCAAACATGTCATCCAGGTAGAGAAAGCCCGTCAGTATGCCGATGGCGAAGAGGGCGAGACCTGTCCAAATGGCCGCGAACAGGAGACTCTCCATGGACTCGAGGGCCGGTACGTGCCGGAGCCAGCTCGTATGGGTGCGGGCTTTCAGATGACGCTCGACGAGCCGGAGCAACAAGGCCTGCAAAAACGCGAGCAGCAGAATGCTGCCAGCCACCATGGAGACAATCACATGGGGCAGGGAGAGGGTATCCAGCGGCTTAAACGTCGCAGTATCCGGTGCTGACAAGAGGCGCCAGATCAGCGCCGCAATATTCAGGGGTAACAGCGCCAGCAGCAGAATCGACACAGGCAATCGGGTGCAGATGACACCAACGAAGACCGTCATCACCAGCAACATCACGTTGAGGGCGTTGATCAGCTCAAGGTCGATGCCGATTGGTTGATCAATCGCAGTCCCGACCGCCGCGAGATGCATGAGCATGCCGAGACCGAGGCCTATCCATTCAGGCATGGCCAGCTGGAAAGACTCGTGGTTGATTCGCCGCGCGAAAAGGCCGAGGGCAAGGCCATAGAGAACAACGGCCGCGAGGCTGCACAGTTGCGTATCGATAGGAGGTGACATGGCTGGCTGGAACGCAAAAGAGTGTGGCACAAGCCGTCAGAGGTCGGAAGTCCTATAATCGCCGACCATTTCGACGTCTAAGCGACGTCTTCTGCACTCGTTTCAAGGATTCCATTGCCATGTTCGAAACCCTTACCGAACGCTTGACCCAGACCCTTAAGGGGTTGACCGGCAAGTCGAAACTCACCGAAGACAACATCGCCGATGCGCTGCGTGACGTGCGCCGGGCGTTGCTCGAGGCGGATGTCGCCCTCGATGTGGTCAAGGATTTCGTCGAAGCGGTCCGCCTCAAGGCGCTGGGTCAGGAAGTAGGCGAGGCACTCAAGCCCGGTGAGACCTTCATTCGCATCGTGCACGATGAACTCGTACACGTCATGGGCGAGGCCAACGACGCGCTCAATCTCGCTTCGGTGCCACCTGCGATCATCTTGATGGCCGGTCTGCAGGGTGCTGGCAAAACCACCACCGTCGCCAAACTCGCGCTACTGCTTAAACAGCGTGAGAAGAAAAAGGTGGCCGTGGTCAGCGCCGACGTCTACCGACCCGCGGCGATCAAGCAATTGGAGACCCTCGCCGGCGAGGTGGAGGCGATCTTCATTCCTTCCACCGGTGATGAGAAGCCCCTCGATATCGCACGTCGAGCCGTACAGGAAGCCCGCAAGGTTTTCGCCGAGGTGCTGATCGTCGACACCGCCGGTCGACTCGCC
>SYFY01000002.1 GCA_005799745.1 Gammaproteobacteria bacterium
CACCTGGATGTTGTCGCGTGAACACAGTTGGTAGGCCTGTGTGGCGGAAACACGTGCTGTCGCTGCGGCGAGTGGCAACTCGGGTGCATCCGTTGCCAGCGCCCATGCTGCGTAGTAGCAGTTGGATTCGGCGAGTTTCAGCGCCACATACATGTCCGCCATCATATGTTTGAGGCCCTGGAACGAACCGATGGGACGGCCGAAGGCGTAGCGGCCTTTGGCATAGTTCACTGCCATGTCGAGCGCAGCCTGCGCGCCACCGATCTGCTCAAAGGCGAACAGCACGGCAGCGCGGTTATGAACACGATCAAGCTGATCCATGCCATGTCCCGCCATACTTCCCAACAATTCTGCTGAGGCGCCGGAGAACTCGATGCGCGCGGTGTTGCGTGTGGGGTCAACGGTTTCAAGATTCGTGCGGCTGACACCCGAGCCTTTGAGGTCGACGAGGTAAAGACCTGGACCGGCATCACCTTTCGCCAGCACCACCGCACAGTCGGCGATGCCACCATCGGCCACGGCGAATTTGGTTCCGGTGAGTTTGCCTGCGCTGACGCGGCAACTCAGATAGTCCGCATTGAGTTCAGTGCGGTCTTCCGTCACAGCAAGTGCACCAATAAGTTCACCTGCCGCAATTTTCGGCAAGAGCGCCTGTTTTTGCGCTTCGGAACCACACTGAAGTACGGCCTCTGCAAAGAGATAAACCGTCGAAGAAAACGGTGTCGGCGCCACTTTCGCACCGAGGGATTGAGCCACGAGGCAGAGCGTCAGATAACCCGCATCGACCCCGCCCAGACTCTCCGGGATCGCGGTGCTGGGCAGACCCATTTCGCACAGACCCTTCCACACCTCTTCGGCATAAATCGCGCGGCCTTCCAGCACGCTGCGCACCACTTTGGTATCACATTGATCTGCAAGCAGACGTGTGGTCTGGTCGCGAACCAGTTTTTCGTCGTCGGAAAAATCAAAGTTCAAGGTCTTCATCCCCCTCTAATTCTCAAGGCCGGGAAGTAGACCAGTGGGCGCTGGACTTGTACAGACTAAGGCACGTAGCCGTCTCGGTTAGCGACCGACGGTGCACCCGGCAACGTTCGAAGCCACGAACATCTTCGTGACTAACTCGCTGCAGTCGTTGGCGGGTTTGAATTCCGCCGTTCGCCCGAACATGGGGGCGCCTATATAACCCCGCATCGCGAGTACCCCGTCGTCATTCACTCCCATACGCGACTTGTAGGTATTGCCGGACTCCGGGTCGTAAATCTCGCCTTCCCAGCGCTCACCCGTCCAGGCATAACCCACGAGCAGCTCGAGACCCAGCAAGGGGCGGTTTTGCAACGCGGGATCCGGGTTCTTGAAATCACGTCGTGGGGTGCCAACGGGACCCGGCTCTTCACCTTCTTTGTAGTTGGGGTCGAGTACGGCGTGGATGCGCATGGAGAGTGAGTCGCCTTGTTTGCTCACCACGAGGACTGATCGGTCATCACGCCACTGGCCCACCACTGCATCTTGCTCAGAGGCATAAGCATACGGGTTCAACCCGATCAACAACACCATCACCAAAACGCTGCGCATGACGTCTCCTTTCTTTTCTGAATGCCGGTGCAAGCAACCATCGTAGTTCGCGCTTCACACCGATTAAGATGACGTCGGATCATAAGAGAGCGGAGTGAATGTCGCCATGAGCTGGCTCGGATCGATCGGCGTGGCGCTGGTATCCGCATTAGGCGCAGGTGCGCTTGGACTTGGCATCGGTCTCGCGTGCGTGCGCTGGTATGCGATCTCGAGCTTTGAAGGGAAGTCCGGGTACTTTGTTGTTGCAGTGATTCTGGTCGCTGCGCTGATCGGTCTGATGACCGGATTGGTGGTAGCGCGAATGCAGGCGAGCAGTTTTGGTGCCGCGCTCATGAACAGTGGCATCACACTCGTCGGCATGGCTGCAGTGATGCTGTTGTTAGCAGGGTTGTTGGCACCCGCGGCAGACCCGGATGAGGGCGCAGCCTCCCTGCCACGAACGGATGAATCGCAAAGTGAAGATCACGGCTTGCATGCCGCTCCCACACCACACACCAGACTTCCCACTGAAGACGCTCCTTTCTCCGAATAGCTCGAAACACTTCGCTACAACGGCGCACCAGAAATTCGCGACGCGGTGTTCGCACACCTTCGCTCACGCCCAAACCTTGCGGATGAACTGACTAGCACCATTCGTGGTGACGATCACAGCCTCGCCTATTCCGCGCTTTCCGCGTTAGCACAACTACCGCCGGGCATATTGCCGGATCTGGATGCCTTGTTGGCCTCGAGCGGCGATGGTCTCATTACGCGATTACAAATCGTGGTTTCAACTTCTGCGCTCGACGACCCAGGTTACGAAGCCGCAGCAAACGTCTCACTCCGATGATCCGGTTGGCTGCAGGCGGTGCGCAGCCGACCAGAGGCTTCGCGGTCCGCGCGTGTCATGCAACTGCAATCCATGATCAACCTCGCTGCGAGTCGGCCGGACAGTCATGCGCTGACCATTGAGGTGGATACTGCGCGACGGTATCTGTCGGCGTAGAGCAATCCTCCGTCACCCCCCGTATGATCGGAGCAAATCGCAGGTATTACGCTTGAGCCCACCTCCACCTCAGCACATCGGCTACACCGACGCCCACTCTGACTATTTCAGCCGCCGCACTCTCCGGCGTTACGCGGGCGTGTGGTCTCTGTGGGCATTGGGCGTCGGAGCGGTGATCTCCGGCCACTTCTCGGGTTGGAACCTGGCCCTCGACGAAGCCGGTTGGGGTGGCATGTTTATCGCCACGTGCATCATCGCGGTGATGTATCTCGGGCTTACCTTCTGCATCGCCGAAATGTCACCGGCGTTGCCACACACCGGTGGCGCTTATTCGTTTGCACGCACAGCGATGGGGCCGTGGGGCGGATTTGTTACCGGCCTCGCCGAAAACGTCGAATATGTACTCGTGCCGGCTACCATCGTGTTCTTCATCGGCAGCTACATGACCGGCATCACCGGCACACCAATCGCCTGGCAACCCGCCTGGTGGATGTTGTCCTATGTCATCTTTGTGGGCCTCAACATCCGCGGTGTGGAACTTTCATTTCATGTCACGGTGATCGTCACGCTGCTCGCCCTCGCTTGTCTCGTGATCTTCTGGATAAGTGCACTCACTCACATGGACTTCGACGTTTACGCCATGAATGTTGGCGCAGGTACGACCTTGATCCCGGAAGGGGGCGGGCCATTCTTGCCGGGTGGTATTGAAGGCATCTTTTTCGCGATGCCGTTTGCGGTGTGGTTGTTTCTTGCCGTTGAACAGCTGCCGTTAGCTGCAGAAGAAAGTCAGACACCTGAGAAAGACATGCCACGCGGTATTCTCGCAGCGATCTTCACGCTAATGGTGTCGGCTTTCATGATCGTCTGGCTCAATCCATCCGTGATCGGGGTGGGGTCACACGCGCTAGCTGCCTCAGGCGAACCACTGCTTGATGCCCTGCGTGCGATCTATGGTGATGGTATCGCCACGACCCTGGCATTGGTTGCGGTACTGGGTCTGATTGCTTCCTTCCATGCGATCATTTTTGCCAAGGGCCGACAAATTTATTCATTGTCGAGGGCCGGTTACTTCCCCACGTTTCTCTCGGTCACACATGGCCGCAACCAAACTCCGCACGTCGCGATGATCGCGGGCTCTGTGCTCGCACTCACCGTGATGGGCGTGCTGTGGTTCAGCCTCGGCGCAGAAGAAGCGGGAGTGGCTATCGGCGGAACGCTCCTGCAGATGTCGGTATTTGCCGCCATGTTTTCGTATATCTGCCAGGCGATATCGTTTATTCAACTGCGGCGGAAGTTCGCGCACATTCACCGGCCCTGGCGAAGTCCATTGGGTACAGGTGGCGCCGTCGCGGTGTTGATCATTGGCACGATCACTCTGATCTTTCAGTTGCGTGATCCCGTGTATCAAGTAGGTGTGCTCGGCGTGGCGGCCTGGTTTGCTGTTGGCATCCTGTATTTTGCTTTCATTGGGCGACACCTCCTCGTACGTTCACCCGAAGAGGACTTCGCGCTTTCGCTCAACTCTGCCATCAACACTCCGCAATCCAAAGAGGCTTAGTCATGACCGCCCCCGGGATGCTCACCCTGAATGAACTTCGCGAGGCGACGAAACGGGGTGACATCGACACCGTCGTCGTCGCGTTCACCGACATGTTTGGCCGTCTTATCGGTAAACGTTTTCACGCAGAATTCTTCTGCAATTCCGCCTGGTCGGAGACACACGCCTGCAACTATCTGCTCGCCAACGACATCGATATGGAACCCGTACCGGGATACGACGTCGCGAGTTGGGGACAAGGTTACGGCGACTTCGTGATGAAGCCGGTGATGACGACACTACGCCGAATCCCATGGCTCTCCCGCACCGCACTGGTTCTCTCGGATGTGCAGGATCATCACGGCCACGATCTCGCCCACAGTCCGAGAGCGATGCTCAAGGCGCAATGCGACAAACTCGCGGCGCGACGCATGAAGGCGTTTTTTGCATCGGAACTCGAGTTCTACGTGTTCCGCGAAACCTACGCGTCAGCACGCGACAAACGTTGGGACGGCATTCAGACCGCGGCTGAGTACATACAGGACTATCACATCCTCAGCACCACGCGCGAAGAGCCCGTCATGCAAGCGATCCGCAATGGCATTCACGGCGCGGGCATTCCCGTTGAAAACTCCAAGGGCGAGTGGGGTCGTGGTCAAGAAGAGCTGAATGTTCGCTACACCGATGCGCTCACCATGGCCGATCGGCACGTGGTGATGAAAAACGGCGTGAAAGAAATCGCTGACCTTGCCGGTTGGGCTGTGACATTTATGGCGAAATGGCACTACGACCTCGCCGGGTCATCGTGTCATGTGCATGCATCACTCTGGGATTCAAAAAGTGAGAAGCCTTTGTTCTACGACCCGCAGAGTGAACTCGGCATGAGCAAGCTCATGAAACAGTTCATGGCTGGACAACTTAAATACGCGGCGGACCTCACCTACTTCCTGGCACCGTACATCAATTCGTACAAACGTTTTCAGCAGACGGGGACGTTCGCACCGACACGCCTTGTGTGGTCGGATGACAACCGCACAGCCAGCTTTCGGCTGTGCGGAGCGCATTCAAAATCCATTCGAACCGAATGCCGCGTCGGCGGTGCGGACCTCAATCCCTATCTCGCCTTTGCTGCGTTGCTCGCAGCTGGTATGGCGGGGATCGAAGAGAAACTTGAACTACCGCCGCCGTTCACTGGCGACGCCTATGTTGATGGCAGTCTTCACCACATCCCCGGGACGCTTCGCGAGGCCATGGCAGCCCTCGACAACTCGACGTTCTTACGCGGGGTGTTTGGAGACGCCGTCGTTGATCATTACGTGCGCACCGCAGCGTGGGAACAGTCAGAGTACGACCGACGCGTTACAGACTTTGAGTTAAAACGCGGCTTCGAGCGCTACTGAACAGGTTCAACGAAGAAATCATGGATAACAAGCGAGCTAACTGGTCCTATCCGACAGCTGTTCGATTTGGTGCAGGGCGTATCACCGAACTACCGGAGACCTGCGCTGCAGCAGGCATTCGCAAGCCCTTGTTGGTGACAGACGCAGGGCTCGCCAACGCACCCATTACGTTGCGTGCACTCGAGATCCTTCGAGGTGCGGGTCTCAACGCGGCACTTTTCGCGGATATCAAACCGAATCCTGTATTGCCGAATCTGGAAGCCGGCATCGCGGCCTATCGCTCAGGCGCTCATGACGGTGTCATCGCCTTCGGCGGTGGCAGTGGTCTCGATACCGGCAAACTCATCGCGTTTATGTCCGGCCAATCGCGTCCGGTGTGGGATTTTGAAGACATCGGGGATTGGTGGTCTCGTGCTGATCCGAGTGGCATCGCGCCTATCATCGCGATTCCTACAACAGCAGGAACCGGTAGCGAAGTCGGACGCGCGGGTGTCTTAACAGACCCATCCACACAAACGAAGAAGGTCATCTTTCATCCGAAAATGATGCCAGCCTTCGTTATCGCTGACCCTGAACTGACAGTGGGCTTGCCACCTTTCATTACATCGGGCACTGGAATGGATGCACTTGCCCACTGCCTCGAAGCGTATTGCGCGCCGGGTTATCACCCGCTCGCGGAAGGCATCGCGGTGGAAGGCATGCGCCTCGTATTCGAGAATCTGCGCAAAGTGATGGCGAATCCAGCCGACATCGAAGCGCGGGGCCACATGATGGCCGCAGCTGCGATGGGCGCGACGGCTTTCCAGAAAGGACTTGGCGCGATTCACGCGATGTCTCATCCCGTGGGTTCGCTCTATGACACTCACCACGGAATGACCAATGCTGTGTTCATGCCTTATGTGTTGAAGTTCAACCGGCTAGAAATCGAAATTAAGATCGAGAGACTTGGCGCATGGCTCGGAATAGCGGGCGGATTCGATGGGTTTGTCGATGCGGTGTTGGCTTTACGACACGATGTGGGCGTTCCGCACACGTTGGCAGGACTCAAGGTAGATGATCGCCAAAGGCAACGCATCGCCGAGATGGCGATTGTGGATCCCACAGCAGGCGGGAATCCTCGCGAACTTAAAGTCAGTGATGCACTTGAGCTTTTTGATACGGCAATGGTTGGCCGCTTGTAGGCCAGATGCATCAACCGATATTGAGTGTCACCTCACCGAGCCGATCGAACTGCGCATGAATTGCGTCTCCGGCCTTAAACGGAATGGCCTTCACAAACGAACCGCTCAAAATCACATCACCGGGCTGCATAGACACGCCAAACTCATGCAGCTTATTGGCCAGCCAGACGACCGCGTTAAGCGGATTGCCCATTACTGCTACGGCAGAGCCTGTCTCGAGCATCACACCATTGATGGAGAGTGATGCACTCATACGACGCACATCCACATCGAGTAGAGAAGCCGGGCTGCCCCCGAGCACAACAAATCCACAACTCGCTGCATCAGAAATGCTGTCCACAAGCATGTTCTTGCCACGACCGTTGTAGCGGTTGTCGACGATCTCGAGAGCCGGCATAACAAAGTCGACGGCACGAATCACGTCTGCAACATTGATCGATGGCCCACGAAGCTCATCACCCATCACAAAGGCGAGTTCCACTTCCACGAGTGGACGATTCATCGTGTCACGCGCAACGGTTGAACCTTCAAGCGCGAACCAATTGTCGAAGATGAAACCGTAATCTGGCTCTGTCGCTCCCGTGAGATCACGCATGGCTTTGGAGGTGAGGCCGATTTTGTGACCCTTTACGGTCCGACCCCCTAAGATTTTGAGATCACGCACCGTTAGACCAATACGGTAAGCATCATCTACCGTAGCGTCAGCAAACCGGTTGCTGATGGGCTCAACCCACTGACGGGTTTGTTCTGCGTGCCAGAGGGACTTCGCGGCTTCTTCAATGTGCGCAGGGGTCATCATCAGAACTTACTCCGGTATATAGGCCAGGAAAGAAGCGGGAAGTGCCGCACCTTGACCAACATGTGTATGGCGTGCCGGGCGTGATTCAGCATCGGGAAATTTCTCCACCCAGGGACCGTCAATCACAGCACGTGCCTCTGTGCTCGGTGCCCAGAACTCAATCTTGGCGACATGTGACCAGTTGCCACCTGCGGCTGCGAGCATTTTTTCGACATGTCGAAAGATGTTCGCGGCTTGGGCTTCAATCGTCGGGGGTACGTTGAGTGTGCCTGGATCAAACGGCGAGATCACACTGGAAACCAGGAGTGGTCCGATCCGACTCGCTACGGGAATCGCGGTTTGATGTGAGAGGCCGTCGATGTGGATGCTCTTGCGTTGGGACATCGGGAAATCCTTGGGGTTTCAATGAACCAGATAAAGGTTACGACCGGTTCTTTGCCGCTTTCCACGCCTCAAAATCCGGCACGCGATTCGGTGCGAGCGGAAAGAGGTCAATACTCGGTTCGCCTGCCTGAACACACTCCAGTGCAAACGCTTCGCGTTCTTCCTGTACAAGCGCATCACGCACCACTTCTTCCACCAACGCAATCGGAATACACACCGCGCCTTCGCCATCGCCGACGATCACATCCCCAGGCACGACAAACACGCCAGCGCACGTGACAGGCTCATCCATGGAAAACGGCATGTGTTGACGACCGAATGTCGCACCATGGGAAGCGAAGTGATAAACCGGTTTGCCAATCGCCGCGATGGCCGGTGTATCGCGTAATGCGCCATCTGTAACGATGCCGGTTGCTCCGCGCACAAACGCACGGGTTGCAAAAATGTCGCCAATGGTAGCTGCATCGGCAACATCTCTTCGTCCGGGCAAAAGCGTAATGCGCCGCGAGACCGCTGCCGCGAAGAACACCACCATGAAGCCGTAGCGCGATTGGCAGAGGTTGACGAGGTAAGTACAGTCGGGAAGCCGCTCAGCAACCCACCGAACATCAGCACAAAACTGGGCCACGCTGATGGGACCACGGTCCGTGGCCGCAAACACGTCATCGGCCGGGCGCTCGATGACGGGGCGGGAGGTCATGCGACGCCTAGCCGCTGTCCTGATTCTTGCACCACGTGTGCGGTGAGATTGGCGAGGGTTGCAAAGATCTCGCGAGTGCCCTCGTCTTCAGCGGAGATGTGCACGTTGTAGCGCTCGGCGATGGCCACCGCAATTTCAAGCGCATCAATGGAATCCAGGGCAAGACCAGAATCCTCAAAAAGTACGGCAGCGGGATCAATGGACTTCGGCTCGACATCCGTGAGATTGAGGACCTCAACGACAAGCGAGGCAATTTCTTGCTGTTCTGGAGTTTGGGCCATCGACTTGGCTAGACTGTGTGAGGCCGGCGATTGTCCAAGATGACCCGCTCCTTTTCAATGCAAGTCATCGCGAAGGTTCGAGAGGGCCAAACAGATTGACTTGCCACACCTGTCGATTTTCAAAGAGCGCTCGATCGCGATTCTTAACCTGCCTATGTCGACTTTTTCCTGTGGAAGTGGCTCCCAAGCCGCGATAAATCCTCTCACCGTGCCAATGAATCGCGGCCTGGAAGCCGCTCCTGCAAAAAGTGCCCCGCACGGCGCATTACGCAGAGAATTTCCATGCAGCTGAAATTCTGCTTCGGTCAACGAACCACGGCGCTGACCACGAGCCCTGTTGAGCTTCGTCTCTCACTGCAAAACCCACTGATTGCCGGATCGGGCGAAGAAACATGGCAACTGCCAAGCCTCGACTACGCAGGCGCCGATGCCTACGGCATCCACCGTTGGCAAAACGAGAAAGGATTTTGCCTTGCGGTGATTGCGCCGGTCACCCAGCCGTCGATTCGGGAAATTTCACGCTCGCTATACGCGAGGCTCATTGAGGCGCTCGGCGACCAGCACTTCTACCGAATATGGAATTTTATCCCGCTGATCAACGAGAGCTACGGAACGCTCGATACCTACAAGCTCTTCTGCCTGGGTCGAGCCGAAGCCCTTGAGGCACTCCACGACGCGGCGTTACCAGCGGCTTCGGCCGTTGGAACTCCAGGAAGTCACCTCGCGATCATCGCCATCGGTGGAACCGCACAAACCCGACCTGTCGAGAATCCACTTCAGGTTCCCGCCTGGCGTTATCCCGAACAATATGGCCCAAGATCACCAAGTTTTGCGCGGGCCACGTCGGTCGATGAGCGCGAGCTCTTTGTTTCCGGCACAGCAAGTATTCGGCAGAGTGAATCACTTCATGATGGCGACGTGCTCGCGCAATGCACATTGACAGCGGAGAACATTGATCTGGTGATCCGGTCGGCATCGCTACCCGAGAGTGACAAAGTAAATCCCATGACCACTTCCCGGGTTTACCTTCGGCATCCTGCCGATTGGTCCATCATCGAACAGGAAGTCCGACGTCACCTCGAACCCGATGAGGGTTCACTGAATGTCATCCAGGCAGAAGTCTGCAGACCTGAACTGCTCGTCGAAGCGGAAACGCATCTTCGTACACGTGGCTGACCGAGGAGGTCATTTGCGGATTCGTCACCTGTTGACCTTCGTGCTTCTTATGACGGGATCAGCTGTCGCTGCCGAGTTACCCGCTTTACCCGCTTCCCCGTCTTGGCCACACGCACCTCAAGATCGACCTCGCCTCGAACTGGTGATGAAAATCGTTGTCACCTGTTCATCACCGGAGCCAGTTGCAACCACGGCCGACAGCAAAGACGGTAAACGCACGGAGATCTGGCCGATCATCGGAGGTCAGTTCTTTGGCAAGGACATTCGTGGGACGGTCGTACCGGGTGGCGGCGATTTTCCCGTGACCCGCCCCGACGGTGTGGAAGTGATCGACGCGCTCTACCGGCTTAAGACGGACGATGGTGTGACAATCATCATTCACAACAAAGGGTTGTTGTATCCCGGAAAGACGCTCGAAGAAACCCGCTTTCGCTTGGCCCCGGAGTTCATCGCGCCTCAAGGCAAGTACGACTGGCTGAACCGCCATACTTTCGTATCCACCCTGATTTTTCCAGCGCCTGACGACCTAAAACAGGCGCATGGACCCGATCAGAATGATCGCGTGATCGAGGTATACCGCGTCCATTGATACGCCAGTATTCGATCTGGCCAACAGCGACGTTAAGGTGATGGGCCTACGGACGACTTTCTCTGCACAATACCCGCCGTGCCGGCGCTGAGTATTCGACGATCCCAGCGGGAAACGCACCCCCACGACGCTGCTGCGTTCAATCCAGCATCCCGATACTGCGGAAGAACAGTCCCCCAGCGAGAAAACACAGAACAAATCGCGTACAGGCGGCGGGGTCTTTGACCAGGGTCATTCGCGGGATCAACGTCACCGCTGCGACGAAGACCAGACTTCCTGCAGCGAAAACCAGTGCGTAATTCAGAAGACCATCGATGTGGCGAAGAACAAAAAAACCGGTGATCCCGCCAAGAACGGTGCAAGCCCCACTTGCAGCGTTCCACAGCAGCGCTTGCTGCGGTCGCATACCGGACCACACCATCAACAGGTATTCACCGAACTCCAGCGGAACTTCATGCAAAGCGACCGCAAACGCTGCGCTCCAGCCCAAAGCGGTATCTTGAAGAAATGCCGCGGCTACGAGTACACCATCGACAGCATTGTGAACTCCGTCACCCATCAGCAAGACGGGCGCGATGTCTGCGTCAAGCCTCGTAACACGGCTGCGTGTTGCAAGGGCAGCACCTCGCGCAGCCCCAGGCGATAAAGAACTTCGATGATGCGAACGACGTGATGCGACGAAGAAGAAGAACAAACCAGCAATGAAAACGCACGCCGTCTGCCCCATCCCGAGCACCTGCATCCCGTGGGGGAGTATCTCCAGACACGCCATCGCCAACAACATTCCTGCAGCAAACACCGCAATCGAACCCGCCAGCCAACCAGGCACCCGCATTCCAAAACTCGCTGTGGCCAGCGTAGGCAAAACACCCGCAAACAGTGTTGCCAACACGATCTGCGCCAGAATCATCGCGTCAGGCTCCGCTCATCGCGGCGCAGCGCGTGGTGCAGATCGACCGGTATTCCGACGGCGCGGATCTGCGAGGCCATCAACCCCGTCGCAAGTGATCTTATATAATGTAATAACATTACACTATTTTACCGCCCCCGAACCGCTATGTGCCAGCACAGAGTCAGAGCCGAACGATGCGGGTTCAGCTTGAGCCGGCGCTGCGGGTATACTCCTTGGCAATCCACCTATGCCTTGCACGGGGAACGCTGTGAAATCCGGAACCGGTACTCGAGCCATTGCCTCGCGCCTGCGCGAGGTCGAGATGATCTGCGAAGACCAGGGTGCGGCGCTTACACCGCTGCGACGCGAAGTCTTTGAACTGCTACTTCGTCACGACCGTCCTGTCGGTGCATACGAGCTGCTCGATGAACTGAAGTCCCTGCGCCCGAAAGCGGCACCAGTGACCGTCTATCGAGCACTCGACTTCCTGCTGGAGCTTGGCCTGGTCCACAAGGTGAACGCGCTCAATGCATTTTCAGCATGCCGGGGGCAGGAAGCAGACCACCGTGGTCTCGTGCTTATCTGCCGCAGCTGCAAGGCAACGGTCGAGCTGGAAGATCACAAGATCGACAACACCATAAGACGCAGCGCGGCAGAACTCGGCTTTGAAGCCGGTGATGAACCGGTGGAAGTCGTGGGGACATGCGCATCCTGTCGCGCCTGAGTTCTGCGGCAGGGATCGACTACGCTGACCGGTGATTCACTGCGCCGTCAGGAGATGCACGCCTCCGTTGGCGTCACCTGCCGCCAGTCTTAAACCAGCACCCTTGGGACTGAACGCGACACTTTCCACACCCGCATCCAGCGCCACCACCGCCGACGGCGCAACAAAATCCTCCAGTTGATCCCAAAGGCAGACCAATCCGCCTTCACATCCTGACACCAGGCGACGACCTTTCGGTGCAAACGCCAGCGCCCGCAACGGTGCTCGGTGTCGTCGCAAAGTCGTCGGCGAGGTCCCTTCAGGACTCCCCTTCCGAAATCGCCACAAGGTCACGTCCCAACTGCCTGACGTCGCCAACCATTCACCGTCACGCGACCAGGCGAGGTGTTTCGGCTTGGTCTCATACCCGGACATCCAGGCTTCCTTGCTTTCTCGCAACCGCCAGAAATGAACGGAAGAATCCTGGCATCCACAAGCGATGACGCTGCCATCGGGCCGCCACGCCAACGACACCATGGCGCCGCTCCAGGGCAACTTCCGGATCCCTCCACGTGGATCTGCAGGACTGTAGAGCGCCACGCCCTGATAACCGGCCAACGCCAGCTGCGCACCCTGCGGTCGCCACCCGAGGGCAGAAATCGTGCCACCTGCAAAAGAGACTTCTCGCTGCAGCAAACCGCCGTTGGCATCGAACACTCTCGCCACCCGACCTGCTGCTACCGCGAAACAGGTTCCCGCCGGCTGCCACGCACAATGCTCCACCCAGGCGTGTTCCATCTCCAGTTCGGCGGTCAGGGACAAGACACCGTCCGCCAGCGTCCACAGCCGCGCCGCACCATCCTGACCACAGGTCAACAGGCGACTGCCGCGGGGTTGCCAGGCGAGTTGGAACAATCCTCGGGCGTGAGCCTGGATCCGACTCACCACCCGGTCTTCCACAGTGTCGAAAACCACTGTCTCACCATCGGCACCACCAACGGCGAGAAAGTGGCCGTCGTGTGTCCAGTCCAGGGCAACCGGAATTTCCGCCATGCGAAGGCACAGCTGTGGCTGCAGGCGAGAGGTTTCGCTCATCTCACCGCACACGCTGCAAAACCGGTCCGCAGCATCTGTGCGTCGAGGTTGCGGCCAATAAACACCAGCCGACTGCTCCGAGCCGACGCTCCCCAAGGAGCGCCCTCAGTAGCATCAAACAGCATGTGTACTCCCTGGATAACGATGCGCCGCGGCTGGCCGGCGAGGCTCACCACGCCTTTGAAACGAAAGATGTCCACGCCGTTGGTGCGCTGCTGGTAGCCGATGAACTGATTGAACCGCCGCTCATCCAGGTCTCCGTGGATTTCCATCGATACTGAACCCACCGCCGCATCGTGGGTGTGCCCCGGATTGAAGTGACGTGACGACTGCACATCGATAGCCCAACCATCTGACCCGTAGAGCTGCGCATCAAATTCTTCCGGGCGGTGTTGTGTGAACAGTGCAAATGAACCTGCCACCTTCGCGTCGATCTGGAACTCAACCGGCGCATCACGGGTATCCAGCTGCCATAACGTGGTGCCCGGATGGATTAATCCGCCGGGTGGACAGCGTTGCGGATCGTGCGAAAAGTGGCGGAAAACCTTCTCCGCCAGATCATCAAGCGACTCCATCGCGGTCAATGGCAGCACCACTACATCCATCGCGGGGTCCGGCGCCTGATCGAACTTGAGCGTGTGTCTGCCTGCCTCGAACTCGAGGACACCACCCCACTCGAAGGGATACTCCGGCTCCAGGAACTGCGGATTCCGTGACAGCGCCAGCTCGAGATTGAAACCACCGAGGTCGAGCACCGCGTCGATCGGAACCGCTGCCATGCACACACGCTGCAGGCGCGCCAGACTGTTGATGTTGCGCAGGCGATCAGAAATCCGGGCGACTTCGTCAGCGGTCACAAGGTCGGTCTTGTTGAGCACTAACAGATCTGCGAAGGCGATCTGCGCGACGGCTTCTTCGCTGTCGTCAATGTGCTGGCTGATGTGCGCTGCATCAACGAGGGTGATGATGCCATCGATGAAGAAACGCGACTTGATCTCGTCGTCGACAAAAAAAGTCTGTGCCACCGGTCCGGGATCGGCAAGCCCGGTGGTCTCCAGCACGATACGATCGAAGCGGCTGCGACGACGGGCGAGATTTCCAAGGATGCGGATGAGGTCGCCCCGCACGGTGCAACAGATGCA
>SYFY01000146.1 GCA_005799745.1 Gammaproteobacteria bacterium
GGAAACCGCCAAGGGTTATCTCAAACACGAACGCGAGACCCTCGAAGCGGTCATCGCCGCACGCAATCAGGCACTTACCGGCCTGAAAAAAGCATCACAAAATCCGGGTGATGCGACAGCGATGAAGGAACTCGGTGCTGCGGAAAGCATGCTCGGTAGTGCCTTAGGAAGGATGAACGTCGTGGTCGAGGCCTATCCAGACCTCAAAGCCAACGCCAACATGATGCAGCTCTCGGAAGAGCTGACCTCCACGGAAAACAAGGTCTCCTTCGCTCGCCACGCGTACCACGACCAAGTGACGGAGTACAACACTTACAAGCAGACCTTCCCTCCGGTGATTTTCGCGGGGATGTTTGGTCACCGTGCCGATGCGGAACTGCTCGAGTACGAAGACCGTGCGGCCATGCAGGCGGCGCCGAAGGTTTCCTTCTGAACTGACGGGATTCTTCCGTGGACTTCTTCAAGGCTCAGGATGCCGCGAGGCGACGTACCTGGCAGCTGGGCCTCCTCTTCGCCGCTGCTGTTTTCACGCTCGTTGTCTTGACCAATCTGCTGATCGCAGCGACGTTTTTTCTCAGCGGAAGTCAGGTTGCGGTGACCGACACCGAATCGTCGCTGACGCTGCTGAGCGCAATGCCCACCGAACTCTGGGGCTGGATCTCATTCGGCGTAATTGGCATCGTCGGCGTGGCCACGCTGTACAAGTATCTGCGTTTACGGGGTGGTGGTCGGGTCGTCGCTGAGTCCTTTGGTGGCCGCCTGCTGACCCGCGAGCAGGCGGACTTCAAAGAGACACGACTACTCAACGTGGTTGAAGAAATGGCCATCGCGTCGGGTACGCCGGTGCCGCCGGTGTATTTGCTCGATGAACCCGGGATCAACGCGTTCGCCGCAGGCCACTCCATTGAAGACGCTGTGGTGGGTGTAAACCGAGGGGCACTCGACACCCTCAGTCGCGAAGAACTGCAAGGCGTCATCGCCCACGAGTTCAGTCACATCCTCAATGGCGACATGAAGCTGAATCTCCGCCTTATCGCAATTCTTCACGGCATACTCTTCATCGGGCTGATTGGACGGGTGATCGCACGACAAAGCGGCAACAGCCGCAAGAATGGTCTCGCCGGGGTAGCGTTCGGCGTCGGTCTCATCGCGATCGGTTACGGCGGCACATTCTTCGGCAACATGATCAAGGCGGCCGTGAGCCGGCAGCGAGAATTTCTTGCCGATGCCTCCGCGGTTCAATTTACCCGCAACCCTGAAGGTATTTCTGGTGCACTGGAGAAGATCGGAGGATTCCTCCCCGGTTCAACGGTCAACAATTCACAAGCTCACGAAGCCAGTCACCTCTTCTTTGACCAGGTCGGTGTACGCAAGTTTTTCTCCGGCCTCTTCGCAACACATCCACCCCTCGAGGTTCGCATACGCAGCATTGAGCCCCGCTGGGATGGCAAGTTCCCTGCAACGGCACCCTTGCCCGACAGGATGTTTGAGACCTTTGAAAACGCAGGTATCAGCTCGATGGCGCCACGCGCAGCACCCTCTTCGGCAGCGAAAGAAGGCATCGTTGAAGCAGTAGGCAATCCCGATGCGAAAGACCTCGCCCGGGCGCAGATGATGGTGAAGCTTGCCGGCAAGGCTTTGACACAAGCCACGCAAGAAGGATTTTCGGCAACCGCTCTGATGTACGCGATGCTGTTGTCCCACCACGACACCATTCGCAAACAACAGCTCAATGCCATGGCATCAACAGCAGGTGCGCGAATTGCGGATGAGACGGTACGACTCTACGACCTCATTAAAACGGTAGAACCCGACCAAAAAACCGTTTTGCTCGCCATGTCGATCCCGGCGCTGAAAACCCAATCGGCCATGCAGTATCGTGCGTTCCAGCAACAGGTCGCTGCGCTCGTCAACCGCGATACACGTATTGACCTGTTTGAGTGGTTGACTTGTGTGACCCTGATGAAGGACCTGACACCGCACTTCACAGGCGTCCCCTCGCAGGGCGCAGGCCACACCCAAATCAAGGCAGTGGAACTTGAACTACTCAACGTCCTTGCTTCTCTTGCCAGCACCGCTGAAGCAGAGCCCACTGCTCGCAGGGATCTCGTGGAAAGGTCCATTGCCGCGCTCGGGCTCAAGTTGCCTTCACGCCCACTCCCAGAGCCCGACTTCGCCACCATCAACGCTTCACTGACAAAACTACGCGCGCGCGCTCCGCTGCAAAAGCCGCGGGTGCTCAAAGCCATCGTCGCCGCACTGGGCGCGAAAGACGGCATCAACCCTATGGAGAACGCTTTGATTCACCTTCTAGCCGGTGCACTCGACTGTCCGGTGCCGGTCCAGTTCGCCGGTGGTACCGCCACGAATGCGTAGACAGCTCGCATCACTCGACCTCGGCTCCAACAGTTTTCATCTGCTCGTCGTCAATGAACGCGACGGGCACATTCAGGTCGTCGACAAATATCGGGAGATGGTGCGGCTCGTTGCGGGTCTAGGTTCCGACGGCAACCTCGATCAGGAAACTGAAACCAAGGCGCTCGACTGTCTTGAGCGATTGGCAGAGCGGCTCCGGGGCCTGAAGGAAGAAAACGTTCGCATCGTTGGCACCAGTGCCTTGCGTCAAGCCAAAAACTCAGCACGGTTTATCGAAAAAGCGCAGCGCATTCTCGGTCATCCCGTCGAACTCATCGGGGGCCGTGAAGAAGCGCGTCTCATCTATCTCGGTGTCTCCCACAGCCTCGAAGACAACAACGACCGCCGACTGGTGATCGATATCGGTGGAGGCAGCACCGAGCTCATTATCGGTCGCCACTTCGGGCCCGAAGTGATGGAGAGCGTGCACATGGGTTGTGTCGCCATGTCAATCCGCTGTTTTCCCGGCGGAAAGATCGGGCGTCGCAGCTTTGAGCATGCGGTGTACCTCGGTCGTCAGGAACTCGAACCTGTCAGCCTGCACTTTCAGCCAGAAAACTGGGAGACGGCTATAGGTGCTTCGGGCAGTGTGCTCGCCATTGAAGAAGTCCTGTCCGGGAACGGTTATCCCGCTGGCGTTATCACCGCTGAAGGACTGGAGTGGCTGATCAGCTATCTCATCGAAGCAAAACAGATTGAACTCGTTAATCTGCCGCAACTTTCTGAAGAGCGTGCACCGGTATTTTGTGGAGGTGTCGCGATTCTCGCTGCTGTATTTGCGGAACTCAATGTTGACTACATGCATGCCTCCACTGGCGCGCTCCGCGAAGGATTGATCTACGACCTGCTCGGTCGTGTACATCAAGCGGATATCCGGGAAGCGACTGTCGCCAGTTTACGCAGTCGATATCACGTCGAGCCGGCCCACACCGACCGTGTCCGCGATCTTGTAATGATCTTGCATGCCCAGGTTGCCAAAGTATGGAAGATCGCTGACGAAGAAGACGCTGCGCTGCTCCGCTGGGCGGGTGATCTTCATGAAATCGGCATGGACATCTCCCACAGCCAATACCACAAACACGGCGGTTATTTGCTGCTGAGTATGGACATGCTCGGTTTTTCGCGCCGCGATCAATCGCGTCTCGCCACACTCGTCCGATCCCACCGTCGAAAAGTGCCCATGGATCTCTTCACCGGGGAAGATGCAGAGGCGCTCCTCAGACTGACGGTTCTGTTGCGCCTCGCGGTTGTGCTACGCCGTTCCCGTAATAACGATGTGGTCCCCGACATTCAGCTCAAGACCCACGGTGACGTGCTGCAGATCAAACTGTCCGGTGCGTGGCTCAACGAACATCCGCTGACACGTCTGGACCTCGAACAAGAAACTGAATTTCTGACACACACGCCGATTTCGTTGAAGGTCGTCGAGGTCTGACACGTGAAGGACGAGATTTACCGGAGCCCAAACCCCCATCTGGTTGATTTCGCGTTTGATGATCGTGTCGCCCAGGTTTTTCCGGACATGATCCGGCGCAGCGTACCAGGATACGAACTCGTGGTGCCTATGACCGGGCTCATCGCTGCGCGGCATCTGCGTGGGGGAGATCGTCTTTATGACCTGGGTTGTTCGCTGGGGGCGACGACGACAGCGGTACTGGCGGGTCTCGGGACCACACAAAGCCACATCGTCGCCGTGGATCAATCCAACGCCATGGTCACAAAGGCACGAACGTTGGTGACCGATACACGCGTTGATTTCGTTGAAGCTGATGTGCGCGATTTCGATTTCGGACCGGCGCGCGTGGTGCTCTCCAATTGGCTGCTGCAGTTCATTCCGCCGTCTGATCGCCTGCTACTGTTGCAACGTATCGCTAAAGCGTTAGGCAGCGGCGGAATGTTGTTGCTATCGGAGAAAATTCGGTCCGAAGATCCGGCCATCCAAACATTCATGGACGAAACCCACCACGCCTTCAAAGCGGCCAACGGTTACTCGGATATCGAGATTCAGCAGAAGCGCGCCGCCATTGAAAACGTCATGATCGTGGACTCCGAAGAAATTCATCTCAAGCGGCTTCGTGAAGCCGGATTCAAAGAGGTTACCGTCTGGTTCCGTTGCCTCAATTGGTTGTCACTGATCGCGCGAACGTGAACTTCGACGCACAACTCTCGAACGAACTTGGACGTTTCGCCGCGAACTTTCCCGAGTGGGCCGACGTCAGGCCTGGGCTACCGGCAAAGTTCTCTGTCGAAGCACACGGAGATGCGGCACAGTGGCGCGAAGCGATTGAGGACCTGGAGGAGCCACACCTTCGCGAATCGTCACTGCGTCGCTTGATGCCGTGGCGCAAGGGTCCATGGACATTCGGTGAAACTCACATCGACACCGAGTGGCGCTCGGACTGGAAGTGGGAGCGGCTCAAACCTCACTTGCCAAGCCTTGATCACCAACGGGTTCTGGACGTGGGATGTGGCAACGGCTACTTCGGCTGGCGACTGCTTGATGCCGGCGCACGCGCGGTGGTGGGTATCGACCCGACGCTCCTCTACTGCATGCAGCACCTTGCGGCTGCGCGCATGCTCGGTGAAGCGAATCACTGGGTTCTCCCACTAACGCTCGAAGCATCACCCCTCGCAGCGTGTTTCGACACGGTGTTGTCCATGGGTGTGATCTATCACCGCAAGGAACCCGTTGACCACGTTGCACGTTTGTTCGCTTGTTGCAGACCGGGGGGGACCGTTGTACTCGAGTCTCTCATCGTTGAAGGTACAATATCGCTCCATCCACCGAATCGATATGCACGCATGCGCAACGTCAGCATCGTGCCTTCAATCGAACAGCTCAAATCCTGGTTGCGCGATGCGGGTTTCGAGTCACCCCGTGTAGTCGACATCACGCCCACGCTGACGGATGAACAACACACGACAGATTGGATGCGCTTTGAATCACTGCGCGAAGCCCTCGATCCACACGATGCATCCAAAACCGTCGAAGGTCACCCTGCTCCGATTCGAGCCACCGTCATTGCCAACAAGGCTAGAGCTAAGCCATGAAAGTGCGCTTGGGCACGCTTGTCAGCGTGCTTTTAACGATCACACCGGTTCATGCTAACGATTGTGTAATCTTGCTTCATGGCCTGATCCGTTCACCCGACTCGATGTCGACGATGGCCGAGTCACTCGAAGATGCAGGTTTCCGCGTCGCGAACACCGGTTATCCCTCTCGCGACCACACCATCGATGAACTCGCCCCGAAAGCCCTGAAATCAGGCATCGATCAATGTATTAAGACCCTTGATGCAAACACCGAATCACAGATCCACATCGTCACCCACTCGCTTGGCGGCATTCTCACGCGTGTCTATCTGCACGACCACACCATCGAAAGACTGGGTCGTGTAGTCATGCTTGGGCCACCCAACCAGGGCAGTGAGGCGGTAGATGAACTGAAGGGTGTACCTGGGTTCGACGTGATCAATGGACCGGCAGGTTCTCAGCTCGGAACAGATGCGGATTCGGTACCCCGCAAACTTGGCGCGGTGGATTTCGAAGTGGGTGTGATCGCAGGCAGTAATTCCATGAATCCACTGTTGTCGCATCTTCTACCCGACGAAGACGACGGCAAAGTGAGTGTCGCCGCCACCCGCGTTGAAGGTATGCAGGACTTCATCACGCTACCGGTGACACACACCTTCATGATGCGGGATGAAGAGGTGCTGCGGCAGACCCTGCACTTCCTGATACACGGTCGGTTTGATCATCCCGCCTCTGCGCCCGCCCCCTCCCACTCACCCGGCCCCTGACAAAGGAGCCGGCCCTGGGCGATGATGGCGCAGCACCAGTATTTGGACCGATCACCATGAAGCTCTATTTCGCGCCGGGTTCCTGCGCCGCAGCCTCGCATATTGCGCTTGAAGAGTCCGGCGCGACCTACGAGACGCACAGGCTCGACTTTCGCCGCAATGAACAACGATCACCGGAATATCTCGCCATCAACCCTAAGGGGCGGGTACCCACACTGGCCACCGACCACGGCATCATCACGGAAACGCCGGCGATTCTGGCTTTCATCGCGCAGAGTTTCCCGTCGGCGCACCTCGCTCCGCTGAACGACCCTTTCCTGTTCGCTCAGATGCAGGCTTTCAACAGCTACCTCTGTTCCACCGTTCATGTCGCCCACGCGCATCGCATGCGGGGTAGTCGTTGGGCTGATGATCCCGTAGCTGTTGAAGCGATGAAGAAGAAAGTACCGCAGAACATGGCGGACAGCTTTCAGCTGATCGAAGACGATATGTTTAAAGGGCCCTGGGTACTCGGTGATCAGTATTCCGTTGCCGATATCTACCTCTATACGATTTCCACCTGGCTGGAGAGCGACGGCGTTGATCTCCGGCGTTTCCCACGCGTCGCAGACCTGCATGATCGCGTGGCAGCGCGGCCCTCAGTGCAGGCCGTCGAGGCTGCTCATCGTGTCTGACACGGCTCGCAGCTTTCCATCACGAACGTACCGGTCCCTCGTTACGGTGCTTCCATGCTGAACATGCCTTTCGTCCGATTCCGCTTTCGCGGCAAAGTCCGTCGCATCTTCGACATCTATCTCTCGTTCATGGATAACGGCGGCCACGCCATGCATCCCATCGAAGTCGCCCGTATGGCGAACTGCTCCATGCAGGAGGCCTCAGTGCGTCTTGCGGATACACCGGAGCTCTTTGTCCGCCTGCCCCAACGGGCCGATGGATTGACACGTTATCGCCTGACCAGCCAGCTCGCCACCAAAACACCGGAAGAAGTCGAAGCACTACTCAAGCGTCATGCCCGTCGCGAGTCCATGATCCTCTATGCACTCGGTACCATGCTTCTTCTGCTCTTCATCATCGCGCTCGGCCTCGCCGGCCCTGCTCTGGGGTAACCATGCCGGAACAACTTTTTCCTGAACTGCTCGCGCTGCGCGATCGAGCTACCACTTTCGCGAAAGACATCCTCTGTGCACGGGAGAACGTATCCCACGCCGAGGTGGTGGCAGAATCCAAACGCGTCGGATTATTCCCCATGTCGCAACCGCGTTCGTTTGGCGGCAGCGAAGCCGGCCCGTTAGCTATGACGGTCGTTCGTGAAGCGCTCGCGGCCTGCAATGCACCTCACACCCATTCTGTATTTGGTCCAGGACCCGGCGTGCTCGCGAAGTGTGATGAGCCGCTGCGTTCCCGCTATCTCGCGCCGGTGCTGGCAGGTGAGAAGCGAGGCGGATTCGGATTCACCGAACCCGACGATGCACCTGCACCAACCACTGCCGTGATTGACGGCGACATGTTGATCGTCAACGGTCAGAAGAGTTACGTCACGGGAGGTGGCAATGCCGACTTCATCAACACGCTGTGTCAGATCCCGGGAAAAGGACCAGCGCTGGTCGTGATCGATACAAGTGCCGAGGGTGTCACGCTGACTCGCCGCTTTTCTTCCATCGATGGCAGCCATCACGCGGCCTTTGCCTTTAACAACGTACGTGTGCCAGTCAGCCACATCATCGGCAAGGCCGGTGAAGGCATGCCACGCGCCTTGCAACAGATTGGTGATACACGCTTGCTCATCGCCGCGAATGTTACCGGTTGGATGATGTACGCCACGGACTTCGCGCGTGATCACATTCAACAACCGGATCGAAGTGGAGAGCCACGTGCTGCCAAGGAAGGGGTGCGTATGCGCTACGCCGACATGCGCATTCGTACCTTTGCTGCGCGCAGCATGTTGTACCGCACTGCGCGGCTTGCTGAAGCCGGCGAGAACATCGTCAATGAAGCGATCTGCTGCAAAGTGTTTGCAACGGAGGCGGTGACCGAAGTGGTGGATACCGCCATTCAGCTGGTCGGCGGAAACGCCCTCGTAACGGGCCATCCCCTTGAAGCCCTGTACCGCGAGATTCGTTCGCTCAGGCTCGCGGAAGGTGCGAGTGATGTGTTGCGGTTGAATCTGGTGCGTGGTGATCTTGAGCTCGGCAAAGGCCGTCTATGAACCGACGTCCGACTCCACATCGTCACCCGCAGCACCACCATGTAACTCGCGATTGCGGTCCCGCGCCGCTTTTGATTTACGGATCAAGACAAATACTGCACCGGTGCCACCCTGACCCGGTGTTGCGCTGACAAACGCATTCACGAGGGGATGCGCTTGCAACCAGGCGTTGACGTGTTTCTTGAGGCGCGCAGGCTCCGGAGATTTTTCACCACGACCGTGAACGATCCGCACACAACGATGACCACGACTATGACACTCCGTCAGAAAGTCATGCACCATCTCTCTCGCACGTTTGACGTATTCACCATGCAGGTCGAGAGAGTCGGCGGGCGGATAGTGGCCTTTCCGTAATCGCCCGGTAACAAGTTCCTGCACGCCCTCGCGTCGCCACTCAAGAAATGCGCGGGGTTCAACGGCGGGGACTTCGGCCAATGTCAGATAGTCCGGCGGCTCCGGTTTCTTTTCACCCAGCGCCGCGGACCGCGCCAGTAATTGCGCCTCGGTCGGCACCTCTCGGGGCGCCTTAACGACCCTCGGTGCCACCACGACTTTCTGCTGCAGCGGTTTCACATCCTGCATGGCCATGCGGAACAGATCTTCGCTGTTGGTCACTTCGGGCTCTTTCATCTCGAACGTCTGCGGCGTGAATCAACCGAGTGGAATGCTCTCGTATTGTCCAGAGCGGGTGCCTGGAATCGGACGATTGGTCGCGTCATGGTAGGTGAACACCGCCGTGAGTTTCACGCGATCCGTTCGATTCGGCCCAGCGGCATGTAACAGGCGGCTGTGAAAGAACAACACATCACCTGCTTCAAGTTCCACCAGTCGAGCCGAGCGCAAGAGCGGCTTGTTCTCCCCGAGCTCCGGCCGGAGGAAGAGCGCGGCATCAAATCGGCCCCGGTCAAATTGCTCCCGATGACTGCCGGGAATCACTCTGAGACAGCCGTTGTGCACATCTTCATTGCCGAGAGCGATCCACATGGAGACGAGGTTTGGGTGATCAAAACTCCAGTAACGGATATCCTGATGCCAAAGCGTGGCACTCGAGTGATCCGGAAACTTAGTCATCACGCAATTGTGATGCGCCTGCGCAAGACAGACTTCATTCGCGTTCAGATAGGCTTTTAGCGCATCACGCACATCGGCGCAGAGCGCAAATTCCCGCAGCGCAGGGAAGCGTGCGCACGCAGACATGAGGCGTCGCACCGTCATCCCGCCGGCATGACCTCGCGACGAGGGTGCACCGGGATAACCCACATCTGCCTCAAACTCCGCCGGTGCCAAAACCTGAGATAACTGAGCCTGAACAAGGTCCAAGGCGGCCTTGCGTACCAGCTCCGGGCAAAGGCCGCGCCGGATCACGTAACCCTGTTCGGCAAAATCGTCCGGAATCGATCGATCCGTTGCGGCGTACATCCTGCTCTCCTGCGGCGCCTGGCCCACATTATTCATGAACAATGCGGGCAAGCTGATCTATGTCCAAGGTAACCCTGTTCAGTACTCAAGCGCAAAGCACCGTAACAATTTCGTAATTGCCGCGACCCGGCTGTCGCGGGGCTGCGTGGTAGGCTCCCTGCGTCCCTCTCGAGACGTTGTTCAGGATGTATTGAAAAGATGTTCGGGAAATACGTCCTTCCGCTAGTGCTCCTCATTGTCGCCATCGGTGCCACCGGCCTCCTGATCGCGAACCGGCCTACACCTGAGCGTGAACCTCAGGCGCGCCCGCCCCTGCTCGTCAACGTCATCAAGGCAGAGCGGCAACCCGTGGTGTTCACCATTGAATCGCAGGGTGAAGTGCTGCTGCGTACCGAAACTGTGCTTGTAACGGAAGTTTCTGCGCAGATTCTCGAGGTCTCACCGTTGTTCGTTGCCGGAGGCACCTTCCGCAAAGGCGAACTGTTGCTGCGCATCGACCCACGCAACTACGAAACCCAGGTCCGTCGATCGGAGGCCAACGTCGCGCGTGCACAAACCCAGATCGCTACGGAAAACGCCCTCGCCGGTTATGCACTCGATGACTGGAAACGACTGCGGGATTTGCGAGCGACTGACAAAGCCGCATTCGATCTCGCGCTGCGCAAACCACAACTCGCGGCAGCCATGGCGGAACTTGAATCAGCCGAAGCAGATTTAAAGAAAGCACAAGACGATCTGTCACGCACTACCATCCGCGCGCCTTACGCCGGCATGATACGCAACAAGCGTGCGGACACCGGTCAGTTCGTCAACACCGGAACACCTGTCGCGGAGATTTTCGCCACAGATCATGCGGAGGTTCGTCTGCTACTCACCGCCGCTGACCTTGCATGGCTCTATCTGCCAGCACCGGGCGATCAGAACGTCGGTACGCCCGTAAGCCTCGTCGCATCCATTGGTGATCAAAAACTTAGCTGGTCCGCTGCACTCGTCCGCTCAGAAGGGATCTTCGATGCTCGCACCCGTGTGCTCTATGGTGTCGCCCGTGTGGATGATCCTTATGCACTCGATTCTGAAGCAGAGTCTCTACGCGTGGGTACGTTTGTCAGTGCCACCATCACCGGTCGCGACGCCGGATTGTTGTACCGCGTCCCGCTCACGGCGCTCTTCGGACAGAGCCGTCTCTGGCTCATCGACAAGGAAGAGAAGCTCGAATCCGTCGAAGTGAACATCGTGCGCCGTCAGGGCGATCACCTCTACATCGACCGTGGCCTTCGAGATGGTGATCGCATCTGTACGACGCGTATCGCCAGCGCAGTCGATGGCATGATTGTGCGAGTCAGCGATGCTTAAGCCTATCGATGCGACCACAGGCATCATCGCCTGGTTCGCACGCAACCACGTCGCATCGAACCTGCTCATGATCTCCATCATCCTGCTCGGCACGTACGGCCTGCTCAGCATCCGCACGGAGACCATGCCGAATGTTGTCTTCGACCAGGTCATCGTACAGGTCCCCTATCTTGATGCCGCTCCGGAAGAGGTCGAAGAAGGTGTGGTGGTTAAGGTCGAAGAGGCCATCCGCGACGTTGAAGGAGTGAAGGAAGTTCGCGGGACCGCCTCGGAAGGCATGGGTACGGTCACCGCGGAGTTGCTCGACAGTTACGACGTTAACGTCGCCATGGACGACATCAAGGTTGCCGTCGATGGCATCTCGACCTTTCCAGGTGAAACAAAAAAGCCGATCTACAGCCGCTTTCGCTTCCGCCGTGGCGTCATTACGGTACAAGTCTGGGGTGCCATTGAAGAAGCCACACTGAAAGCCGTGGCCGATCAACTACGCGACGATATCGTCGCGCTTCCAGAGGTTTCATCGGCAGAAGTTTGGGGAGGCCGCGACTACGAGATCACCGTTGAGATCGACGAACACACGCTTCGACAGTACGGACTGACGCTCGATGGTGTCGCGCAGGTCATTCGCACCTGGTCGCTCGATCTGCCCGGTGGCAGCATCAAGGCCGAAGGTGGTGATATCCGTTCGCGCACCAAGGGACAGGCTTATCGCGGCGATGAGTTCGCCAATATCATTCTGCTCATCCGACCCGACGGCACACGTCTGCGGCTCAGTGATGTCGCCATCATTAAAGACGCCTTCGTGGAAACTCGCAGCCACGCATACTTCAACGGCAAGCCGAGCCTGGGCATCGCCGTCTTCGCCAATGACACCGACAACGAAATTGATGTCGCCGAAGCCGTTAAAGCCTTTGTTGATGAACGTGCGCAATTATTACCTGCCGGTATTGAGATCACGTCGTGGGCCGACAACACCTATCACCTGAACGGTCGCATCGACATGTTGGTGAGCAACATGATCATGGGGGCGATCCTTGTATTCGTAATTCTGTGGCTGTTTCTCGACGTCAAAGTGGCCGGGTGGGTCATCTTCGGTATCCCGATTTCATTTCTCGGTGCCTTCATGTTGTTGCCGCTATCGGGTATCGACGTGAGCATCAACATCATGTCGCTCTTTGGCTTCATCCTCGTACTCGGCATTCTTGTCGACGATGCGATCGTTGTGGCCGAAGCGGTCCATACCGAAACCCAGGAAAAAGGCTGGTCTCTCGACAACATCATCATCGCGACAAAACGTGTGGCGACGCCGGTGACGTTCGGCGTGTTGACGACGGTCATGGCGTTCCTGCCTATGCTTTTCGTCACCGGACCGGTTCAGGCGATGGCAGGGTCGATCGGCTGGGTGGTGATTCTGTGCCTGCTCTTCTCGCTGATTGAATCCAAGCTGATGCTGCCCTCTCACCTCGGCATCACCACACCGGTCAAACATGCTTCTGGGGGGATCACGCGAGCCGACAGTCGACTGCAACAGTTCCTGAAAAACCATTACCGCCCTTTGCTCGAAAAGGCCATCGAATACCGTTATCTCACCATCGCGATCTTCCTGACGCTCCTGATCCTCTCCTTCGGCGCTGTCGGTGGTGGTTATGTGCGCTACGTGTTTTTCCCGGAGATGGGCGGCGACTACATCAACGCCGACGTTGAATTGAACGAAGGCGTCGACGAAGACCGCGCCTTCGAAATCGTCGCGCACATGTCGCAAACCCTGGACGACGTGAATGAATCGTTGCGTGCAAAACGCCCGAAGGCACCGAAGTCATGAAACACGTCTTCGCCTTTGTAGAAGGCGCTCGACGTATTCGAATCCAGGTGGAATTGGCCCGGAGCGAAGATCGCCTCTTGACTCCGCAGCTGATTGAAAAGGCCTGGCGCGAAGCCGTAGGCGACATCCCCGATACCCGGTCTGTTCGTTTCGAATCATCCATGCACACCGGTGGTGGGCCACCGATCGCCTTCAAGGTTTCGGGTAAGGACTATCAGCAGGTGGAAGCCTCCGGTGCGGAACTCGCCCGGTATCTGCGTGAAGTCACCGGTGTCTTTGAGGTGGAATCATCAGCCAACAGCGGGCCGGAAGAAATTCGGCTCAAAGTTAAGCCCGAGGCCGAAGCGCTGGGGCTCACTCTCGCTGATCTCGCTCGTCAGGTGCATGTGGCGTTTTATGGTGCGGAAGCGCAGCGCGTGCAGCGAGGGAACGATGAAGTCAAAGTGATGGTGCGGTATCCCCGCGAAACCCGCATCAGTCTCGGTGATCTTGAAGCCATGTGGATTCGCACACCAGACGGACGTGAGCTGCCGTTCTCGGCGGTCGCCGAATACACGATGGACCGTGGCGTAACCACTATCCAGCGTATCGAAGGGCAACGGGCCCTCTCCGTCACGGCCCGAGCGGATGAGCGTGTCGCCGAACCCGCCGCAGTAACTCGCAAAGTGCAGAGTAAGTTTGTTACAGAACTCAAGGAGAAGTACCCGGACGTAGAGTTGTCGCTGACGAGTTCAGGACACGAGAAACGCATCGCGTTTGATCAGATCATGATCGGCTTTCTGATCTCGCTATTCGGGATCTACGCGCTACTCGCGATCCCTCTTAAATCCTACGTACAGCCCCTAATCATCATGGGCGTCATTCCGTTCGGCATTGTCGGTGCGATCTTCGGCCACTTCTTGATGGACGCGGCCATCAGCGCGATTTCACTCTTCGGCATCATCGCACTCTCGGGTGTTGTGGTGAACGACAGTCTGTTGATGGTCGACTACGTGAACAATGCAGTCGCGGAGGGCAAGGACTCAGTCACCGCTGCGGTCGAATCGAGCATGGCTCGGTTTCGCGCGATTCTGCTGACGTCATTAACCACGTTCTTTGGACTTGCACCGATGCTGCTGGAACCCAGCGTGCAAGCACAAATGGTGATGCCGATGGCCATCTCCTTGTCCTCCGGCATCGTCTTCAGCACCGTGATCACGTTGATCCTTGTGCCGGTGCTCTATGTGGTGGCGGCAGACGTGCGCGCCCGCTTCACTTCATCTGCATCGAAATCGCTTTTAACGTCTTCTCCGAATAAGGGGGCTTGAGCCCGGCCAGTGCTGCGACATCAATACGACTCTGGGTGAAGATCGAGCGCGCATGACTGAATCGTTTGAAGCCATCGATGCCGTGATAACTGCCCATACCGGAAGGGCCGACACCACCAAACGGCAGATCTTCTTGAGCCACATGCATCACCACGTCATTCACTGTCACACCGCCTGAGGTGGTGTGAGTGAGTACGTTGCGTTCCTCCGCCACATCTTGCCCGAAGTAATAAAGACCCAAGGGTCTTGGCCGGTCATTGATGAACTCGAGTGTCTCTTCGACCTTCTTGTAACGTTTCACTGGCATGACCGGTCCGAAAATCTCGTCTTGCATCACCGCAAGATCATCGGCGGGATCCACAATGAGTGTGGGTGGGATCTTGTGGTAGGGCTGCTGACGAAAGTCCTCATTTGCGGGGTTGATCTCCTCCACCCGCGCACCTTTGGCTTTCGCTTCGCTGATATATCCCTGCAAGCGGTCGTAGTGGCGTTGATTGATCACCGAGGTGTAGTCATCGTTATCAAGCAAAGTCGGGAACATCTTGTTGATGGACTTGCGCGTTGCTGCGACAAAGTCCTCAACACGCTCATCGGGAACAAAGACATAGTCCGGCGCGAGACAAATCTGGCCTGCGTTCATCATCTTGCCAGCCATGATGGCTTCGGCAGTGCGTTCGATATCGGCTGAGCGGCCAATGACGACGGGGCTCTTGCCACCGAGTTCGAGGGTCACCGGTACCAGGTGTTCCGCCGCCGCGCGCATGACATGCCGGCCCACAGAGGTTGCACCGGTAAAGAGCAAATGATCAAAGGGCAGGCCCGCAAAATCAGCCCCCGTCTGCGGTCCGCCTGTGAACACGGAGATCTCGTTGCGATCAAATTTCTTCGCAAACATCTCCGCCATCAACGCGGAGGTCACCGGGGTGTACTCACTCGGTTTGATCATGACGCGATTGCCGGCAGCGAGGATGCCGGCGAGTGGCGTGAAGGTGAGATTAACCGGGAAATTCCAGGGGCTGATGACACCGACCACACCCAGCGGCTGATATTCGATACGCGCCTTGGCGCCGAGCAGATTCAGCGGGAAAGGGCCGACCTTGCGCTTCTCGGCCTTCATCCATTGCTTCAGATGCTTCTGCGCGTGCCGCAGAGGACCGATTGACGCTGCCACATCTGTAAACATCGACTGGGTTCGACTGCGGTGACCAAAGTCCGCGCACATTGCATCCACCAGCCGATCCTTGAAGTCGACGAGCAGCGAGACCGCCCGTTCAATGCGGTCGTGACGCACCGCGGCAGTGACTTCACCTTCCGCCAGCCACGACTTGCGCATGGCATCGAGCGCTTGCTGCAGGACTTCTCTACTGGCGTTGTCGTTAACACTTTGGTTCATCGGTTACTCCTTGCGTACACTCGGTCATCATCAAAGACGTCGTCTACTATACTGGAGGTGATCATGCGCGCAGCACTCATGCAGGAAGGCAGGATATGGGTGGAGAACGTGCCTGACCCCATCCCCGGGCCTGGCGAAGTGTTGGTGAAGTCCATCGCGTGTGGCATATGTGGCTCGGACCTGCACGCGGCACAACACACCCATGACTTTGTGAAGACCAGTCGAGAAGCCGGTGGGGCTTTCAAGCTCACCACCTTCGAACCCGTCGTTCTGGGCCACGAGTTCTGCGCCGAAATCCTCGAGTTCGGGCCGGAAACCAAGGGCAAACTACCCGTCGGATCGTTGGTCTGTTCCGTCCCGGTGGTGCTGCGCCAGCCCATGATCCCCGTCGGTTACAGCGATCAGTTCCCCGGTGGATTCGGAGAGCGCATGGTGCTCTCCGAATCCATGCTGCTTCCTGTTCCACAAGGCACTCCAGCCACCGCAGCCGCACTCACCGAACCCATGGCTGTCGGATTTCACGCCGTGAAGAAAGCGCGCATCGAAGCAGGTGACGCGGCACTGGTGATCGGTTGTGGTCCTGTAGGCCTCACCGTCATCACTGCACTGCGCAGTGAAGGTGTACGGCCGGTGATTGCTGTGGACTACTCTCCGGAGCGGCGGCGTCTCGCGGCCTTGCAAGGGGCTGATCTCGTGCTCGATCCCGCCACTGAAGATCCCTGGTTGCAAGCAGACCTGCGACGCCCTCAGAACGTTGTCATTTTCGAGTGCGTGGGTATCCCGGGGATGCTCGACCAGATATTTCTCAAAGCACCGCAGAATGCCCGGATCATCGTGGTGGGAGTCTGTTTGCAGACCGACAACATTCGCCCACTAATCGGAATCAACAAAGAGTTGTCCGTACAGTTCGTGCTCGGATACTCCGTGCCTGAGTTCGTGGAAAGTTTGACCCGAATTGCCGACGGTCGATTCGACGTGGGCCGGCTTGTCAGTTCAACAGTAGGGCTAGACGGTGTCGCGGGAGCTTTCGATACTCTGCGCAAGCCGACGCATCACGCCAAGATCATGGTTGAAGGTTGGCGCTAGTCGCCGTGGCTTGCCCACTGCGAGTTGAATAGCGCTTCACGAGTTCACCCAGAATGTCGATCTTCACCGGTTTACTGGCGTAATCGTCCATCCCGGCGTGTAGACAGTCATCACGATCTTTCTCCATGGCATTCGCAGTCATCGCCACAATGGGAATGTGATCACCTGCGAGCTCACGCTCCCTGATCATTCGTGTCGCGGTCAGGCTATCGATTTCCGGCATCTGACAGTCCATAAAGATCATGGCGTAAGGAAACTGTGTCCAGAGTTCCACGGCTTCCTTGCCATGGGCAGCAACGTCCACTCGACATCCGAGCTTCTCCAGCATGCGAACTGCAACCTTTTGGTTGACCACATTATCTTCGGCAAGCAGCACGCGGACGAGCTTCTGCGATGGATAAGGTTCTTCTTCAGAGAGGCGTACACTCGCTCGGTTTTCCGTCACCTCAGGACCGCTAACGGACAACGCTTCCTTGCACAGGCGCAGTAAGCCGCGCTTCATCACGGGTTTAGTTCCGAAACCATCAAGGCGCACGAAGCGCTGAGCTTCCCGTGGGACATCCGAGGAACTCAGCATGAGGATTTTTACAGATACTGTGCGTTCATCTGCCCGGAGCGATGTCGCCAGATTCAGCCCGTCGATTTTGGGCATGTGGTAATCAACGATCATCAAATCAGGCAGGTCATCTTTGACCATCCTGCGCGCTTCACCCGCGTTGCTGGCCTGTGTGACCTGTGCGCCGAGGGACTGCAGCATCGAGCGGAGTATGTCCCGCCCGATCGCGTTGTCATCGACGACCAACACCTGCTTGTCGAGCAGCGGAAGCGCTTCGTCTGCATCCTTCACGACGAGGATTGATTCCGATGCGACTTTCAGCGGCAACTCGAACCAGAAGGTTGAGCCTTGGCCCTCGACACTATCTACTCCGATGTCACCGCCCATCAGTTCCACGAGTTTTTTGCAGATCGCCAGCCCAAGCCCTGTGCAACCGAACCGCCGAGTCGTTGAAGCATCACCCTGAGTAAACGAATCAAAGAGCCGAGATTTGGTCTCTGCGGAAATCCCCGAGCCGGTATCCTTGACTGCAAAGCGTACGTTGCCCGCGCTGCTGTCGCTGACGCTCACAATCACATGGCCGCTTTCAGTGAACTTCACCGCATTGCCGACCAGTTCAGAAGGATCTGCCGAATGCGCCCTTCATCGCCAACGTACGCAGGCGACAAGGTCCCCGCGTAGTCGACATAGAGATCGAGCGACTTGTTCCGTGCACTGCCTCCCATCAACTCCATCACCTCTCGAGTCGCATGCTCGAGATCAAACACAATGGCTTCAAGATCAAGCTTTCCCGCCTCGATTTTAGAGAAATCGAGTATGTCGTTGATGATCGCGAGCAGAGCTTCGCCGGATCTGAGAATCAATCCAGCCGTTTCGCCTTGTGCGTTTGTGAGGTTCATATCGAGCAAGAGCTGCGTCATGCCGAGTACACTATTCATCGGCGTACGGATCTCGTGGCTCAGGGTGGCCAAAAATGTACTTTTCGCTCGAGTTGCAGCCTGTGCATCTTCAAGGGCCCGGTGCAGTTCCCGTTCCGCCACATTCTGACGGGTCACATCTGCGGCAGAACCAATCAATCGTTCGACACGACCGGCGTCGTTGTAATACGCCCGACCGCGCAGATGAATACACCGGCGCTCGTTTGCTGTACACAGCTCAACGTTGAATTCGCGCTCTTGCTCCGAAGTTGCCTTGAGTTGTCGATTCAGCTCCTCACGATACTCTGGTTCGACGCTCTCTATAAGCTTGTTGACGTCGTCGATACTGCTGACGGTCGCACCTATCCATTGCTGGATACTATCCGAGATGTAACTTTCATCGGTTCGTGTATCGAACACGAACATACTGTGATCGGATCCTTCAAGAGCGAGCTTCAGACACTCCTCGCTGCTACGGATCAATGCTTCCCGCTGCAGACGTTCAGTGATGTCAGAGCCGACGACGATGAACTGGGTTTTGCCATCGTGTTGAACAGGTGTGGCAATGAACTCGAATGGATAGGTAGTTCCATTTCGTCGCGTATGAGGATAGTGGAAGTGGATTTCATCCTTCTCGGCGAGCATTCGCGACATTTCCGCGACCACTTCAGGATTCAACATCTCACGCGCAATCGTTGCGTTCGGGAGGCCAAAAAATTCTTCGGCGGTATACCCGACATTACGTAACGCCGCCGCGTTGGCGTACTGTAACGTCTGCGACTCCATATCGACGACGTAAACTTCGTTGCTGCTTTTGCGCAACGCTTCGCTAAAGAGGCGCACCTGCTCACCACGCAAGCGATGATCGGTGACATCCAGCACGAGGCCGTCGTAGCTCACGCCTTCGCCATAACGGTTCTGGATCAGCCGACCTCGATTGTTCACCCAACGGGTTTGACCATCAGCGGTTTGAACGGCGTATTCGAGGTCCCAAGACATCCCACACGCAACGGCGTCGCCGAGTTCAACGCGCTGCTCCGCATCAAGTTCCAGAGGATTCCAGAGTGATCGACCATCACCACGCTTGTCCATGTTTCCAGTGAACTGCAGCACTTCCCCATTACGCGCGTCTACCGAATACGCGCAGCCGGAAAGACTCTGAAGGATGGAACCAACAAACCGTTCGCTTTTTGACAAGCGTTCAAACGCACTTTGCAGAGACCCACCCAGATCGCCGATCTCGTCTACGGACAGCCCACGAATAACCAGCGTCGAGGTGCCGGGTTGAGAACTGGCAAGTGCATGCTGAATGGACTTGAGCGGCGTGATCACCCGCCGGCGCAGCGTCATCGCCACACCGGCAATTAAGACACCCATGATGGCCAACGACGCCAACAACAACCGCAACATTTTCTCGCGGCGTAGCAGAATTTCCGGCTCGCCATCAACGAAGCCAACAAAGTGCAACGCCCGGTCCCCTTCGACCTGCAGGATCCATCCCGACCCCTTAAAGGGTTCGCTATAAACGAACACAGTTCCCTCTGCACCCGTTCGCCAACTCGATTGGCTAGTCACCAGGGGGGTGAGATCCTTGATCGCGCTGACGTGACGGTCGCCAGCAACCGGCTGGCTGCTTTCAACTACTTGTTGACGAGCCAGGTCGACGACAAACCAACGCTTGAGTCCGAGCGCTTTCTCGGCAGTGACGCGCGACCTTTCCAGCGCCATGGCTGAATGCTCAGCGTACGCGAGGTCATGCTCTAAGGCGGCGACAGCAACCTGCACGCGAGTACGCAGCTCATGGACCAAAACGTCCTGCTGGGCAGCGGAAACCGCCCAGAACACAATCGTGCAGAGCAGCAGGGATAACGCCACAAGCGGCATCAGGGTTTTTTGAAGCAGGGAATGGCCTGTGCTCACCGGCACGATCCGCTGTTGATCCACCAGAAGCATAGACAGCCTTCGGAAACATGCCCGGACGAAGGTGGAGCGATCCGGCGGTGGAAGCCCTATTCGAAGGGGAGATCATCCTGCAACCAGTTCGATTCTGCTGTCCAATCCGGCGGGGAACCACGCCAGACCTCGTCCCGATTAATCGTCACAACCAGTTCGTCACAGCTCACCCAATACTTCGCCTCAATATAGTGGTGCTCCTCCCACTCCAACTCGACATTGGTCCACACGTACTGGGGTTCACGTTCGCCGACCTCACGGCGTTTACGCAAACAGTGGTCCATATGGAGCTCCAGGGCACCTGACTCCCGCAGAACCAGGTGATACGTCTTGTGCCGGTGCTTGAGTTCAACGCCTCGCATATCTACTTCCAAACCGGTTGACCGATGACCACATGCATCCGGGTACCACGTGGCCTCCTACGATGAGGTCCTGTTATTGTCCCTGCCCTCCACAGGCAGGACGGCATTCTCCCATGGCATCACAAGCACCTGCACACGCGTCAGCCCACAAATCGGAAAGGGGCTTCGCCAAAGTACTCAGACGCCGCGAAGTGCTCACTTTGAGTTTTGGCGCCATGATTGGCTGGAGCTGGGTGCTGATGACGGCTCACTGGGTGCAAAGCGCCGGCTCTTTCGGAACCCTCATCGCCTTCGCCGTCGGAGGCTTCGCGATAACGTTGGTGGGTCTGGCCTATAGCGAGCTCGTTTCTGCGATGCCCAACGCTGGCGGCGAACACGTTTATACCGAGCGGGCCCTTGGCCGTAATTGGTCGTTCGTGTGCACGTGGGCACTTTTGTTTGCCTACACCAATGTCAGCCTGTTTGAGTCTGTCGCCTTGCCGACCGCCATCGAATATCTGATCCCTGAAATCCGCATCGGCACGTTGTGGAACGTTCTCGGAGCAGATGTCGACACGGGATTCGTTCTGGTCGGTGTGGTTTCGGCAGCGCTGGTGACCTACATCAATCTGATCGGTATTCGCGCCGCGGCGATTTTTCAGACAATCGCAACCGGCGTGATCATCTTTTCAGGTCTCGTACTCATCACCGGTGCAGTGAGTTTTGGCAGTCTCGAGAACGTCGAGCCTTGGATCGCAACTCCCGCAACCGGAATCCTCACCGTGCTCATCATGGTGCCGGCCATGCTCGTCGGGTTTGACGTTATTCCCCAATCTGCCGAAGAAATCGATCTGCCTCACGCCATGATCGGCAAGCTGTTGGTAATTTCGGTGATCGTCGCGGTGCTCTGGTATGTCGCGGTCTCCTTTGGCGTGGCGATGGCACTGGATGCCTCTGAACGTGCATCCGCCACCATGGCGACTGCGGATGCCGCAACCTCGGTGTGGGGATACCCCTTTGCGGGTCAACTTTTGGTACTGGGTGGCATTGCTGGAATCGTCACCAGCTGGAATGCCTTCATTGTGGGCGGCAGTCGGGTGCTTTATGCACTCGGTGAAGCCGGGCAGGTGCCACGGGTTTTTGCACGCTTGCACCCACGTTGGAAGACACCTTACGTCGGCATTCTTGTCATCGGTGGGCTCTCGATGCTCGCGCCTTTGTGCGGCCGCACGGTACTCGTGTGGTTGATCAACACCTCGAGTTTTGGCGTGATGCTCGCCTTTCTGTTCGTTTCGATTTCATTTGTGGTCTTGCGACGCAAGGAACCCGATATGCCCCGCCCTTTCCGTGTTGCTGCAGGTCCGCTTGTAGGCTGGGGCGCGATCATATTGTCCGTCGCATTGTTGTGCGCCTTCCTGCCCGGCAGCCCCTCCGCGTTGGTGTGGCCGTACGAGTGGGGCGTTTTGCTCGTATGGTCGCTGATCGGTCTCGCGACGTGGCTTTGGTACAACCGGAAGGCATCGTCCTGAAACGCTGATTTTGCAGTCAGAACAACGAACCCTGGGGCGACGGTGGTCTGAAAAGATCCTGGCGGAGTCGTACGTTTCTTTCTCGAAGCAGCCCGAGCTTTTTCATGGCGATCTGAAAACGTTTCGCGAAGAGTTCGGCAATGGGACCGGTGCCTCTCATTCTCTGACCAAATCCAGACTGATAGAGCGCTCCACCCCGTGTGTCGCGAATCGCCGACAACACCCTTTCTTTCTTGTCAGGGTAGTGTGAATCCAGCCATTCACTGAACAGCAACTGCACTTCCAGCGGCAGTCGCAACAAGATGTAGTTGGCGTGAGTTGCGCCGTGGTCACGGGCGGCTCCGAGGATATCTTCAAGCTCGTTGTCGTTGATGAACGGGATCATCGGAGCGGCCATCACCCCGACAGGCACCCCTGCAGCACTCATCTCCTTCAGCACACGCAGTCGCGCCTCGGGCGACGCCGTGCGGGGTTCGAGTCTTGTTTTGAGATCTCGCCGCAATGTGGTGATGCTGACGTTTACATGTGCAAGCCCAAGCTGCGCGAGCTCCGACCAGAGATCGAGGTCGCGGAGCGCACCGGCGCTCTTGGTGACGAGCGTCACCGGATGTCGACACTCGAGCATCACCTCGAGGATTTCACGTGTTACTCGCCGCTCGCGCTCTATGGGTTGATAAGGATCGGTGTTGGTACCCAGTGCCATCGGTGTGGGCACGTAGTTCTTGCGGCAGAGTTCATCCGTCAGGTGTTCACGCACGTGGGTTTTATAGAAAAGCCGTGTCTCGAAATCGATACCTGGCGACAGGTCGAGGAACGCGTGGGTAGGCCGCGCGAAACAATAGATACAGCCGTGTTCACAGCCTTTGTACGGATTGATCGAATGATCAAACGGAACATCCGGCGACTGATTACGCGTGATCAGCGTCTTGGTTCTATCGGGCAAGACCACCGTGATTAGAGGTGTCGCATCTGCTGCCGGGTCGTATCCCCAACCGTCGTCCACCACCAGGGTGCGTGTGGGGAGGAAACGACTGGCCTCATTGGAGACCGCGCCTCGCCCTTTAATAGCCTCCTTGCGGGGCTCCTCCAACATGCTCATGGGAATACCGACGATTTCCAGGGGCCAGGGATTTTGTATATAAATACAGTAGTTGGCAACCGTTCCGCTGCAGAGGACCCGTGCATTTCTCCAAATCGATGGAGCGAACCGATTGGAGTTTCCTTAGACTACGCGCGCCCGCTCCGGGCAAGGACACCCAACAAAAAGCATGAACACCGGAAGGCTCACATCAATTATTGGAGCGGCACTGCTACTGACCGCTTGCGCCAATATGAATCCTCAGCCTCAACCCACCGTCGTTGAGACGCGATTGCAGCAGCTGCGAGATGACGTCCAGGCTATGAAGGCGGAGTTTGAACGTACGCGAGACCTGCTCCAGTCGAACGCATCCAACGACACGAACGCCGACCGTGCCATCGAGCTGCGTCTGGACAGCGTCAACAAAAACCTCGAAACGCTGCCTTCACGCATCGACCTGAAATGTCCTGAGCCCAAGCCCGCAGAACCCAAGAACGTGTGCAAGGAACCGAAACAACCGAAGAGCGAGTCGCTCCAGGGCAAAACCATCGTCGGTGAAAAAGAGCGCATCCGCCTTGACCCACCTGGCAAGACGTTCGTCGCCCGTATCGACACCGGTGCCACATCAAGCTCGCTACACGCTCCGAGTGTTGTGCAATTTGAACGAGATGGCGCCAATTGGGTGCGATTTACGCTACAGGGTGAAGAAGGCATCGAAACCGTCGAAGCACCGATCATGCGTTACGCGCGGGTGGTTCAACAGGCGGACCCACAAGGTTCGCGTCGACCCGTCGTGGCCTTGCGTGTGCAACTCGGCGAGATTGATGAATCGGTGGAATTCACCCTCGCAGATCGTTCTCACCTCGAAAATGAAGTATTGCTCGGCCGCAGCTTCCTCACGGATCTGACGCTCGTTGACGTGTCCCGGAAGTTCATTCAGCCTGCTCCCAAAAAGTAGGCTCAAGACCCGCAGATGATCAACCGCGGACCATTTTTCTTTGCGATCGTGGTGCTCATCATCGCAGGCTTCGGTATTGCCACCTATCGCCACAACACCTATGCCATCCCCTTCACCCCGGACGCGGAACAGCTTGTTTGGCAGGTAGAAGCCCGGGTGCAATTCACGGGAACCGGTCAGCCCACCAACGTTTATCTCGCCTTGCCGCCTGAACAAAGTGGCTTTCGAATGGTGGATGCCGCGAGGGCCTCATCCGGTTTCGGTTACGCACCGGCGGTACGTGGTGGACAGCTCCAAGCGCATTGGACCAAACGCGAAGTCATCGGTGATCAAACACTCTTCTACAAAATTGAGGTCGTTGCCGATCAGAACTTTGAGGTCACCGCGCCTGCACCCGCGTTGTTGACGGTCCCGTCATGGCGCGAGCCCTACGGCGAAGCGGCCCGTCAGCTCATCGAAACCGCACGTCCGATTTCTGCCGACGGTGTTTCCATGGCAGAACAACTCGCACAGCTTATGAGCCCTGAGCGCGGTGACCAGAACGCCGGACTATTGCTTGGCGAATACGGCGCCGCTGAACTCTTGCGCAATCTGCTGCTTACAGCTGACGTCCCGGCTCGCACCGTTCAAGGTCTGAGACTCGAAGATGGACGACGGCGTCAGGACCTCACCACCTATGTGCAGGTCTGGCAGGACGAGCAGTGGCACCTCTTCGACCCCGAAACGGGCGCAATTCTCGACAACTCTGATCTCTTGTTATGGCTGACCGATGCCCCATCAGTTCTCGATGTCGTCGGTGGTGAAAACAGCCGTGTGTCGTTCTCCATGATCTCCTCGGTTCGCCCAGCGCTGGCGGTTTCACGGGAACAACACGGCGATTTCGACATCAGCCTTTACAGCCTACCCATCGCCGAACAAGGCATGTTCAAACTCATCATGCTGTTGCCTATCGGTGCGCTCGTGGTGGTGTTCATGCGCATCATCGTCGGCTTCAAGACTTCGGGTACATTTATGCCGGTGTTGATCGCCATGGCGTTTCTGCAGACCGACCTGTTACCCGGGCTATCGAGTTTTCTGATCGTGATCGCCGTCGGTCTTGCGATTCGCAGTTACCTCTCGAACCTCAACTTGTTACTTGTCGCACGTATCGCCGTGCTCGTCCTTATCGTCATCGGCATCATCACGACGTTCAGTGTGTTGTCGTATCGACTGGGCTTGATACAAGGACTTAACTTCACCTTCTTCCCGATGATCATTCTGGCGTGGACTATCGAGCGCATGTCGATCACCTGGGAAGAAGCGGGGCCGCGTGAAGTGGTTGTTCAGGGCGGTGGCAGTCTGTTGGTGGCTGTCATCGCGTTCCTCTTCATGAGCACGTCGACCATCAGCCATCTCGCTTTCAACTTCCCGGAGCTGCACCTCGTGGTGCTTGCGGTCATTCTGTTGCTAGGCCGGTACACCGGTTATCGCCTGCTCGAGTTGCGGCGCTTCGCCGCGTTCAAGTCGGCCACCAATGACGGCCCGGCTTAAGCGCCTTCGATGAAAGACGTCATCACCAAGTGGCTTAAGGGCTGGGCACCTGTCAGCTATCTGCAGGACAACGGTATTCTCGGCATGAACCGCCGTAACGCGGATTACATCTCGCGTTACAACAGTCGCAGCCGTTATCCCCTCGTCGACAACAAGCTGCTCACCAAGGAAGTGGTAGAGAAAGCCCGCATCGCCGCCCCGAAACTCATCGATGTCGTAAAGGCGCAGTACGAAATCGAACACATCGCGCCACGTATCGAGAATCTGACCCAGTTCGTGGTGAAGCCGGCCAACGGGTCCGGCGGCAAAGGCATTCTCGTCATCATCGGTCGGGATGGTGACCAATATGTCAAAAGTTCCGGCGTGCGTATTGGTCTGGGTGACATCGAACGACACATGACCAACATTCTGAGTGGTCTGCATTCCCTGGGTGGTAAGCCGGATGTGGCGTTCATTGAGACGCTGATCCAGGTGAGTCAGTACTACGCTCAGTACTCTTACGAAGGTGTGCCCGACATTCGCATCATCGTTTTTAAAGGCTATCCCGTTATGGGTATGTTGCGACTCGCCACGCACGAGTCCGATGGCAAGGCGAATTTGCATCAAGGCGCGGTTGGTGTGGGTCTCGACCTCGCCACCGGTCGCGCCAGCATGGCCGTCCAACACAACAAACGTGTCACCGATCATCCCAATACGGGGCGTCTGCTCTCGGAAATCGCCATCGCTGACTGGAAAGAACTGCTGATCCTCGCCGCGCGCTGTTATGAAGTGACGCGCCTCGGTTACCTCGGCTGCGACATCGTCATTGACCAAGAGCGCGGGCCACTCATTCTTGAGCTAAATGCGCGCCCTGGCCTTGCGGTGCAGATCGCTAACGGCGTAGGTTTGCTGCCCCGTTTGCGTTTGATCGAATCACTCGACGACTTCCCCGTCTCCGTAGAAGAACGAGTTGAGTTTTCCATGCACCACTTTGCGACCTTTCGCCCACATCGCCCCTCTCAGAACAAAGAGCAGAACAAAGAACCCGAACTGACTACACAGGAGTCTCCATGATCGTCGTCAATGCCAAGATTGAAGCCACGCCTGAAACCATCGCCGCCATGAAGTCGGCCATTCTCACCATGGAAAAAGCGAGTCGCGCTGAAGCCGGCTGCGAGGACTACACCTTCAGCGTTGAGCTCGGCAACCCGAGTGTGATGCGTATCACCGAGCGTTGGCAGAGCATGGAAATTCTGGTGAAACACTTCGCGACACCACACATGGCGGAATTTCGCGCAGCCATGGCTGCGCATCCGCCGAGGGGTGTGACCGCGCACTTCTATGAGGCCAAAGAAGTGGCGATGCCGTCGTAATCCGCGTCCGGATGCTGCTCATGTAGAGCAGCATCCGCTTCGGCTTTTTCAAGCCAGAAACCACTCCATGATTTCCGCATTCATCTCGCTTGGGTAAGTGTGCGAGAGATCTGCCACAGCTTCATACCGCACCTTCGCGCCGACCGCTTCAAACGACTGCGCGGCCATGGCCGCCATATCCACCGGGAACATCCAGTCGAGTACACCGTGTGTGATGAACACCGGTAAACCACTTAGACGTTTCGCACTCGACATCTCGAGCAGCATCGGATGAAACGAGGCTGACACCGGCGCGAGGTGGGTAAAGGGTGATTCGTCTTGCAATCCAGAAACGTAGGAAAAGGTGCCGCCATCAGACATTCCCGTGAGCAGCATGTGCTCCTGATCGATCGTGTAACGCGACGATAGAAACTCCAACATGCGAAAGAGGTTGGGTGTGTCTTCATCCGGGCCCATCAGTGACCAGGTGCGATCAACTGAAGTCGGAGAAAGCAGGATCGCCCCGAGACTCCGGGCTTCACGCAACCAAGTCGACAAGAAACCCCTCCCATGGCCACTACCGCCGTGCATGGCAACGATAAGCGGCATCGGTGTATCCGGCTCGGCATACTCAGGGACATAGACTGAAAAGCCGCCGCGCTCCATCGCACCATTCGCCGCATGCAAAACGCCAGTATCGAAACCCACCTGCTGCGGCTGTGTGAGACGCTCGAGCAATCGTTCGTCGTCCTGATGCCGCGCGCTCAAAAAGAACCGGCTGACGGGCGGCAACATCGCCGTGATCGGATACAGCGCTTCGAGAGCTCGCGTCTGATAACGCATCGCGCCGTAGGCCGCCATCACCGGGTTGCTGTGACCCGGCGAATCCACAAAGCCTTCTATCCCCTTCAGGGTGTTGTTGGCGGCTTCCCGGAGCGACGACTCGAAGTTGCGCAGATGCTCGGGCCACGCTACCGCGCCAAACACCTTGAGCTGATCTTTGAGCGGATCACGAAACGGTTCTACCGCACCGACCAGTTCGCCCAGGTCCGGTGGATGGAGATAACGCCCTGCTTTTGCAAGCACATCAAGCCCCGTGAGCAGTGGCGGTAACAAGCCGACAACGGCATCGAACAGTTGTTCTTCAGTCGGTTCCATAAGATCTTCCCCGGGTCTTACCGTTCGGAGCATACACACAAGCTGCTTTGGTATGCTCGCAGGAATCTAAACGCACGGTGTTTTCATGTCTTCGTCTTCCCGGATTTCGGCAGAACCGTACTACCTGCCTGTTGGTGATGAGATTGAGGTTTTTACGGCGGCCTATGCTGCTCGACTGCCGGTGTTGCTCAAGGGGCCAACGGGGTGCGGTAAAACACGCTTCGTCGAACATATGGCCTGGCGGTTGGAACGGTCGGGCGCTTTGACTGCCGATCCCACCCTCATCACCATTTCCTGTCATGAAGATCTGACCGCCACGGATCTCGTCGGCCGATATCTCCTCATGGGTGACGAAACGGTATGGCGAGACGGTCCACTGACTCGATCGGTTCGCAGCGGCGCAATTTGTTACCTCGATGAAATCGTGGAGGCACGCAAAGACACCACGGTGTTGATTCACTCACTCAGCGACCACCGTCGGCTTCTGCCCATCGACAAAACTGGCGAACTGGTCCATGCCCATCCCGACTTTCTCTTGGTCATGTCTTACAACCCCGGCTATCAGTCGGTACTCAAAGACCTGAAGCCAAGCACTCGACAACGTTTCGTCAGCATCGAGTTCGACTATCCGGTCTTCGAAAAAGAGGCCGAGATCATTTGCCACGAAAGTGGTGCCGACAAAGTCATGGCTGAACGACTCGCGACGGTTGCGGCACGGGTACGCAATCTGCGTGACCACGGTTTTGAAGAAGGTGTCAGCACGCGGCTGTTGATCTACACCGGGCAGCTCATCAGCCAAGGTATTGCACCACGACGTGCGGGTGAACTCGCCATCACTACCGCCATCTCCGACGACCGCGCCGTGCAAGAAGCGGTGAGGAACATCATCGACGTCATCCTGCCGTGATTGCACTCGAGGCCATTGAAGAGTCCCTCGCACTCTTCGCTGAAGGCATTGCTGGACGCTACATCCACATCAAAACCTTCGGTGAACACACAGGTGTAGCGAGCGACCCTCTGCGTGCAGCGCAAACGACGGAGTCCATCTATCTTCCCGAACAGATCCCTTCTGCGGATCGTTCGGCCTATCTCGTGCTGGTCTTGCAGCAGCTCGGATATCGCGAATGTAGAACGTACGATTTTCGCTATGAGGCCTGGTGTGAACACGCGGGTCGACCCCTGCCAGTTCTGAGACCACACACGCAACCCGACCGCGACAGCGACTTCACGAAACTGTTCAGCACGTTCCCAAACCCGGCTGTCGCGAGGCGGCTCTTTCTCATGCTTGAAGAGATCCGCATAAACGCCCATGTTCGCCGCGCGTACCCAGGTGCAGTACGTTATCTGGATGACTGGCACACCCAACTGCGTATGAACCTGCCCACCTCAGATGCTCCTTTCGATCAACTGAGCGCCTATGTGTGTGGCGAAGAGGATCGGTGCGTTGAAATCGCTGATGAACTCCGCGCGCTCGAGATTACAACCGCTGAAGTCATCACTACCGTCGATCTACTCCTACACCTTTACCCACACTTTCATCACGAGCGCGATATCGAGCTTGAAGCCATTAATGCCGAAGTTTCGGGCACAGAGTGGATGCAACGCGAAGCACGCCTTGAAGACTGGAAAGACGATCTCGAGGAGAAGTCTCGTCAGCTCTTGGCAGTGGAGATGCTGCAAGCAGAAGACGCGTTGCTCCGCGACGGTGAAGCACTGGACGGAGAAACTCGGGATACCGAACAAACACTCTACTCCATGAAGAGCGAACGGGACTCGTTGGCCCGTCGGGTAGAGATGGAAAGAGCCGCATTGCGTCACGCGGTCGGTTCACCCAAGCCTAACGCACGCAGCTTTCGTTACGACGAGTGGGATTGGCTGCAATACCGTTATCTGAAACGCCACTGCCGCCTCTACGAGGAGCGCATTCAACCTGAAGCAGATGCGGATGTGGAAGCGCTCCGCAAAGTTATCCGCCAGTGGCGCGCGCAGGTGAAGTCACAACTCGCACAGCTCAAACCCATGGGGTTGCAGCGTGTTTACCGCGTGCACGACGGAGACGAACTCGATCTCAACGCTGTGCTCAATGCACGTCAGGACATTCGTGCGGGCATTTCACCGGATGAACGCACCTATAGCCGACGTGACCGCGTGCAACGGGACATCTGCGCGGCGTTTCTCATCGACCTGTCCGCCTCCACCGACGACCCCATAAACCCACCGGAACCCGCTGCCTTCGATCCGGATGAAGAGATTCCGAATCTGCGTGACCCGTACTTCGAACCGCCTGACGAACCACCCCAGGAAGAACCCCGCAAGATTATTCATGTGCAGCGTGAAGCGATGTTAGTGATGGCATCGGCACTTGATGTTCTTGGCGACAGCTTTGGCATCTATGGCTTCTCTGGCTACGGCCACGACTGTGTGGAGTTCTATGTTGCCAAAGAACCCGATGAAGCCCTCAACATGCGTGTGCTGCACAACATTGCGTCGATGCAGCCGAAACGGAGTACGCGCATGGGACCGGCCATTCGCCATGCAGCGACCAAACTCATCAGCGCAGGTCAGTCGATGAAGATTCTCATCGTGTTGTCAGACGGATTTCCTCAAGACTCTGGTTACGGCCCCATACGCGGTGATCACGAGTACGGCGTACAGGACACGGCCAGGGCGCTGGCTGAAGCAGCAAGCAAGGGCATCGAGACCTTCTGCATCACGGTTGATCGTTCAGGACACGACTATTTGAAGCGGATGTGCCCCGATGCGCGGTATCTGGTTATCGACGAGATGGAGGATCTGCCAGAGGCACTGACAAAGGTGTACACAACACTGACGCTGCGGTGATGATTCACAGAAGTTGACTCAACCGCTTGGAAAGTCCATCGAATTAGTGTCGAATCGCCAGCTGGCCGCCCACAGGAACATGAGGCGTTTGTCATGATCGGTATCGATCTTGGAACCACCAACAGTGTCATCGCGTACTGGCAAGACAATGCGCCTCATGTCATTCCGGATTCCGGGGGCCGCAGACTGACACCCTCCGTCGTGAGTGTTGATGACGATGGCAGCATCCTCGTCGGTGAAGCCGCACGCCACCGTTTGCCAACGCATCCAGAAAAAACCGTAGCCGCCTTCAAACGCCGTATGGGGACAACTTCGACGGTGCAGCTCGCGCCGGGCACGGTGTTCCGTGCTGAAGAACTCTCGGCGCTCGTCCTGAAGAAGCTGATCGGTGATGCGAGCTCACACCTCGGTCGCACCATCGATCGTTGTGTGGTGAGTGTCCCTGCCTACTTCAACGATACGCAGCGCAAAGCCACATGTGATGCCGCCAAACTTGCAGGTATCGATGCGCTTCTGATCAACTAACCCACCGCGGCAGCCATCGCCTACGGCGTTCATTCGAAGGTTGATCACCAGAAGATCGCTATTGTTGATCTGGGTGGTGGAACCCTCGACATCTCCATTCTCGAATTCTTCGACGGCGTGATGGAGGTGTATGCGACTGCTGGCGACAACTGGCTAGGTGGCGAAGACTTCGACACCGTCATCGCGCAGGCCATGCTCGAGTCACTCAAACTCGACGACAAGCAGCTCACGGCACTGCAACGCAGCGCGATCCGAACCCACGCACAACGCGCCAAACACGCACTTTCAGCAAGTCACTCGACCAATCTCTGCATCACACTGGAACTAGGGAAAAGTACCACCACACGCGAGTTTTCACTGACACGCGCCGAGTTTGAAGAACGTTGCAAACCACTACTCGAGCGCGTTCAACGCACCCTTGAACGCGCCATGAAGGACGCACGCCTCGGTCCCGCGGCGGTGAATCAAGTCATTCTCGTGGGCGGCTCCACGCGTATGCCCGTGATCCGCAACCTGGTTGGGCGATTGTTCGGCCAGCTACCACTTTCACACCTGAACCCCGACGAGATCATGGGTATGGGTGCTGCCGTGCAAGCAGCAATGCGAGACAACGACTCCGCACTTGCAGACTTCGTATTGACTGACGTTTGCCCCTATACCCTCGGCATTGAGATCGCCGTGGAATCAGGACCGAGCAGTTACGAACAAGGACACTTCCTACCGATCATCGAGCGCAACTCTCCGGTGCCGGTCAGTCGCGTCGAGACCATCAGGCCGGTCAGTCGTACACAGCGTCAGGTGTTGTGCAAGATCTACCAGGGTGAAAGCCGCCTCACGGTCAACAACGTGCTCCTTGGATCGATTGAAATAGAGGTACCACTTCTCGCCAAGGATCGCAGCGTCGACGTGCGTTTTACTTACGACAACGAAGGTCTTCTTGAGGTCAAAACCGAAGTTAAGGCCAACGCCACGTAGAAGACGCTCTTGGTTAACAACTCCGGTAAAACTCTCAGCGAAGAAGAGATGCGCGACAAGCTGGAAAAACTCGCAAATCTCAAGATTCACCCACGAGACCGCCAGGAGAACCGAACGGCGATCGCGCGGGCTGAGCGACTCTTCGAAGAAAATCTCGGCGGTCACCGTACTGCCATTGCCGATGGACTGCGCCAGTTCGAAACCGTTCTCGCCTCTTAGGACATGGCTGCCGCAGAGGATGCTCGTTAGATGTTCATGGCCTTTCTTGATCAGTTCGATCGGGACGTTTTCCGTTGAGTGAACGCGACTGGCCCTCGTCGGAACTCGGTATCGATCCAACCGATGATGAACGAGCGATCAAACGCGCGTATGCAGTGCTGCTGAAAAAAACGCGGCCGCAAGACGATCCGGATGGCTATCAACGGTTACGAACTGCCTACGATTCTGCTCTGCACTCGGCCAAGTGGGAGCAGGATGCGAACGAAGAGTTTGAACCACGATTTGAGGAACGATTAGAGGCCCGATTAGAGGAACAGGCCGACGATAAACCGCCCACCTCCGTCGAGCCTGCACTCACATTCCTGACACCGAAGGATCTCGAGGCACCACCACGGAACAACTTCGTTGCAGTGTGCGATCAGCTCATCGCTGATTTCGACCGAGTGTTCGAACTGTCCGATCCGATTGCTCGGGAAAAAGCGCTCGCTTCCTGGATCCACTCTGAGCCGTTAGACACCTTCGCCATCCGCACCCACATCTCAATTCAAATCTTGAGCAGAGTCCTGTCAGTCTTCGGTGAACAGGACGAATGGAACAAGGGTATCGCGTTAACTCCAGCCACCATCAAAGCTCTGGGTCAACGATTCTCGTGGTTGGACGATCAGATACAGCTCGGCAATCTCTTTGAACGCCATGCACTCAGTAGACTATTTGGAATAATCGAACCCCAACCTGCAAGGCCCGTTGAAACCGTAAAGAGAGGAGTCTTCTTCTGGTTGAGGACCATCGCAATTTTTCTGTTTTTCACGTGGGTACTGTCAATACTGCTCACGATGATCAATCGGAGTTTAAACGGCCCGTTCATCGGCGATGCACAAAAGGCGTTTGCTCGTGGGGAGACTGCGAAGGCTGTCGAGATTCTTCGGGAGCGGATCGACGACAAACCAAGAGATGACAGCGCCCACATCTTATTGGCCGCCCTCTTAATACGAGACGGCAAGTCAGAAGAAGCATGCGCAGTGACGCGTGTCGTCCCTGATAAGGCACTCAACTGGAATCCGGGTGTCCTTACGCCAGGTCGAGTGGGTGGCTCCACAGATTACGACACCTCGCTTCTCAAGGATTTCGTTGAGAACGCTTACGAATGTGAGCAAAAACCTTACTTCGCCAACGACTACGCCTGGTTTCTGGCAACGTCACCCAATGAATCTGTCCGCAACGGCGCAGATGCGGTGTACTGGGTCGAACGCGCGGAGCTCGGATCAAGCGACAACCCCGCCTATGTGGATACTGCTGCAGCTGCATATGCAGAAGCCGGCGATTTGGATAGAGCCGTGGAGCTAGAGAGCAGAGCGATCAATATGACTGAGCGCAACATAGAGGCAGCAAACATTCTACGAAAGCCAGATTTCGAAAGCCGCCTAAAGGAGCTCCAAAACCGCCTCGTGCTGTATCAACAAGGCAAGCCGTTTCGCACAAACTACTGACAGGCGTCGGCCACTTTTACCACTGCGGATAAAGCACCACATCGATACGCCGATTCTTCTGCCGCCCCTCAGGTGATTCGTTACTGGCGATGGGTTGCGTTTCGCCATAACCCACCGCGGTGAGCAGCTCCTTCGCAATCGTCCCGCCGTTGAGCAGGTATTGCATCACCGCTTCGGCACGCTTTCGGGAAAGATCGAGATTGGTGTTGTCTGCGCCGTGTGAGTCCGTGTGGCCTTCAACAATCACCGGCGTGTCAGGAAACTCCGCGAGCGCGGTATGTACCTTACCAAGTAACGTGTGATGCCGACCTTCCAGTGACGTGCTGCCGCTGCCAAAACTCACACCGATCATGCGGAGCACCAATCGGTCTTGCACACGCAGCACCTGCGCTTCACTCACTTTGAACATACCCTCAACTTTGCGCACGGTTTCTTTCATGCGCTCCTGGCGTTCGAGTTCAGCCTGCAGACGCGCGCGCGCCTTGGACTGACCACCTAGTTCGGTTTGAAGCGTTTCAATTTCCTGCTGGAGTGCCATGGAGTAACGCTGCTGTTGCGATACTTGATCGTCGAGTCGATTCTTCGTGAGCAAAAGTTCCGCGACCGAATCTGAAAGCTGAGTACCAGCTTCACCGGGTCCGTTGTCGTAGTACACCACTTCACCGATGAGCTCACCGATGTGGGAGAACTCTTTCTCCCAGGTGCCGATCAGGTCTTCCATCGTCACATCACCACGGTCGAGCGTCCGTTTGGCCTTCGCGAGGTACTGCGCGTACAGGGCGTGATGAGTGGCTAGTGTGGCGTGATCCCGTGGCTGATCCGTGTCGTAGCGGTCTTGAACCAACCGGGTTCGTGCTTCGGCAATCAAACGCCGCGCTTCTGCAAAGATCTTTGGTGCAACACGATCTGCATTCATGTCTTCAGCAATCGCGATCTGTTTATCCGCTTCCGCAAACAATGTCGACTCGATGGCTGCAAGCTCAGCCGCTCGAAAGGAGGTTTCAGCACGCTCTTTGGGTTTGAGTATATCCGCATCACGGTTGCGCTCGAGCTTGGACACTGCAGCATGAAGCTGACTTTCACCATCGCGCCAGAGACCATTCTCGGGAGACTTGGCGCCAGCAGATTCCGCATCACGACGGGCAGCGAGGGCATCGGCCAACACCTCCCGAGCACGCAGACTGATCTCTTCAACTTCTGCAAAGCGATCTGCCGCGAAAGACAACTGTTCGCGGATCTTTTCCGGCTTGCCGTTGTCCGCTGCCAACACTTTGGCTTTGGCGAACGCATCAAGGCCACGTTTAAGGACCGACGGCGCCAACAACGTTCCTTCTGCAACTTCGGCTCGCTCCTTGGCCACTTCCACGCGCCCGAACCGGGGGTCGGTTTCACTGGCAAACGATTGCATAGAAACAGTGACCAGAAGCAGCACTTGCAGCCCCTGCCGCAAGAAGTTACTCAGCATCAGAATCCTCCTTTCGACAGGAGCTGGTGAATGGCAACGGCCACTCCCGCTTCATCATTGCGGCGGCTGACAAAGGTCGCCGCGGCCTTGGTTCTCTCATCGGCTTGACCCATCGCAACCGATGCACCGGCGCGACGGAACATTTCCAGATCATTTTCTGCATCACCAAACGCAACCACTTCGTGGGTGTTGATGCCGAGATGCTTACAAGCCGCTTCCAGCGCCAGTCCTTTACTCGCGGATTTGCCGGTTAGCGTGACGACGAGTTTTCCGGTTGGACCGATCGAGTCATAGACGTTGATCGAGTCACGAAAACGTTCCTGGAGTTCATCGCGGATGCGCTGGTTGCAGCGAGTGCCTTGGATCGCCGCAACACGCGGCAGGTCGAGGGCATCGGCAACAAGCGTACGCACGGGTTTGAACTCAGCTTCAAGACCCGATCCCGCATCACCTTCCAGTTTGAGCAACACCCGGTCATTCACCGTTATCGTTGCGATGCAGCGCTCTTCATTACAAATGGCATAGAGCGCCTCGACACCCGGCAACGGAATCCGCGCATCAAACAGATCTCGCCCAGTTGACGCGTCGTGCACCTGTGCGCCGGAGCAAGCGATGATCGGCCCTTCAATCTCGAGCTTGCCCGCAATACGGAGTGCGTATTGTGACCAACGCGCAGTGGCGATGATGACTTTGATCCCTCGATCCCGCGCAGCACGAATCGCCTCGACGTTTTCTTCCGGGACGTCGTCACCGACCAAGAGCGTACCGTCGAGGTCGATTGCCAGCGCTTTATATTTCATAAGCGTTACTCATGAAGTGTCCGGGTGGGATCGGGAGTTACGGGACGCGACTCTGAAGCGCATCCTTAACGGGGTCAAGACAACGACGCGTTTCTGCCTGAGTACCGATTCGCATACCGGATGGAGGACATCAGGCGTTTTCGCGCGCCGGATTAAATTTAACGTCGTAGGGTTCGAACCAGGTGCTCTCGATGGCCTGGTGAATGCCGATAAATTCCCTTTGGAATTCATCGAGTGCGGCGTGCAGTTCGGAGCGAACCAGTTTGCGCAGCGTCATCGAGTCCATACGAGCCAGCAGTTGATCGACCGATTCCACAGGGGAATCATGACGGGGTAGCCGACCACTCGAAAACTGAATCTGCTTCAAACAATGACGTACTGACCGAGGAAATTCCGGATCACTCAACAGGAAGTGCACCACCCTCACAGGCGTGACGCGACTACGGACCGAGCGACGGTACATCTGATAGGCCGAAGCCGACTGCAAAACACTCACCCACAGGATGGTGTCGTAGTCGTTCATTGTGCCTTCGCCGAGCTCAAGCAGGTCACCTGCCACATCCAGAATCCGGGTTGTCATGTCCGCCCGTTCAAGGTGCCTTCCCAGCAGCAAGAACTCGTACTCAGGACCGCGGCTCATGGTGCCGGAGAAGAGGCCACCAATCTGCTGGCAGTGGCGGACGACCTCGGTGAGGGTTGGATACGTCACACGACGAAACGATCCGCCTCCGAGTTTTTTGTTGGCAAAAAGATACAGATCGTTCACGGACTCAAACGCTTCGCGGGGGACCACATCACGCAGCGTACGCATGTTTTCTCGAGCGATTCGAATCGTACTCAGAATTGAGTTGGCGTTATCGGGAGACGCCGCGAGATAACGAGGTGCCGCAGTGGCGAGCGGTGTTTGGCGTTGCTCGGAGAAGCCTGCCTTACCTCCGGTGATCCGGATCAGGTTAAACCAGCTCACCGGCGCATCTTTTGGAAGGTCCAGCAACAGGTCGGAAAAGACATTGATCAAACGTGCTGTGTTCTCCGCACGTTCAAGGTTGCGCCCCACCCAATACAGTCGTCCTGCAATTGAGGACAACATCAGGTGTTCTCCACGATCCAGGTGTCCTTACTGCCGCCGCCCTGGGACGAGTTCACCACGAGTGATCCCTTGCGCAGCGCCACACGTGTAAGTCCACCCGCCGTTACTGCCATCTTCGCGCCCTGCAGAATGAAAGGCCGAAGGTCGACGTGGCGAGGTTCGATGATGCCGTCACATATCGTCGGTACCGTCGACAGTGACAGGGTGGGCTGCGCGATGTAGTTGCGTGGGTTCGCACGAATCAGCCCGCGCATCGTTTCAACTTCCTGACGTGTGGCATGTGGCCCTACCAACATGCCGTAACCACCGGATTCGTTGGCGGGTTTTACAACGAGTTCTGCAAGGTGCGCATCCACATAACGCATCGACGCGTCCTCCGAACATCGCCACGTCGGGACATTCGGCAGGATCGGCTCTTCTGTCAGGTAATAACGAATGAGATCAGGCACGAAGCTGTAGATCACCTTGTCATCGGCTACACCGGAACCTGGTGCATTGGCAATGGCAACATTGCCGCGGTACCACGAGCGAAAGAGTCCGGGTGTGCCGAGCATCGAAAATTTGTCAAAGGTCTCCGGATCCATGTAGGTGTCGTTGATGCGACGGTAGACCGTATCCACACGCCGAAGGCCCTCGATGGTGCGCATGTAGACACAATCATCGTCGAGCACGATAAGGTCACTGCCTGCCACCAACTCCGCACCCATACGTTGGGCAAGGAAAGCGTGTTCAAAATACGCCGAGTTATAGATACCGGGCGTCAGCACCACAATTTCCGGATTGTCACCCGGCCGTGGTGACAAGGAGACGAGCATGTCGAAGAGTTGTGAGGGGTAAGCATCCACCGGTCGAATGCGTTGATCGCGGAAGAGTTCCGGAAAGACCCGCTTGGTGACGCTGCGGTTTTCGAGCATGTAGGACACACCCGACGGCACTCGCAGGTTGTCCTCGAGCACATAGACCGTGCCGTCACGATCACGCACCAGATCCGTGCCACAGACGTTGGCCCACACCCCGTGTCGGGGCGTCGCGCCGATGGCCTGAGGCAAGTAGTCCTTGGAACTCTTGATCACGTGTTCCGGAACAATGCCGTCTTTCAGCGCCCGCTGGTCGTGGTAGACGTCATCGATAAAGAGATTGAGCGCTCGCAGCCGTTGTTGGAGCCCCGCTTCGATGCGTGTCCACTCACTGATCGGAATCACCCGTGGAATGATGTCGAGGGGCCAGGCGCGGTCGATGTTCTCGCCATCGGCATAGACCGTAAACGTGATGCCCATCTCCATGATGGCCCGATCCGCCGCGGACTGCCGTGAGGTGAGCCCGCGCTCAGAGAGCGCCTGCAGATAGTTCACGAGCGGTTCGGCGACAGGTCGCGGCTGTCCGTCTGCCGCAATCAGCTCGTCATAATGAGGGTGGCCATCATAGGCCGGCCATGGGTGAGTCATGTCGGGCAAGTCATCGTTCCATCAATCCCTGCAATCCCAGCTCGCCTGCGCGTAGAGGCTTATGCTATCAGAGCACCTGCTGCGGGAATCCGAACCATTAGGGAAGGTCTGATTATTCAGACCTTCCTGTGTGGAGCATGGAAGCACCACCACTTTCCATGCGTGTGGCGCGTGCCTCGCACGCGCATTCACGGGCAAAGCCCGTGTAAACGCAGGGAAAATGCGAGGAATCCGAAGGATTCC
>SYFY01000147.1 GCA_005799745.1 Gammaproteobacteria bacterium
GAATGAAGGGTGGGCGACCTTTTGGCACTACACGCTGCTGAACAGTCTTTACGATGAAGGTCGGGTCTCTGATGGCTTCATGATGGAGTTTCTCACCTCACACACCTCGGTGGTGGCGCAACCAGGATTTGATGTGCCCTGGTATGGCGGCATTAATCCCTGCGCTCTCGGCTTTTCGATGTTTCGTGATATTCGTCGTATCTGCGAATAGCCCACGAAAGAAGATCGGCAGTGGTTCCCCGATATCGCTGGTGCCAATTGGAGTGAAGTACTGCAAACAGCGATGAAGAGTTTCAAAGATGAGAGTTTTATCTTGCAGTGCCTCTCGCCTCGTGTAATCCGGGAGCACAAGCTGTTCGCTGTGTTGGATGATGATCGCGAAGCAGAGATTCACATCGCCGCCATTCACGATGACCCCGGCTACCGGGAAATTCGTCGACTGCTTTCTGCCCAATACGATCTCGGTGAGCGAGAGCCCGACCTGCAGGTGGTGCGGGTGGATGTGAAAGGTGACCGCAGCCTCACGATGGCACACCGTCAACATCGGCGCCGACCACTCGGCACATCGACCAAGGACGTGATGCGCCATCTGCATCGACTCTGGGGCTTCCCCGTACACATAGACGTAGTGCCGTCCACAGCGTCCACAAAGGGTCGAGTTAGCTTTCCGAGCGCAACCTGATTCAATACATCGATTCTGCGTAAACTGCGACCATGAAAATCTATCTGGTCGGTGGCGCCGTACGCGATCAACTCCTCGGACGAACCGTGACGGATCGTGACTGGGTGGTCGTGGGAGGCACACCGGAAGAGTTACTCGATGCGGGATATCAGGCCGTTGGCGGAGGATTCCCGGTTTTCTTGCATCCGGTAACGCGTGAAGAGTACGCACTTGCCCGCACTGAACGCCGAACAGGACCAGGGCACAGAGGCTTTGCAACCTGGTTCGCACCAGATGTGACGTTGGAAGACGATCTGCGGCGACGCGATCTCACCATCAATGCCATGGCCATGACACCCGCGGGTGAAGTGGTCGACCCCTATGGTGGACGCAAAGATCTCGAAGACGGTTGCCTTCGCGCGGTTTCACCGGCGTTTGCAGAAGATCCTTTGCGGGTCATACGTGTGGCTCGGTTTGCGGCGCAGCTGCCTGGGTTTGAGGCGCATTCAGAAACGATCACGCTCATGCGAAAGATGGTGGGTGAAGGTTTGTTGGCGGAACTGCCCGCAGAGCGGGTTTGGCATGAGCTTAACAAGGCGACGCACGGATCCGCCCCGGATCGGTTCCTCGAAGTGCTCCGGGAAGCGGGTGGATTCGAACCCTGGTTCATGGAGTTGTTAAACGCGCGATCGCCGGAGCCCAACGGGCGGTTCGAAGGGCATGAACGACTGGCGCTCTGGTGTGAAAAATTGGGTCCGAACGAGTTGCGCCAACTGTGTAATCGCTTGAAAGCTCCCAATCCGGTGCGGGATTTTCTGTTGCACGTTCAGCTTGCATCACAGCGGCTGGTGACGTGGAAACGATCCGCGGGCAAGGAATTGCTTGAAGTGCTCGAACGACTCCATGCGTTTCATCCCGATTCCCGGCTGGGTGCCGTCACCGACTTTCTGGAACGTCGATACAACATCGAGCTGGCATCTTTTCGACAAGCGGCCGAGGCTGCGGGCGAGGTGCGGTCAGCGAATTTTGTGAGTCTCAAAGGAAAGCCGCTTGGCGAAGCCATTCAGAGTCGACGAGCAGAAATCCTCGATCAGTTGCGCCGCCTATAGATTTGAATTCCAGCTGCTGCAGCATTGTCGATAGCTCGCGGTTTGCGCACCGTGAACTCCACTGCAGTGATGCGAGCGTCCTCCAGCAACAATGCGGTGGTCTCCTCTGCCAATGTTTCCAGAAGCAGATACTGGCCGCTGCTGACAAAGCGTCGCACGGTCTCGGCGACAGTGCCGTAATCAACTGTGTCCTTCAGCGCCTTACTCTTCGCCGCCACTTGAATGTCGGCGTCAAGGACGAGGTCGATGATGAGCGGTTGGGGTGTCGTGCGCTCATGCGGCAAGACACCGACGATGCAATCGAAAGTGAGTCGTTCGATGAAGATGTGGTCGTCTTTCACAGTGGCGGGTTAAGCTCTGTCATAGGCCAGCGGGCGCGGGTTTCGACAGCGAGTCCAGTGCATTCACCGGCGTTGAGTCGCAGCCATCCCGCGAAGGCGACCATGCCACCGTTATCGGTGCAGAGTTGCAGAGGTGGGTAGTGAACCCGAATCCCAACGAGATCCCGAAGCCGCGCCCTTAGCTGTTGGTTCGCGGCAACACCCCCGGCCATCACCAAGTCACTGACGCCTGTTTGTGACAGGGCGCGCTCGCATTTGATGAACAGGGTTTCTACAACAGCGTCCTGGAAGGCAAAGGCGACGTCGCATCGATCTTGATCGCTTAAAGGCTCAAGTTTGCGAATGGTTGTCAGGGCATGGGTTTTGAGTCCGCTGAAACTGAAGTCGCAACCAGGTCGATCGGTCATTGGCCTTGGAAAGGTGAATCGCCCGCGGGTGCCGTGTAACGCTGCCGTAGCGATTTGGGGACCGCCGGGATAGGGCAGACCCAGAAGCTTTGCGGTTTTGTCGAATGCTTCGCCAGCGGCATCGTCGATGGATTCGCCGAGCAGGGTGTAGTCACCAATGGCTTTAACGAGCATGAGTAGGGTGTGGCCACCAGAAACGAGCAGTGCGACGAAGGGAAAATTGGGCTTCGACTCACCGAGCAATGGAGCGAGCAGGTGGGCTTCCATGTGATGGATCGCCACCGCCGGGATACCGAGGCTGAACGCCAATGAGCGTCCAAAAGTGGCACCGACCAAGAGTGCGCCGAGTAGCCCCGGCCCCGCGGTGTAAGCGACCGCGCCAAGATCACCAAGGCCGAGATCGGCACGGGCGAGCGCTGACTTCACCAGCGGTAAGGTCCGGCTGATGTGATCGCGACTGGCGAGCTCAGGCACAACCCCGCCATAAGGTGCATGCAAGCCAATTTGGCTGTGTAGAGCCTCAGCCACCAATCCTCGATCGGGGTGATAAATGGCAACGCCGGTCTCGTCGCAGGAGGTTTCGATGCCAAGAACGTACATATCAAGAACGTACATGCCAAAAACACACATGGGAGAGGAAAAGACTCGGAAATTGGAGAATCGGTTTTGCAACCGGCCGACGCAGTGGCTAGAATCCACCGCCTTTTTTACCAAGCTTAAGGGTTTTATGCCCCACGTTCGAGTCAAGGAAAACGAGCCGTTTGATGTCGCGCTGCGACGCTTCAAACGGTCCTGCGAAAAAGCCGGTGTACTTTCCGAAGTTCGCCGTCGCGAGTTTTATGAGAAGCCCACGACCGTGCGCAAGCGCAAAGCCGCTGCCGCCGTGAAGCGTCACCAGAAAAAACTGCAGCGGGAAACGCGTCGTTTCGAACGGCTCTACTGAGCCTGGCACTTTCCGTTCTCTATTCAAGCCCTTCAAACCTGGGGCTTCCTCTAGGGGATTTGGGAGGTCTGAACATGCCAACGTTGTCGGAACAGATCAGCGACGCCACCAAGGTGGCCATGAAAGCGCGCGAAAAAGAGCGGGTCGCAGCACTGCGCCTGATTCACTCTGAAATCCGTAAGATCGAAATCGATAAACGCATCACACTGGACGATGCCGGTGTGGTGACCGTTCTGACGCGGATGATCAAGCAGCGGAAGGACTCCATTTCCCAGTACGAACAGGCAGGGCGCACGGACCTCGCTTCTGCTGAGCAGTTCGAAGTCGATATCATCAATACGTTTATGCCTCAACCCCTCGGTGAGGATGACCTTCAGGCATTGATTGCCGCGGCGACTGCCGGGCTCACCGGAATGCAACAGATGGGGCAAGTGATGGCCAAACTGAAACCTGAAGTTGAAGGCAAGGCAGACATGGCGCGTGTCAGCGCGCTGGTGAAAGCCGCGCTCACTGGCGGCTGATTCTCGGGCGGGGGTTCCCGTTCGATGCCTGCGGACCCGGTCAAAACAGCACTTCGACACATATTCGCCGACCCCTCCCGGCTACAATTCGGGTTGCAGATACCCCGGAGACGTGACCGATGCCGCAACTTGTACCGCTGATCCTTGCTGGAGGTTCAGGTACCCGGCTATGGCCGCTGTCCCGGGAGCTCTTTCCCAAGCAGTTTCATGCGTTGTTCGATGAGCACTCGTTGCTACAGAACACGTTGCTTCGTGCCAAAGCGGTTACACCAAGTACTCCGATCGTGGTGTGTAATGAAAGCCATCGGTTCCTCGTCGCTGAGCAATGCCGCGCCGTAGGTGTCGAGTGCCTCTCGCTGATGCTCGAGCCGGAAGGGCGCAACACTGCGCCCGCCATCGCCCTTGCCGCTGAGCGTGCGCTCCAGGTTGATCCGGATGCGGTTTTGTTGGTCCTCGCGTCGGATCATCTGGTAGATGACCTCGAGGGTTTTCGTAACGCGGTGGAAGTCGCAACTGCTGCGGCGATGGAGCAGAAATTCGTCACCTTTGGTGTGACTCCGGATCGTCCCGAAACCGGTTACGGCTACATCGAAACTGCGACGAAGGTGGTGGGTGCGCAGAAGGTAAAGTCCTTCAAAGAGAAGCCCAATGCTGCGACGGCAGCGAGATATGTAGCGGGCGGCAATTACCTCTGGAACAGCGGCATGTTTGTGCTGCACGCCCGCGCGTACCTGGATGAACTCAAGCGACTGCGGCCCGTGATGGCGGCCGCGGTGACTAAGGCATATGGCGATGGCCGTTTCGATTTCGACTTTTTCAGGCCGGGTCCCACCTTCCTCGAGTCGCCCAGTGAATCCATCGACTACGCCGTGATGGAACATACCGACAAGGCGATGGTGGTCGCTGCGACGTTCCGCTGGAACGATGTCGGCTCCTGGTCTGCGATTTGGGATGAGTCATCTCGGGATTCGAGTGGCAATCATCTGCAAGGTGACATCGTCGCGCTCGATACCCACAACTCTTATGTGCTCGCTCAAGAGCGGCTGGTCTCCACCATCGGTGTACAAGATCTGGTGATTGTTGAAACCGCCGATGCTGTTTTGGTTGCATCAAGAGATCGTGTTCAAGACGTCAAGAACGTCGTTGCTGAACTCAAGGCTCAGAAGCGAGAAGAACACGTTGTGCACAGCGAAGTATTCCGGCCGTGGGGCAGTTATGAAACGGTCGAAATCGGCGAACGTTATCAAGTGAAGCGGATCGCGGTGAAACCAGGCGCGTCCTTATCGCTGCAAAAACACCACCATCGCTCCGAACACTGGATCGTTGTGCGTGGCACAGCGGAAGTCGTGTGTGAAGACAAGGTCTTCATCCTGTCTGAAAACCAGAGCACCTACATACCCCTCGGTGCGAAACATCGACTCTCCAATCCCGGGAAGTTGCCACTCGAGATGATCGAAGTTCAGGTTGGTGGGTATCTCGGTGAGGACGATATCGTCCGCTTCGATGACGTTTACGGGCGTGTCAGCGCAGGCTGATATCTCTCGCCGCGAGCATTTTGATTTGCTGCTTCCCAGTGTCATCCGCTGTAGTAGGCTGGCGCCATGGCCGGCCGTATTCCCCAGGGTTTTATCAATGATCTGCTGACTCGTATCGACATCGTCGATGTGATTGAACCTCGTGTTGCGCTGAAGAAAGCTGGTAAGGACTACAAGGCCTGTTGTCCTTTTCACGACGAAAAAACGCCGTCCTTTACCGTTAGCCAGCAGAAACAATTCTTCCACTGCTTCGGCTGTGGCATGAGCGGCACCGCGCTGGCGTTTCTCATGGAATTCGAGCGACTCGAATTTGTTCCCGCTGTTGAGGCGCTCGCTGCGCTCGCAGGTGTTGAGGTACCGCGGGAAAACTCAGGTGGACCTGCCCCGCAAGATAACCGTCTCTACGACGTCATGGAGCGCGCGCAGCGTTTTTTTGCGGGCGGGCTTAAGGCACACGTGGATGCTCAGGAGTACCTGAAAAACCGAGGTGTTTCAGGCATCACGGCCAGAGACTTTGGCGTGGGGTATGCGCCATCAGGCTGGAACGCGATGACGTCGGCGCTGGCCGATGTTCCTCAAGCGATACTCCTAGAACTCGGCCTCTTGTCCCGCAACGATCAAGGCAGGGTCTACGACAAGTTCCGCGAACGCATCATTTTTCCCATCCGTGATGTGCGTGGTCGCGTCGTCGGTTTTGGTGGTCGCATACACAAGGCCGATGACGGAGGTCCGAAGTATCTCAACTCGCCGGAAACGCCCATCTTCCACAAAGGCCAGGAACTGTATGGTCTTTATGAAGCACGAAGAGCTGTTCGCAAACTCGAACAACTCATCGTCGTAGAGGGCTACCTTGATGTGGTGTCGATGGCTCAGGCGGGTATCCCTACCTGTGTAGCCGCCCTCGGGACTGCGATCTCGACGGAACAGATGCGCAAACTCTTCCGTTACGTGGATGACGTGGTGTGCTGTTTTGATGGTGATCGTGCCGGCCGACAGGCGGCGTGGCGGGCGCTCGAAGCCTCGTTACCGATATTGACGGAAGGCAAGCGCCTTCGATTTGTGTTCCTTCCGGATGGCGAAGACCCGGACAGTTTTGTCCGTAAACAAGGCAAGGCGGCGTTTCTTGAACAGATCAAGGGTGCCATTCCAGTCATCGACTATCTCTTCTCGACGCTCCGACAGGGCTTAAACCTGAACAGCCTCGATGACCGGGCGCGCCTGGCGAGCCTTGCGGCCCCGCATATCGAAAAAGTACAGACCGGCATTCTTAAGCAGATGATGGTGGCCGAACTGCAGGGTCTCACCGGTTCGCGCATGCCCAACGCCCAGACCGAGGCTCCAGCCGTCAAGGTCACGGCGTTCGCGCCGTCCTCGGCGATGAAGCGCCTTGAGGAGCGGTTGCTGACATTGCTTCTACGTCGTCCACAGATCGCGCGTGGCCTGCAATTGCCAGATTCCTTCGATCCGACGGACTCCATCGCGGTCATGGTCGAGTTCGTACTCCGCCAACCTGACGCGTTGGGAGACGAACTGCTCGCCTTGTGGATGGGCGACCCGCTCTACGAACGGATGCTGCAATTGGCCTCACGGCCGCTCATGGTGGATGACGATACCGCGCTCCGTAGCGAATTTTGTGAAGGTATTCAATTGCTTGCCGCATCTCGAGCGCGAGAAGGTCGTAAACGGATGCTCGGCGACATGCGGCAGGATCCGACGTTGGAAGCACTTCGGCGACTCCAGGAGTCACGTCGTCCCCCCAAACCGGAACAGCCGGAGCGGCCGGAACAACCAGAACACCCGGAAAGCTGACTTCTGTCTCGCCCCGCGCCTTGCTCCGCGCCTTGCCCCTTTGGGGCCTCGATGGCTAGAATGCCGCCCTCTCGCCGGGCACGGCAAAGTACCTCACGGCTGAGCCACCATTAAATTGCGCTCTTGATACGCCAGGTAAACGCCCACGCATCGCCGGCATTCCGGGTATGGCAGTAGCCATGTCCCGGTTTCGCTCGGGCGACAGTTTTTGATTCGAAAAAATATTTTTCACCCATCTTTCACCCCTCAGAGGTGCCATGAGTAATTCAGCAGCCAGTTCGCAGCAATCGCGTTTGAAGGAATTGATTGCCAAGGGGAAGGAACAAGGCTTTCTGACCTACGCCGAGGTCAACGACCACCTGCCCGACGACATCTCCGATCCGGAACAGATCGAAGACATCATTCGTATGA
>SYFY01000148.1 GCA_005799745.1 Gammaproteobacteria bacterium
AGCATCGGGCGAAAGATGCAGTCCAAGCAACTCGGTCTCGATCAGGTCTATGACATGCGGGCGGTGCGTGTACTGGTTGACGACCTCGCGGCCTGTTACGCAGCGCTCGGCGTTGTACATACCGAGTTTCGACATATCCCCAGTGCCTTCGATGATTACATCACCGCGCCTAAAGAAAACGGTTATCGGAGTATCCATACTGCGGTGATTGGTCCCGATGGCAAAACCCTGGAAGTGCAAATTCGAACCCACGATATGCATGCCGAAGCGGAGCTTGGTGTTTGTGCCCACTGGTCGTACAAGGGGCATGGAGATGACGATTCCAGGATCGCCGCGAAGATGGATTGGTTACGCCACGTCGTCGAATGGCATGAGGAGTTAGGCGGGCGGTCCAGTCTTCCAGAGGAACTGAGCCGCAGCATGTCGCAGGAGCGGATCTATGTGTACACCCCCAAGGGTCACGTGATCGATATTGCTGCGGGTGCAACGCCGCTCGATTTTGCCTATCGCATCCATACGGGGATCGGCCACCGATGTGTAGGTGCGAAGGTGGACGGCCGCGATGTACCGCTTAACCATCGGCTCAGCAGTGGTGAGCGCGTCGAAATCACAACCGCTGCTGAAGAGCTACCGCGGCGAGTCTGGCTCGAAGCGGAGACAGGTTATGTGCGCAGCAACCGGGCAAGAGCCAAGATTCACGAATGGTTGAAGGCGCGTGGTCCTGCCGCCAATCGCGAAGCCGGACTCGCTGCAGTCAGCCGCGCCTGCGAACGATTGTGTATTCCCATGCCAACACCGCAAGCGCTCCCAGGACTGGCGGGCGTGCTGGGTGAGGCGAATGCGAACCAACTGCTTGAGGCTCTCGGCGCGGGCGAACGTTCCGTGCGGCCGTTGATCTCTCATTGGATACGAGAGCTGGAGACACTGCCTATTGATTCGAGACGGCCATCGCGTTCGGCTACCATGCAGCGCCTCAGGGTACAGGCTCGAAATCGGCACGGCTTGTTGCTGGATGTGACCCGTGTGGTGGATGCCCACGGTATCTCGCTGTTAGGTTCGATGGCACGGGTGGTTCCTCCCGACGGAGCGGAAATTATGCTGGACTTTGAGAGCGACGATTTGCTGGAGGTTTATCGGCTCATCGAAAATCTCCGTCCACTCGTGGGGGTCATCGAGGTTCACGGGCTTGCGGTCGATCTTTGACTAAGGAAGGTCTAATTAGTCAGACCTTCCTGTGTGGTCTATGGAAGCACCACTACTTTCCATGCGCGTGGCGCGTGCCTCGCAGGTGCATTCACGTGCAAAGCCCGTGTAAACGCAGGGAAAATGCGAGGAATCCCAAGGATTCCGCCCTGATTAATTGCATATTTTCGTCAGAACCCATACCTCTTTGGAGTGACGACCAACGAAGTTATGGCGGAAATAGACATTAATCAGAGATTCCCTAAGCTTGAAAGGCATCTGCAGACGGGCAAACACCTTTTGTTTTCAAGACAATTTCAATGGAGTTCATCATGAGACTGATCCTCCTCGGCCCACCGGGCGCAGGCAAGGGTACCCAGGCGCAGTTCATCAAGGATCACTGGAAAATCCCGCAGATTTCCACTGGCGACATGCTGCGTGCCGCGGTCAAAGCCGGTACTGAACTCGGCCGTCGTGCCAAAGTGGTGATGGATTCAGGTGGGTTGGTTTCCGATGACATCATTATCGGATTGGTGAAAGAACGAATTACCGCGCCTGATTGTGTCGGTGGATTTTTGTTCGACGGCTTTCCCCGAACGATCCCGCAAGCAGAAGCGATGGAACAGGCCGGTGTTGCCATCGATGCTGTGGTTGAAATCGCTGTACCGGATGAAGAGTTGATCGCTCGCATCACCGGTCGACGAGTACATCCGGGATCAGGACGGGTCTACCACATCCGATTCAGTCCACCCAAGGTAACTGACCGTGACGACGTCACCGGTGAGCCCCTTGTTCAGCGTGACGATGACAAAGAAGCCACGGTGCGTGAACGCATCTCGGTGTACAACGCACAAACGCGACCGCTCGTTGATTTCTACAAGGCAAGGATTCGCGCTGGTGGACTGCAGTACCACAGCATCCCCGGTGTCGGCAGTGTTGAGGAGATACGTGGTGCGGTTCTGAAGGCCCTATCCTGAGGACCCTATCCTGAAGACCCTATCCTCTAGACCCATCCTGAAGACACAGATCTGACGAGTAAATTCTGTGGCTAGCGTTAGTGGCTGTTGTCAGCCACTAGAACGCTGCAAAAGGCAATACGGCCACCTTCGTCCCGGCGACTAGATCACCTGAGTTTTTCGGAATTTCTATCAGACAGTTGGTGTCTTGAAACGTCGACAGCCGATTCGAACTCTGATCGCCGTGAATGGCAACGTGGGGCGAGTCGCCTTCACCATTCCATGTGAGTTGTCCTCTCTGATATTCGGTTCGGCCGGGTTTGTGGGCTACCGTGGTAGAGAGCAGAGCCGGTATCTTCAAAGGCGGTACTACGCCGACGCCGCAGGCTGCCAACACTGCGGGGCGTGCAACCAGCAGCCAGGTGACGATCGCTGAGACGGGATTTCCTGGCAGTCCACAAAACCAAGCTTTGCCGATTTGACCAAAAGCCAGAGGTTTTCCCGGCTTTAGATTGAGTTTCCAGAAGTGCAGCGAACCGAGCGATTCGACGGCCGCCTTAACATGATCATGATCTCCGACGGAAACCCCGCCTGAGGTGATAATGAAATCCTGGTCGCGCGAGGCGTTGTGGAGTGCCTGACGAGTCGCGTCAGCGGTATCGGGAAGGTTGCCGAGATCAGTGCGTTCGACGGGCAGGCCACCGAGCAAACCCAACAACGTTTGTCGGTTGGATTCATAGATACAGCCAAACGGAAGTGGCCCGTCGTTTGCAGGATCGATCAGTTCATCACCTGTAGAAAACACGCCGACACGCAGTCGTCGACTGACTTCAACCGATGCACGACCGTCCGTCGCGAGTCGTCCCAGATCCACCGGCGTGATCAACCGTCCACGACTGACGAGGCGCTCACCGGCATTGATATCGTGACCAGTTGGACGAATATTGGAGCGTGCCTCGGGATCACCGTTGATGAGGATGAAAGCTCCTTCACGAAGGCAATCCTCCTGGAGGATCACGCGCCGGGCCGTTGGTGGAACTGCAGCGCCAGTGAAAATCCGAATGCAGTCTTCCGGATCGAAGTTCCTCTCAAAGGGCTTGCCCGCGGCACTTTCACCCACGACACGAAACCTCCGTCCAACAACATCTTTGTCGCTTGAATCGGCGATGGCGTAACCATCCATCGCTGAACTTGCGAAGGGTGGAGAAGCGAAGCGCGCTTTGATGTCGTGCGGGCTCACCCGTCCCAGGGCGCTTTGCAATGGCACAGTCTCGGCATCGAACGGAGGCGAAATCATCGCCGTAATTCGTTCCAGGGCTTCGTTAAGGTCCAGGGCCTCGTTACTATCTCGGTTCTTCAATCTATGTCCTCTCAACGAGTAGTCCCGCGCATGCCGGTCATTCTTTCCCTGGATACGTCAGGTCCACTGTGTTCGGTGGCTTTAGCCCGGGACGGGGAGCGTTTTGTCGATTCGAGGCGAGTCGATCGGCAACACAACCTCCATGTGCTGGGTGCTATCGATGGCCTTTGCCTTAGAGCAGGCATTCTACCCCGGCAGCTTGATGGAATCGTTTTCATCAAAGGACCGGGCTCCTTTACCGGTGTCCGCCTTGCGGTCGCCGTGGCGCAGGCACTGGCTTACGGCAGCGGTGCGCGGGTGCTTGGCGTAACGTCATCGCATGCGCTGGCGTTGCACGCGGCGAAACAAGGAATACCTCGGTGCGTCACTGCCATTTGCTCACGCGGAACACTTTGGTATCTGTCTGGCTGGGTGACGGCTAAAGATGAGGCGAGTCCGGTTCATGTGGACCAGCTTGTTGCGCAGCCACCGGAATGGCTGAGTATGTATGATGTATTGGTGGGTGATCCGCCATCGTGGGTGCCTGAGGCGTTGGCGCTTGTTCCTGCCGATGCACAGCCCGCCGCTACGCTTCTGGACTACGCAATTACCCATTGGGGTCAAGCAGCATGGACGGATGCAGAAGGTGCGCTGCCGGTGTACATCGACGGAGATCATCCGTGGCAGCCTGCAGTGGCAAAGACCGAGTGAAGCCGCCGATCTATTGTGGCAGCGCCCGGAATTCCGACGTCTACATGCGTCATCCCGGATTTGAAGTGGTTGATACGAAACCTCCGTCGAATTCGGACACACCTTGCCTCTCGGTGGAAGGGTCGTCGCTGATGGTGCACATTCCTGACGGATCATCTCCGTGGCGACCGGAGCCTGTTGAAGCCCGTAAAGTGCGGCGTGACTCGTTGTTGGCGCGTGCGGTCGGAGTCCACTCGGATACTCAGATTGAAGTGCTGGACGCCATGGCCGGGTGGGGTGGAGATGGACTGGAGTTGGTGGCCATCGGAGCACGGGTCAACCTGGTGGAAGCCTCGCCGATCGTACATGCGCTGCTCGTGGAGCGAGCTATGGCGTCGGCGCTGCAGCCAACGTCGATTCAGTGCGCGGATGCCTGGGGTGTGATCGCCAGCGGATTATGGGATGTCATCGTGCTCGATCCGATGTTCCCCGAGCGAGGGCGCAAGGGACTTGCCAAACGACCGATGCAAATTCTCCAGCAATTGGCGACTCCCGATTTGCGGACCCTCGCGGAGTGGGTCGAACACGCGCTGCAGCACGTGCGTTCACGTGTCGTAGTGAAACGTCGTCGCACGGAGACTGTGCACGGTAAACCGGCATGGCAAGTCGGTGGGACCACGGTTCGATTCGATGTGTACGTGCCAACGCAGCCTGGCCAACTCAGACAAGAGGTTTGAGCTGATCAGCCGCGTTGTACAGCGCGCAAAAAATCCCGGTTGATCACTGAACCCGCGGTACGTGCCACCTGACGAGCCAACTCTGAGGGGACGAGGAAACCGGAATCGTTCTCTGTGATGGCCCTGCGCCTGAGCATCTGATCCACGAATTGGTTGAAAAGCGTGGCGTCGAAAAACTCCGGTGCGTTCAGGCCGTAGAGCCGCGATAACCTGCGAGCCACTTGATGACTTTGATCCTGCAGTGATTTGCGGGTGATGCCGTGTTCGGTCCCAGTCAAAAGTCCAATAACGATAAAGAGACGCTCAAGCGATGGCATCACGACTTGTGCGAGCAGGTGTAAGTGCTGATGTTCACTCGATTCAGCGCCGGGAGGCTCGAGCGACCTTGAATCCCCTTGCACAATCAGACCGAGTGAAACCATGCGTTCAACCATGGCACCGATGGGGATCGGGTCCGGCGGCAAACTCAGCTCGAGCGCGAGGTAGGGGAAAATCGTATCAGTGATCTGCTGCAAGGAATCAGCGTTGATGGGGCGGCGTCGGTGCACCAGAAGGCATGCGATTAGCGAAGGCAGTGCCAAGGTGTGAGCGACGTTGTTGCGATACCAGGTGAGCAGAATCGCGGAGACTGCTTCAGTTGCAACGATGCGGTCATGCCGATGAAACTCAATCTGAATCAGTTTGAGGCGGACGACTGCTTGCACGGAGGTTTCGTTGTTCCACTCAATCGTCTCGTAGCCGGAGAACTTGAGGAGATCCACGCAGATTCGCGCCTGTTCGTTCAGAACTTTCTCTTCAACGGCGAGGCGTGGTGTAGCCAATACGACTAACGCCACCAGATTCACTGCGTTGACGTGCGCGTGCCGATTAATGCGCTGTAGGAGTTCACCGCCCAGACGCTGAGCGAGAGGAGCTTCCGCAGTCGTATCTTGCTGGCCAAGCCAGTCTTCGAGCGCGAGCGGGTTTCCAAGGATGACGCGAACTGTGCCAAAACGTTGTTTGATGAGCCGCAGGCTGCGAAACACATCAAGCATCGACTCACGTTGTTTTGTGCCACCTCGAAGCTCGTCGAGATAGGTGGCGGCTTCCACGAGCTTTTCGTAACCGATATAAACCGGGACAAAGGCGATCGGTTTGGGTAGGCCGCGGCGGTTAGCCGCGATTGTCATACGCAAGAGCCCCGTGCGCGCGGGGAGCAGGCGCCCCGTACGGCTTCTACCTCCCTCGGGGAAGTACTCAACGCTGTAGCCGCGACGGAACACCTGGTAGAGATACTCTTCGAATACGGTTCGATAAGTCTCGTCGTCGCCGAATTTGCGACGGAGAAAAAAGGCCCCGCCGCGCCGCAAGATCGGGCCGAGGATGGGAATATCCAGATTGTCACCTGCTGCGATGTGGGGAAGCATCAACCCACGCTGATAGAGCAGCCAGGAAAGCAGCAGATAATCCAGATGGCTGCGATGTGAAGGCACATAGACCAAGGTATGGTCCTCTGCGACTTGTAACGCTCGATCGAGACCCTGCAGATCGACGCCATCGTAGATCCGCGTCCAGAACCAGTCGAGCAACTTGGCGAGCACCCTGATGGTTGGCCAAGACATGTCAGAGGCAACGGTGTGCGCCATCTTCAAGGCGCGCTTTTCCTGCTCAGACCGTTTGCGTGTATCACCTTGTGATTGGTGTTCGATCGCGGCGTTTACCGCACGCGAGGTCGCGATCTGGTGAACCAATGTGCGGCGGTGGGAAAGATCCGGACCCAGTACTGTTCGACGTTGGTTGCGCAGGCGCACTCGCATTAACCGCGCCATTCGGCGCAAACGAACTTCCTCTGGTAGGGAAGCATCCGCAGCCTGCTGTAATGGCAGTGGTGTTCCAAACTGCACGACGATTCCGCGTCGGTTCATGAAGAGGTTCAACATGCGCTTGACGCGTCCGGTGACTGCCCAGGCTTCGGATACCAAGAGCCGCCACCAAGAATGTTCGCGCATCGGCGCTCGGCTCCAGAGAACGTTGACCGGCACGAGCAAAACATCACTCGACAGAGCCGCTGGCGAGCTGAGCAGCCGCTGCATCAGCTTGGAATAAGACAACATGGTGTTACGTTGCAGGAAACCTGCTGGCCGGTGCAGAAAGAGAAAACGTCTTCGTTCTGTGGCGGCGCCGATCAAAAACGGATCATCAGGAGCTGGCAGTCCCTGCTCGCGACAAACCAGCTCCAACAACGCGATATCGGTGATGGAGCGGTTCAGCAGGACATAAACGGGGTTGCAGTTGGATGGAAGATTTTCAAATCCCGTGACCTGAGGTTCAACGAACCGTTCCAGCAATCTACGGATCAACCGGTACCGCGGATCGGTGGTCCGCATGATCAATGACCGCCCGGCACCGGCGTACCGCTGATTGCGACCGTTAGTGTTCCGAGAGCAATCTCAAGGCTAATGGTGAAGCGGAGAAGTTGCACGGGTCAACCCCGTTACTTGCGTATATCGTCGGGTTGGTGTCCTTCCAGGAGGCAGTCGATGCCATCTTGGGGCGTGCTGTTGATTTCTACTTCCCAGATGCCCTTGTACTTACGCTCCGTCACCGCCTGAGCATCCGTCGCCGAGGTGATGACCAAAGGCCGCAAGAAGACCAGAAGATTGGTCTTGGTTCGCTTGATGTCTTTGGAGCGGAAGAGGACACCAAGTCCTGGAATATCGCCGAGTAGCGGTACCTTCTTTCGTGTATCGGTCGCGTTGTCCTGCATAAGGCCTCCGAGGACGACGGTTTGATTGCTGTCGGCAAGTATCGTGGTTTCGATTTCCCGCTTGGACGTGACCACGTCAGCAAAGCCGCTGTCACCGATCGGGGAGTCGATCACGTTGGTGATTTCCGTTGCGATCTCCAGGCGAATGGACTGGTTGTCGTAGACGTGTGGCGTAATCGTCAGCTGCAGACCGACGTCTTCACGTGTCACGGTGGTAAAGGGGTTGTTCGCGCCATCTCCGGTAGTGGCGAAACTACCGGTACGGAACGGTACTTCATTACCGACGACGATCTTAGCTTCTTCGTTGTCGAGGGTCATGAGCGAGGGTGTAGACAGAAGATTGGCATCCGAGTTCGATGCCAGTGCGCTGACCACCGCACCAAACGAAATGGCGTTGCCATCAATCTTGGCTACCGCGAGGGTGGGTTGGGTCGCCGCCGCAACGCCTCGCAGAATATTGATGTCCTCAGAATCGATGGTGTTGGTAGAGTCGGTAGGAATGATGGCCCCGAGCAGTTGGCGCAAGGTTCCGTCCAGCGCAGTGCTGACGAAGGGGATCGACTCACCACTACCATCGGCTGCGCCGATCTCGACGCCGAGTTTGGTGTTGTCGGTGCCGTTGTATTCGACGATCGCCGCTTCGATCAAGACCTGTGCACGCTGCACGTCGAGCTTGGACAGTATCTCAAGGATTTCGTTCATCGTGCCGGGCTCGGCGCGAATCACAATCGCGTTCAAACTCTCGTCAGCATGAATTGCGGGTGGCAGTGCACCTTCTTCGGTCTTTTTGGCGCTGCCTTCAACGAGCGCTTTGAGCGTTTCGCCAACGTTCTTCGAGTCCGCATGTTTGAGGCGAACCACTTGGGTGGAGCCAGCAGTTGTCGACGGCTTATCGAGTTGATCAACGAGTTTCAAGACCTCAGCGATTGGGCGCGGTTTGCCGCGCAAGATCAGCGAGTTGTTTCCCTCGTTCGCAATGATCTGGACACGTTGTGGACCTTTTGAGTTGCGGCCGATCTGTTCAGGCGCGAGTTTCTCGAGCAGGGCGACGATCGTGCCAACCCAGCCATCTTTGATATTGATGACCTGTACGATCTCATCGTTGGATACGTCGATCTGACGGATCAACTTCGCGAGGCGGTCGATGTTGTCGACATGGTCAGTGATGATGACGACATTAGGCTGATCGATCGGCGCGATATGACCGTACTGCGGAACCAATGGCCGCAGAATTTTCACCAGCTCGGACGAGGCAACATTCTGTGCTGCGATGACCTTGGTGATGAGTTCCCCCTTGGCGATCACACCTTCCATGTCTTCAGCGCCGGGAGACTGTTTACCAAGTGCAGTCTGTTGAATGCGGATGACGTTGCCGCCGGAGGGCGAGGCAGTAAACCCGTGAGAGCGCAACACTTGCAGGAAGAGCGAGTACACCGCATCTGCATGCATCGGTTCGTTGGAGATGACGGTGACGTTGCCTTTCAAGCGCGGATCAACGACGAAGGTCTTGCCAGTGATTTCGGCGACTTGTTCGACGAATTCGTTAATTTCCGCGTTTTTGACGTTGAGACGCCACTCCTGCGCATGGGCAGGAATTGCTGTGCTTAGGCTTAGTAGAAACAGCCAGGACGCCAGTCGTTTGATCAACTCGCCTTTCATCAACCCGTTTTTGGTTTTCATTATTGTTCTAGTGACGTGTTGACGAAAAATCGCCGCGAACCGCGCTGGATTTCGATGCGCGCACTGCCTTGCGCCAGAACCCCTGCCAGTTCCATCCGGTCTGACTCCACGTTGCCGACCGGTTTGCCGTTGACGGATACGATGACATCCCCCGGCTGCAGGCCAGCCTGCCGGAGGCGGGGGGACTGGGCAAGGTCGCCAACGCGATAACCCTGGGCGCTATCTGTGGCTACGGCGCTCACGCCGAGATCGTCGAGCGCACCCTGTGGATCTGCCGATAGGCGGGCTTGATAATCTTCGAGAGTTTCTGCCGGTGCAGGTTCTGGCACCACCGGGACAGGCTCTGGTGGGATCGGTTGGTCGTACTGCGGAATTTCTTCTGACATCACTTCGGGAGGCGGATAGTCCACAGGTGTGTCGTAGTACGTTGCCTCGGGCATCGCGTTCATAGGTGATGCCAGGCTGGCGTCGAGGCGCGGGAAGTTCAACCGCTCCCGCGAGCCGCCGCGGGCAATAATGATGTGATTGCCATGGACTTCTTCCAGAGTCGCCTCGCCGGGGAGCTCGGTTCCCAATCGGTACAGCCGACCCATCGACCCCTTTTCGGCGACGATTGCGCGTGAGTCCTTGTTGGTTTCGGTGGCGACAAACACCGCCTGGAGCTCCAGCGGAAGGCGAGTTTCGACGGTGGTGGCCTGCACGCTAGTTGCTGATGCAGCGCCCATTTCGCCAAAAAGGTGGCGTTGCACGACGGCCTGAATGTCTACGGCTTGATGGGTTGGGTCGCCTACCTTGTTGGGCGCTGCTGTGCTTGCGCTCCCGCCGGACGGGTTGGTCGCATCGCCCAGGAAAAAAAGCACGGTCTGGCTGACGCTGACGGCGATGCCGAGTACCAAGAGCCAAATTAGGATAGTGGCGATTCGGAGACTCACGCTACCAAGACTACTTACCTGGAACATCTGGTACTCCAGCGTTGACCGACCGGGGTTCTAGAAGACATCGTCGACCATCTCTACGACGATTGCGTGATCCGGATCGCTGCCTGGCCAAGGACGCCCGACGAGCCGGGTGAGTAACTTGCTGATCTTTACCGTAAGTGCCCCGTCGGGAGCCAGCGTTACCTGGACGACTGGAATCTGGCCATCAACCGGTACCATAAGTCCGCTCAGGGTAGCGTCCTGGCTGGATAAGACGGCTGTCATGGGCGGAAGTGTGGCGTTACTGGTTCCGCCATCCATGAGCCAGCTAGTTGCCCCGCCGGGCCAGGTTAACTGGCCATCGAGCATCGTCAACGACTGGTCTTCAAATGTGGCTTCAAGATGCTCGACAGAGACAGGCGATTCGATGCGGGTGTCCCAGGGTGCAAGGGTGTAGTTGATGGCATCGACGCCGATCACGCCGGATGCCTTGCCACGCAGCGTTCCAGGTGAAATGCGGACGTCGCCGTGGAGGGTCGCATCGCGACCACTGAATCGCACTTCCCAGGCAAGTTCGAAAGCAAAGAGGCTCAGGGGTTGAAGCGACCACTCGGCCGACCCGATCTGTTCACCCTGAACGATGATTCCGCCGGCACCGGACCATAAAGTTCCTTTTGGCGAGACGACGTGGAGACCCGGTACATCGCTGACGAAGTGTCGCAGCAGTCCAGCGGGAGCAAAAACGAGACAAATCAGCGCCACAAACAACGCCGTGGCACCTATGTATCGGAACATCAGCTCAGCGCTCCCGTCTCCTGTTCGAGAAGGACGCGCGCAAGAACCTGGTAGTAAATCTGCGCCAATGGGGCGAGTTCCGACACCGCCACACACTCGTTGACCTTGTGAATCGTCGAGTTCACCGGCCCAAGTTCCACCAGCGCAGTTCCAGTCGGCGCGATGAATCGCCCGTCGGAGGTTCCACCTGAAGTCGAGAAATGGGTTGGGTAGCCACAAACGTGATGGATGCAATCGTTGATCAGCGCCGTGTAGTTGCCACGAGGAGTCAGAAACGGACTGCCGGATAGACTCCAGTCGGTGCTGAAATCAATCCCATGCCGCGTAAAGATCTGCTCGGTCTGCGCTTCGATCTCTGCCGGAGTGAGCGCGGTGGAATAGCGGAAATTCGCCAGGAGTTTGAGCTCTCCGGGTACGACGTTCACTGCTCCTGCCCCGGCGCTAACATGTGTAACTTGCATGCTGGTTGGCGGGAAATCTGCAGAACCTTCATCCCAGCGAACAGCGCACCACTCAGCGAGCGCCGGTGCAAGGCGATGGATGGGATTGTTGACTTGCTCAGGATAGGCCACGTGTCCCTGAATGCCCCGAATGGTCATGGCCAGGTTGAGCGAGCCTCGCCGCCCGGTGCGAATCACATCACCGGTTCGCTCGGAAGAGGAGGGCTCGCCGACGATGCACTGGTCGATGTGGATACCTCGTTTCGTCAGGATATCCATGACCATCTTCGTGCCGTGTGTTCCGGGACCTTCTTCATCGCTGGTGAGCAACCACGCCAGTGTGCCTCGGGTTTTACCTTGCCACTGCGAGATGAGCTCTTCTGTCGCGACGACCATCGCTGCAAGACTCGACTTCATATCAGCCGCGCCACGACCATACAGGACACCATTCTGGATCGTTGGCGTGAAAGGCGGAGTTCGCCATTCCTCGAGTGGTCCCGTGGGGACGACGTCGGTGTGGCCCGCAAAAGCGAAGAGCGGTGCGCCCTGACCGAGTGTCGCCCACAAGTTGGAGGTGCCACCGACGTCGATGCGCTCGAGTGTGAAGCCCAATCGGGCGAGGCGCTCTCCAATGAGATCAAGGCACCCGGCATCGTCCGGCGTCACTGAGGGGCGCTCGATGAGCGCCTGGGTGAGGGCGAGCACCTTCTCGGTGAGCCTGCCTGTGGCTTCGGCGGAAAGTCTATTCATGTCGTAGAACTCAGTTGTTGGCGTGCAGCGCCTCGTTAAGGGCAATTGCCTTCTGATTTGTTCGGCACTGCACTTGGCCATTCATGCCATTGCGCACAAACAACATATCGGAACCGCCCGCAAGCTCTCGTGCTTTCACCCGCTTGATGATTTCGCCGTGTTCATCGATTACCGTCACCGGTGTCGAGGCGGTGATATAAAGACCTGCTTCGATGGTGCAACGATCACCGAGTGGAATTCCGGTGCCGGCATTGGCGCCTACCAGACAGTTCTTGCCGAGTGATACACGGATTGTGCCGCCTCCGGACAACGTGCCCATGGTGCTCGCGCCACCACCGAGGTCGGTACCCGAATCCATGATCACGCCTTGAGAAATACGCCCCTCAACCATGTTCGGACCGCGCGTGCCGGAGTTGAAGTTGACCTGACCCTCGTGCATCACCGTAGTCCCATCGCCAAGGTAGGCGCCGAGCCGCACACGACTGGCGTCGGCGATACGCACGCCGGCAGGAATCGTGTAGTTCACCATGCGCGGAAACTTGTCGACGCTCTGGACTTCGAGGTGTTCACCACGAAGACGTGATTCCAGAATTTTGGCCGTGAGCTCCTCGGCGAGGATGGGACCCTGGTTAGTCCACGCGACTGTCGGCAGATGCGCAAAGATCCCACCGAGGTCTTGCTGATTGGGTTCGACCAACCGATGCGACAAGAGGTGCAGCTTGAGGTACGCCTCGGCGGTATGGGCTATCGCACGGTCTTCATCCAACAGTACGGATACCAGCTTGCCGCGGGCCTCAGTCAGCGGCGTAAGGGCTGTTGCAAGTTCTTGCGGCAGGTTGGGAAGGAGACCCGCAACGGTTTTAGCATCCACGTCATGGACGCCTGAGCCGACTTTCGCTCGGAGCGTGTTGGTAAGGGTGCTCGCTGGGCGCAAAAGTGGCTTCGGAAAAAAGACGTCCAACATGGTTCCTGAACGGCTGTAGTTGGCAACGCCAATGCCCCATGCAAAACAAGTGGTCATGGAAGATTCATCCTCATCCGCTGATGGGTCCGTAAGCTAACACCCCGAGGCTTGGCGAGCCAGAGACCGCAAGTTGATCACCCAGGTGTATCAGTGTTGTGTTTACAAGCTTGTCATGAAGCGTTGCAGGCGTTCGGCGGCTCCGCGGCACTCATTGAGTTCAGCCACCCAGGCGATTCGAACATGGTTGTCGCCGGGGTTGGTACCGTCCCTGCCCTTGCGACCCAGATAAGAGCCTGGCAACACCGTGACGTTTTCTTGTTCGAACAGTTGCCGAGCAAACGTTGTGTCTGAAATGGGTGTTTTCACCCACCAGTAGAATCCTCCCTCAGGTTCGAATGAAGGCGCCACGTCCGGGGCGATGTCGCGCACCGCTGCAAACTTCTGCCGATAGGCGATTCGATTGGCAATGACGTGTGCCTCATCTCTCCAAGCCAGTTCACTCGCAGCTTGCACGTGGGCAGGCAGTGCACAACCTTCATAGGTTCGATAGAGGAAGTAGTGCTCCAGGATATTTGCATCACCTGCGACGAATCCCGAACGTAGGCCAGGAAGATTTGATCGCTTGGACAAGGAATGAAAAACCACGCAGTGCCGGTGGCCTTCGTTTCCCATCCTTGCGCTGGCTTCAAGTAGCCCGGTCGGGGGAGCGGCTTCGTTGAGATAGATCTCCGAATAACACTCATCTGCGGCAATCACGAAGTCGTAGCGATGTGCTTGCTCGATCAGCCAGCGGAGTTCTGCTTCCGGAAGTACGGTCCCGTTCGGATTGGCAGGTGAACAAACGAAAATAAGCTCAGTGGCTTTCCAAACGGCCTCAGGTATGGCGCGAAAGTCCGGCAGATAGTTTCGCTCTACCGTTGCCGGAAGAAAATACGGTTGTGCACCCCCGAGCAGAATCGCCCCTTCGTAAATCTGGTAGAAGGGGTTTGGCAAGATGGCGATGGATCCTGGTGTGCCGGACAACACCGCGAGCCCAAAAGAAAACAGTGCTTCGCGGGTGCCTGCCACGGGCAGCACCTCGGCCTCTGGGTTGACGGACGCTTGAAACCTTCGCTTGATCCAATCGGCGATGGCGACCCGTAGGTCCAGAGAGCCGCGCGTGGCGGGATAGGTCGAGAGATCGCGGCGCAGGAGATCCACGGCGGCCAATCGCTGTAGGACGAAGTCCGGGGGAAGATGCTTAGGCTCACCGATGGACAAAGCGACATGGGCGAGATTGGTCTGTGGTGTTACACCGGCTTTGAGCGCATTCAGCCGTTCAAACGGATAGGGCTGAAGCGAATCGAGTCTCGGGTTCATGGCGGTGGGTCCTGGGTGCTTGGTTGTGGAAGCGAGAGTTGTGATGTCAGGGTTCAGATTGTCGAGGACAGTAGACCGCAGAAGCCCGTGACTCAAAGCGCTTTTTGCATGTGCCAGTCCAATGCTTGGCGCAACGCCTGACTGAGTTCATAGGCTGACGCTGGATCGTAGGCTTTGCCGTCGGCGGTCTGGATATCGAACAAATCTTCGGCGCGTTCGCCGAGGGTCGCGATGCGGGCACGCAGGACGGTGACGTGGAACGATTGAAAAAGCGCGCCGATTTCTGCCAGCAGTCCAGGTCGATCCAGCGCATTCACCATTAGCGTCGAATAGTTGTTCCCGAGCGCCGTCGTGATTGTGCATTCACTGCGACGCTGTAGTTGTTTGAGTTGGCGTGGTACCCGCTTGAGGGGCAGGTCTTTTGAACCGGTTACCGATAATAACGTCGCAATTCTTTGTGCCAGTCGACTGTGTTCGCGCACCGGTATTGCTTCATTTCGGTCTGACAGAACGACGAAGCTGTTAAAACAAAGCCCATTTTCCGCAGTATTGATGCTCGCTTCGTACACAGAAAGGTGCATCTGGTCGAACGCGGCGGTGATCCGACCAAAGAGACCGGGTTGATCGACAACGTAGAGGTGCAGTTCAGTCACGGCATCGTCATCAACTCTAGCGCTGGTGTTATCCAGCAACACCAGTGGTGCGGTTATCGGGTCGTGGTCGAGACACTTGAGCGTGACCTGAGCGATCTGACGGGTGCTGTGCCGGAGGAAGAACTCTTCGCTGGGGATATTCCAGAATGCGAGTACATGCGCTCGATCCAAATCAGGTTGTGCAGCGTGCAGTCGAACGAGCGCGCTTTCACGACTGGCTACCAGTGTTGCAGCGCGGTCCAAGGGTGATTCCAGCCCACGCCGCAAAGCGCGTCGCGTCGCGCCGTAGAGGTGCCGGAGCAGTGTGGCGCGATAGCTGTTCCAAAGGTTGGGATTGGTCGCGTTGATGTCCGCGACGGTGAGCGCATACAGATAGTCGAGGCGACGCTCGGATTTCACTTCGGTGGCAAAGGCATGTACGACATCGGGGTCATAGATATCCTGTCGTTGAGCAACGCTGGACATATAGAGGTGCTTCTCAACAAGCCAACACACAAGATCGGTATCGGCCGCCGTAATCTCATGACGTAGGCAAAACTGCCTGACGTCGGTTGCACCGAGTTCGGAGTGGTCCCCGCCACGACCCTTGGCGATGTCATGATAGAGACCAGAGATGTAGAGCAGCTCGATCTTTGGAATCTGCCTGACACAGTGCGCGGCTACTGGAAAATCCTTATCCGCTGAGCGATAGAAGAACCGACGCATGTTGCGGATCACCATCATCGTGTGCGCATCGACGGTGTAGATGTGGAAAAGGTCGTGCTGCATCTGGCCGATCACGCGGCCAAACTCCGGAATGTACCTGCCGAGCAAACCGTAACGGCGCATGCGTGTGAGTTGAGTCACGAGCGTATGGGGCGCCCTCAACAGGTTCATGAACAGACCCGTAACTTCCCGCAAGTTTCGAAACGCTTCATCGACTCTGTGCAGGTTTTCTCGAAGCTGGCGAATGGTTGAGGCACGTACGCCGGATATATCGCGGCGGTGGGCCATGAGAACGAAGAGTTCCATCATCGCGGCAGGTGAATCGCTGAACACTTGGTCGTCGACAGTCTCGATCCAGGTATTGCGCAGCTGGAATCGCGCATTCACAGGAGTCGTTTCGTGGCTCTCGCTGCCGGAGAGGATGCGCTCCTCGAAGTCCTGCAGAAGAATGTCGTTAACCTCCCGCAGTGCAAGCACGTGTTTGTAGTACAGGTGCATGAATCGCTCGACACCGAGTTGTGCCTGCGTATCCGCAAATCCAAGGCGTGTAGCAAGTTCCCGCTGTAGTTGGAACTGCAATCGGTCTTCTTTGCGTTTTGCCAGAAGATGCAAGCCGAATCGCACCCACCAAAGGAAACGGCGACCTTCGACTAGCCAGTCCCTTTCTTCCGGCGTTAGAACACCGAGATCAACCAGTGCGGCGGGTGATGACGTCCCGAATTGACGCTGACATACCCAGATGGCCGTGTGGTAGTCGCGAAGTCCTCCTGGCGATGATTTGATGTTGGGTTCAAGGCCATAGTCGACGTTATCGAATCGTTCATGGCGCTTGACTTGTTCGTCGCGTTTGGCACGAAAGAACTCATCTCCCGGCCACAGCACACCGGGGCCGAGCCGACTGACAAGTTCTTCGGCGAGCGCTTCATCGCCCGCAAGAATTCTGCGCTCGAATAGTGCGGTCGCGATGGTGATATCGGCCTTCGCCTGAATAACACACTCCTCGGGAGTGCGAACGCTGTAGCCAATCTCGACCTGCAGATCAAAAAGGTCCCGGATGAAGTGTTCAATCGCTTCTTTAAGCGGCTCTGCGTCGCGGACGAGCAGGCAGATATCGATGTCGGAACCGGGAAAGAGTTCGGCTCGGCCAAAACCGCCGACCGCCAGAAGGCATACCGGTGACTCACCCGAAGAAAAATAAAAAGTGAAGTATTCCCGCAAAAGATCGTCGAAAAGAGCAGTGCGGGAGGCTATGAGATCAACGACATCGGCACGCTGCCAATAACGCTCTTCAAGTTGGGCGGTGTGGGCCGCGATGCGTTGCCGTGCATCGGCAACGGTCAATCGCGGGGCGGCACTTAGCTCAACCAAAGGATTCTTCGTCGCGCTGCGTCAAAACCTCGAAACCGCAGCCGGTGACCAGCAGCGTATGTTCCCATTGAGCGGACAGCTTGTGGTCTTTCGTGACCACGGTCCAGCCATCGGGAAGCACCTTCAAATGACGCGTTCCCGCGTTGATCATCGGCTCAATCGTGAAGGTCATCCCTTCTTCGAGAACGATCCCGGTACCGGCGCGACCATAGTGCAGTACCTGCGGAGCATCGTGGAAAACTCGGCCAATTCCATGGCCACAAAATTCATGAACCACAGAAAAACGATTGCGTGTCGCATGGATTTCGATGGCGTTGCCGATGTCCCCTAGAAAGGCGCCTGGCCGCACCACTTCTATGCCTTTGTAGAGGCACTCCTGCGTCACCTTGACCAGACGACTGGCCAGGATTGAAGGCTCGCCGACCATGAACATCTTGCTGGTGTCGCCGTGGTAACCATCCTTAATGACAGTGACATCAATATTGATGATGTCGCCGGACTTAAGTGACTTCCGGTCTGTCGGAATGCCATGGCAGATCACGTGATTGACGGAAGTGCATATGGACTTTGGAAAGGGTGGTGTGTGCGGACTGCTGGTGTATCCCAAAGGGGCAGGAATACAGGCGAGTTCATTGATGATGTAGTTGTGGCATATCTCGTTGAGCCGCTCAGTTGTGATACCCGGTTGAACGTGTGGACCAATCATCGTGAGTACGCTGGCCGCGGCTTTGCCAGCGGCACGCATCCCGGCGACGTCGAGTTCAGTTTTTGCTTTGGCGACCATGGGCTTCCTGTACTAAGCAGCGCGGGCCGGTTGTATCTCCTCCAGCCCCAGCTCCCACGAATAGTAATAGCTAATCGTGCGAGGGAGGGGAACAGAGGACCGGCGTGGTGGTGTCAGCCAGTATATCGACGATTCACCGATGGGTTCCGGCTGACGGGGGACTTATGGTATAAAGCGCGCCGCCCGGTGGCAACGCAACCGGGTGGATCAAGAGTCGAGCCTTAAACAGAAACCAAAATCACACGCTATTCGTCACACGATCGCGGGTGCCTGCCGAAGGTTTCGCCATCAGGAACGTCGAGCTTCTGATGCGAAAACATCGCTGTAGGTTCGGTCGTGGGGATAGCGGAGGATTAACCCGGAGAGGAAAAACATGACTGTTAGCATGTCTGACATGCTGGCTGCTGGCGTGCATTTCGGCCATCAGACCCGCTTTTGGAACCCCAAGATGGCCCCTTATATTTTTGGGGCGCGCAACAAGATCCACATCATCAACCTCGAACATACGGTTCCAGCGCTGAATGCTGCGCTCACCGAAATTCGACGCCTGTCTCGACGTGGCAACAAGATTCTGCTCGTTGGCACCAAACGCGCGGCGGCCAAAGTTATCTCGGAGCAGGCCAGTCGTGTGGGTGCACCGTATGTCGACCAGCGTTGGCTCGGCGGCATGCTGACCAACTACAAGACGATTCGGCAGAGCATCAAGCGATTGCAGGAACTGGAAAAGCAGGCCGAAGACGGCACTTTTGAACACTTCACGAAGCGTGAAGCGTTGCAGCGCCGTCGGTTGATGGAAAAGCTCGAGCGTAGCCTTGGTGGCATCAAGAACATGGCGGGTCTCCCCGACGCGTTGTTTGTCGTCGATGTGAATCACGAACGTATTGCAATCACCGAAGCGAACAAGCTGGGTATTCCGGTATTTGGCATCGTTGATACGAACAGCGATCCGGAGGGTGTTGATTACGTCATCCCCGGTAACGATGACGCCATCCGTGCCGTGCGTCTTTACGTTTCGGCCGTTTGTGACGCGATCGCCGAAGGCCAACGTGCCGCGAAGGGTGAAGTTGAGCCCAGTGAATTTGTCGAAGTCACTGAAGCGAGTGCGGTTTCCGCCGCAGTGGAGGAGTAAATGACGGTCACGACCGCCATGATCAAGGAACTGCGCGAGCGCACCGGCCTCGGCATGCTCGAGTGCAAAGGTGCACTCACCGAAAGCAATGGCGACATGGAGGCAGCGATTGAATCGCTGCGCAAGAAGAGTTCATTGAAAGCAGCGAAGAAGGCTGGTCGAACGACCGCAGACGGCCTGCTTGGACTTAAAGTCGCCGCCGACGGTAGCCGGGCAGCGCTTGTTGAAATCAACATCGAAACCGATTTCGCCGCCAAGAATGAGAAGTTCAAAGCCTTTGTCGAAAAGATGGCGAATGCCGCTTTCGAGATTGGCGAGAGCGATCCGCTGGCTGCGCTGAATGCACAGTTCAACGGTGAGCGTGAAACGCTCGTACAGGAAATCGGTGAAAACGTCGCCATTCGCCGGGCTGTGGTGTTCGCAGCGAGAGACGGAGGTTACGTTGCTCACTATCTCCATGGCGACCAGCGCAAAGCGTCGCTCGTCGAATTGAGCAAAACCAATGTTGAGCTCGGTCGGGACATCGCCATGCATGTCACCGCGATGAATCCCATGGTGGTTCGCGGCGAAGACATCGCTGCCGACGTGGTCGCCAAGGAGCGCGAAATCTATACCGTGCAAGCCGCGGAAAGTGGCAAGCCGGCAGACATCGTCGCGAAGATGGTGGACGGCAGAATTCGCAAATTCCTCGCAGAATCAAGCTTGCTTGAGCAACCGTTTGTTAAAGACGCCAATACCAAGGTAGGACAGCTCTGCAAACAGGCAGGAGTTGAATGTCGTCGGTTGGTTCGCTTCGAGGTGGGTGAAGGTATCGCGAAAGAAGAGACTGATTTCGCCGCCGAAGTCGCTGCGCAAATCAAATCCTCACAGGGCGGTTGATCCATGCGCCTTCTGCTGAAGCTGTCGGGGGAAGCCCTCGGCAGTCCGGCCGGGGGCGCGATCGATCCGGTATTGCTGCGTGAAATCGGTGGTCAGACCGCCACCTTCGTCAGGTCGGGCGGACAACTCGGTATCGTGCTTGGCGGGGGAAACCTCTTACGCGGTGCAACCCTTGCCACCCACGGTATTGACCGGATTACCGCCGATCAAATGGGCATGCTGGCGACGATCATTAATGGTCTCGCCTGCCGTGACATTCTGTTGCAGCTCGGCATTACGACCGCGATTTATTCCGCGGTGGGTATTCCCGGAGTCGCCCCGGCTTGCAGTCGAGATGCGGCGGTGGCAGATCTTGCTGCGAGCAAGGTGGTGATTCTTGCCGGCGGTACGGGGAATCCGCTTTTCACCACAGATACGGCGGCTTGCCTTCGAGCCATTGAAATCGGCGCTGACGCAGTGCTCAAGGCCACCAAGGTTGATGGCATTTATTCTGCGGACCCGAAGAAGGACCCTAAGGCCGTCCGATTTCCCGAGCTCGATTACGCGAGAGTTCTACGTGACGAACTCGGGGTGATGGACCTCACCGCCATTTGCCTATGCCGGGATCACGGCTTACCCATCGTTGTTTTGACATGTAGGAGCCCGAGGCACTACGCCGCATTGCGGCAGGTGAAAAATTAGGGACTATCGTGCGTGAACCCCAGCGCGGGAACGAAACAGGAAAACTTCATGCTCAATGAAATTCGTGACGACGCCGCTGAACGTATGCACAAGACCATCGAATCGTTGAACCAGGCGTTTGCAAAAATCCGCACCGGTCGGGCCAATCCAAAGCTGCTCGACGGCCTGACTGTGGAGTATTTCGGGGTAGATACGCCGCTCATCCAGTTGGCTTCGGTCAATGTGGAGGACGCACGTACCTTGCTGATTTCGCCTTGGGAAAAGAAACTTCTCCCGCAGATCGAAAAGGCCATCCTCAAGAGCGACATCGGTATCACGCCCAATGTATCCAACGGCGTTATTCGACTACCATTACCGCCACTGACCGAGCAAAACCGTAAGGATCTTGTTAAACAGGCACGTCAGGAAGCCGAGCAGGCGAGGGTGGCGGTGCGCAACATCCGCCGAGATGCGATGGCTGACGTCAAGGAAGTAGTCAAGGAAAAAGAAGCTTCCGAAGATGAGGGCCGCAGGGCCGAAGAAGGCTTGCAGGCACTGACAGATAAATTTGTCGCGGACGTTGATAAAGTTCTGGCCACCAAGGAACAGGACCTGATGGCCATTTGAGGGCTTACAAACATCCCTATGAATTAGGTCACATTTGGCCGTTCGCCAGTCGAAAAGCCATCTCGCTCATGCCATAGTGCCCGTCGAACCGAACTGGATTGCCGGTAAGCCCTGATGTCTGAAAGCCAGCCTAAGACTCTGTATCTGGCGGCCGAAGCTCCGCAGCCCGACCACAACGTAAAGCACCTCGCCATCATCATGGACGGCAATCACCGCTGGGCCAAAGCGCGTCGTTTGCCAAAGACAGCCGGTCATCGGGCGGGCGCCAAAAACGTAGCGCCGCTGGCAGAAGCCTGCGCTGATGCTGGAATTGCCTGTTTAACCCTCTTTGCCTTCAGTACCGAGAATTGGGCGCGTCCACGGCGCGAAGTCAATCTGCTGATGGAGTTGATGCGCGGCATGCTCGAGAACGATGTCGAGGAGCTAAATCAGCGCGGCGTTCGACTCAATATCATCGGTGATCGTTCGCGCTTCGGACCGGATTTACGGGGCCACATGGAACGTGCGGAGAATTTAACGGCCGCCAATGACGCTATGCAGCTCAACATCGCGGCGAATTTCGGTGGTCGTTGGGACATCTTGCAGGCCGCGAAGTTGCTTGCCCGCGATGTTGCCAATGGCCGGTTGCCGCAGTCAGCATTGGAAGTGTTGACTGAAGACGAATTCACCTCCTACCTCTCCCTTGGTAACGTGCCGGCACCTGATCTCTGTGTTCGTACGGGTGGAGATCAGCGCATCAGCAATTTCCTTTTGTGGGACTTCGCTTACACCGAGTTCTATTTCACAGAGACTTTCTTCCCGGACTTTGACGCCATCCAGTTGCGTCGCGCACTGGAGAGTTTTACCGAGCGCCAGCGGCGCTTCGGCCGACGCCCCTAGTCGACCGACTGGAGATGCTCCGCACAAGGGTCATCACGGCACTTATCCTCGCAGCGGCAATCATCGCCGCCATTTACCTGCTCGACACATCGTGGCTTGGCGTAATACTCGGCCTGTTCACTGCTGCCGCCGCTTGGGAATGGTCTGCCCTGGCGCGAATTGAAGGGCAGTTTCAAAGGGTGCTTTACGTTGCTGCTGCGGTCGGGCTCACCTTTGGCTTTTTCTTCCTCGTGACACCCGTCGTCCTGCTGTGGGTGCTGGTGGTGGTTTGGATTATTGCAACGATTGCAGTGCTAACGTGGCCGCGTAGTCGGCATTGGATAGCTTCGCCCGCAGTAGTAGCTGGGCTCGGTTTGCTGATTCTTCCCGGCGTGTTGGTTGCCTTGTTAGTCATCCATGGTCTGCCGAATGGTGGGCACTGGCTGCTCTTCGCGCTGCTGATTTGTTGGGCTGCCGATATTGGCGCGTATTTTGCGGGTAAGGGTTTTGGCCGAAACAAGCTCGCGGTCAATGTGAGCCCCGGAAAAACCTGGGAAGGCGCGCTGGGTGGTCTTCTCCTGGCCCTCCTGGTTTGTGGCGGATTGCTCTTTGCAGCCGGCGTATTAGATGGCTTCTGGATCCTCATCCTCACTGGCCTGGTGGCTGTCTCGATCATCGGGGATCTCTTCGAGAGCTTGCTCAAGCGTGCGAGCGGGGCCAAGGATTCCGGCAGTCTGCTGCCCGGGCACGGCGGAGTGCTTGATCGCATCGACTCGGTGCTCGCGGTTTCCCCATTCTTTGCGCTATGGCTGATGTCACAGGCGCCCTGATCTCCGGGGTCGGCGGCAATGGCGAACGCTTGAATCGTCGCGATTTGCGGCGAGTCTTCTTCCGATCAAATCGTTCTTTCGGTGCCTGGTGCAACCAGGGTCCGGTATGATGCCGCCCGATTGAAAGTGCATTGGATATCGAACTAACTCGCGCTCGATCTCGATTCAGTCCGGATTCACGCACTGCCTGGTAAAAGCGGACCTGAGAATTGGACGCTTGCGGCCTGTGGAGGCGAAACACCGAAGCCATGCAGCTTTTTGAATATCTCATCGCTTTTCTGGTCACGTTGGGATTGCTTGTGACTGTTCACGAGCTCGGCCACTACTGGATCGCCCGATGGTCGGGCGTGCGCATTTTGCGATTTTCCATTGGTTTTGGACGTGCGTTCTGGCGGCACGTCGATACCCGGGGTACGGAATGGACCTTATCCGTTCTACCGCTCGGTGGTTATGTGCGTATGCTTGATGAGCGAGACGGCGACTTCGAGCAAGCAGCACGTCCTACGGATGTGAGTTTCGGCGCGCTACATCCCGCCTGGCGTATAGCGATTTCATTGGGCGGACCTTTCGCCAACTTTCTTCTGGCGCTGGTGGTGTATTGGATACTGGCGGTCGCCGGAACCACTACGCTGATGCCTGTTCTTGGCCCTCTGGACGACCGTTCCGTATTGGCGGAAGCGGGTGCCGAAACGGATCGCGAGATCGTAGCCGTTGACGGCAAACCTACGCGGGCGTGGGATGACGTCCTTCAGGCGCTTGCGAACCGACTGGGTGAGACAGGCACTATCGCGATTGAAACGCGGGATCCTGGGGCTCTGGTGTCACGCACCCATCTCGTGAACATCACCGATTGGCATCGAGGCATCGCCGAGCCCGATATGCTCGGGTCACTGGGTATCGTGCCAGGGCGCCCAGCGATTGTCGGGTTCCTCGAGCCAGGGTCACCTGCAGCGCGGGGTGGCCTGCGACAGTGGGATCGGGTGCGATCGGTGGATGGAAAAGAGGTCGCTAGCTGGAAGGAATTGCAAGAGGCGATTGCGACTTCATCGTCGGGCGAGCTCAATTTTCTGGTTCGCCGTGACGGTACCGAAATCGATCTCTTCATTCAGCCTGAACGGCGCGAGACGCCAGAAGGTAATCGGCCAGTCGTTGGCATTGGGCCGCCCTTGAATGAGGTATCCCATGGTGCGGTGGAGGCAGTCGGAACGGCGGTTACTGAAACCGGGGATGCCATTGGCATGACCCTCACGCTGCTGAAGAAAATGATCTTCGGGCAGATTTCCGTTTCCAACTTGAGTGGTCCCATCACTATCGCTCAAGTGGCTGGCGATTCAGCCCGTGTCGGCTGGCACTATTTCGCAGGTATACTCGCGCTGCTGAGCGTAAGTCTCGGTGTGCTTAACCTCGTGCCGATTCCGGTATTGGATGGTGGGCATGTGATCTATGCAGTGGCGGAGTGGATTTCCGGGAGACCGGTGCCCGAAAAGGTGCAGATCGTGGGATTCCAGTTCGGTATGTTCGTCGTCGGCGGCCTCATGGTGCTGGCGTTATTCAACGACTTCACAAGGATTTTTGGTGGTTGAACAGTTGACCTCCTTACGGCGCGTGGCTGTAAGGTGCGGGTGTTGTCTGCTGACGCTGCTGCTTGCGTTCTCTGCCCCTCAGGCGAGTGCGGAAGTCCTCACCATCTCGGATATCCGCCTCCAAGGGCTGCAGCGTGTCTCGCCCGGTACCATTTTTAATCTGTTGCCTATTAATGTGGGTGATTCACTCGATACCCAGTCGACTCGGCAGCTGGTTCGGCTTCTCTTCGGGTCAGGTTATTTCAAGGACATACGTATCGCCCGCGACGGCGCGGTGCTTATTGTCACTGTCGTCGAGCGACCTGCAATTGAGAGCATCAAGATCGATGGCAACAAGGCTATTAAAACGGAAGCGTTGCTCGATGGTCTTGGACAGCAGGGCTTGCGTGAGGGCGAGATCTTCAAACAAGCGACCCTCGAGCGGGTCACGTTGGAACTCAAGCGCCAATACGTGTCACAGGGTCGATACGGAGCGGAAATCAAAACCAAGGTCGAAGACCTCCCGCGTAACCGGGTCAACATTTCTATCGACATCGTTGAAGGCAAAGGATCAGGAATCCGCCACATCAATATCGTTGGCAACGAACAGTACAAGGACGATGCGCTGCTCGAAGAGTTTGAGCTTAAACACCCGAGTCTTTTTTCGTTCTACCGCAACGACGACAAATATTCGAAAGAGAAGTTCTCTGGTGATATCGAGAAGCTCGAGTCCTGGTACAAGGACCGCGGTCATGTGGCATTCGAGGTTAAGTCCACGCAGGTGAGCATCACGCCGGACAAGCGCGATGTGTACATCAGCATGAACGTCACCGAGGGTGGCGTTTACAACATTCGCAAGGTCGGCTTGGTAGGAACACTGGGTGACGTTAAACCCGAAGAAATTCGTCCGCTCTTTTTGGTGGCAGAAGGTGAACTGTTTTCACAGGCGAAAGTGACCGCCACGGAGGAGTTGATCACCAATGCCCTTGGTAACTCAGGCTTTACCTTTGGGACCGCGAGTGGTGTGCCGAAGATCAACGACGATGGCACGGTCGACGTCGAGTTCTTCGTTGATGCAGGTCAACGAGCCTACGTGAATCGTATTGGCTTCTCCGGTAACAAGGTGACGCAGGATGAGGTGCTTCGCCGGGAAATGCGTCAGCTTGAAGGGTCGTGGGCCTCCACGGCTCAGATTGATCTCTCCAAGCTCCGTCTGGAACGCCTGGGTTATTTCTCAACCGTTGAAGTGGAGACGCCGCAGGTACCGGGTACGGACGACAAGGTCGACGTTAACTTCACCGTCGAAGAACAACCGTCAGGAAGTATCTCGGCGACACTAGGTTATGCGCAGGACATTGGACTCATCCTTGGTGCGAATTACGAACAGAACAACGTCTTCGGAACCGGTAATCAGCTCGGTATTGGAATTAGCTCTTCCCGGTATCAGAAAGCCGCAAACTTCAGCTACTTCAATCCCTATTTCACCCTCGACGGTATCAGTCGAGGCTTCAATCTGTTCGTCCGACGACTCGATTTTGATGAGCGCAACATCGCGCGGTTCAGCACCGACGCCGCGGGTCTCGGGGTGAATTTCGGGTTCCCGATTGGCGAAACCCAACGTATCGACTTTGGCCTGCAGGCTGAATACACCAAAGTTCTGGAAGGCCGCTTCCCAGCGCGGGAGATTCAGGATTTCCTTCGGGAGAATGGCGAAGACGCGATCAACTTCAAAGCGAATGTCGGCTGGCGCCGATCAACGCTGAACCGAGGTATGTTCGCAACGCGAGGAGCATCGCAGAACGTGTCGTTGGAAGTGGCGGTGCCCGGCAGCGAACTTCAGTTCTACAAAGTGATGATCTCTGCTGAGCAGTACGTCGGCTTATGGGGCGAGTGGACCATGCGCCTTCGCACTGAACTCGGTTATGCCGACAGCTACGGTCAGAAGCAGCTACCGTTTTACGAACATTTCTTCGCAGGTGGATTCGGTTCAGTTCGAGGATTCGAGAATTCTTCGCTCGGCTCACGTTCGACGCCGCCAGAAGTCGACATTGACGGTAATCCGGTACCTGGTGGCTTTTTCGACGACGAAGGGGATCCCTTTGGCGGTAACGTGCTGATGGAATTTGCCGCGGAATTGATCTTCCCGCTGCCATTGGTGAAGGACAGCAACCAGTTCCGCTCCGCATTCTTCTTTGATGCCGGAAACGTATTCAGCACCAATTGCCGGGCTTACAGCCGCAACTGTTTCGATGTCGACTTCGCTGAGCTTCGCTACGCCGTCGGCTTCGGGGTGACCTGGCTAACAGGGCTTGGGCCGATGACGTTCAGCATCTCCAAACCCTTTAATGCCGGCGAGTTTGACGAGGAAGAAGCCTTCCAGTTTGAGCTGGGTCGATCGTTCTAACGTCATGGGCAGCGAGGCTTAGCCATCGAAAGAGACTTAAAATGCACGGAAAGTGGCTGCTCCGGATGTTCCCGGGGCGCAGATAGTTTCCAATTGAGCTGTTAGAATCCGCGCCCGCGTGAGGGTTGCCCGACTGCAAACGAATCCTTAGGAGAGTTGAATCCCATGAAGATGTATCAGATGTTGCTGGTCACGACGTTCGCAGGCTTATTGGCCGCGAGCCCGGTTGCCCAGGCGGAACTGAAGATTGCTGTGCTCGATACCCAGCGGACCATCGTTGAATCCGAAGCTGGCAAAGCGTTCCTGACCAAGGTGAATGCAGAGCTGAAGAAGGATCAGGACGATGCCCAAAAGCTCCAGGGCGAGCTCAAGGCACTGCAGGAAAAGCTGCAGAAAGACGCTGCGGTGATGAGCGACGAACAAAAGCGGACTTCAGCCAAGCAGATCGAAGACAAACAGATTGATCTGCAATTCATCGTGAATAAGCTGCAAAAAGCGGTACAGGATCGCCGTGAAGAGCTGATGCGCGATATGGTGCCGCGGGTGGATGCTGCGCTAAAGGATCTCATCGAACTCGAGGGTTTTGATTTGATCGCTGAACGGCAGAGCTTTCACTACGTCAACAACAAGCACGACATTACCCGCAAGGTGACAGAAAAGCTGAATCAGAAGGCGAAGTAACGCGCCTTTGTAAGCGCCCTGTGGATCTACTAACACTGATCGATGGGGCGCGGACTCACGGAGGAACCACCGAATAACGTGCGGCCTTCGCCTTTCGAATTTACCCTCGCAGAACTTGCGGAGCGACTCTCCGCAAGACTTTCTGGTGATGCTGATAAAGTGATTCGCTCGTTGGGTGCCATCGACAAGGCATCTGGCGACCAGATTACTCATCTTTCTTCAACGAGCTACCGCAAACATCTCGCATCCACCGATGCAGGGGCCGTACTGCTCCGAGAAGAAGATTTGCCCACCTGTCCGACCAACGCACTGGTCGTCAAAAACCCCTATCTCGCGTTCGCAGAGGTCAGTCAGTTGTTCCATCAGCCCGATGCGTTACCCATAGGGGTTCATCCGACTGCCGTTGTCGCGAGCGATGCGACCGTAGATGAAGATGCGACAATCGGTCCACTTGTAGTCATCGGTGCAAAGTCGCGGATCGCCTCGGGTACGCGTATTCATGGTGGGGTCCAGATCGGTGAGCGATGTGTGATTGGACGCGGTGTTGAGTTACACGCTCGAGTGGTGGTGTACAGCGACGTCAGCATTGGTGACCGAACCATCGTGCATTCGGGAGCGGTGATTGGCGGGGACGGTTTTGGCTTCGCGCCTGATGCCAAGGGCCATCTGCACGCGATAGCCCAACTCGGTGGCGTGCAGATTGGGGCTGATGTCTCTATAGGCTGCAACACGACGATTGATCGCGGAGCCATTGACGATACCGTGATCGAAGAAGGTGTGAAGATCGACAACCTCGTGCAGATCGGTCACAACTGTCACGTCGGCGCACACAGCATCCTGTGTGGCATGGTGGGGCTGGCGGGTAGCACGGTGATAGGACGCCATTGTGTACTTGCCGGTGGGTCGGGATGCGGTGGTGACAAACCCGTAGTGCTTTGTGATCAGGTGACGTTAACGGCATCAACCATCGTGACTTCATCCATCGACAAACCGGGTGTCTACTCCGGAACGATGCTGCACAATACTCATCACCGCTGGAAGCGGAATGCGCTGAGTCTTCTGAAACTTGATGAGCTGTTCAGTCGAATCAGAGGCCTCGAAAAAAGACTGGGTCGTACGAGCGATCTTGAAAACGAACCCGGTGCCGACAGACCCGGCGAGCGCCGCGGTTAACAAGAACACCAGAGGGGAGGGCGCACAGCCGGATTCGATCGTACGACCGGACGGTGCCACATTCGAATGACTGAAAATAGAGATCGGACCATCCTCATCCAGGAGGTCATGCAGTACCTTCCTCACCGTTACCCGTTTCTATTAGTCGATCGTGTGACGGAGATTGTTGCCGGTGAGTATGTCCGCGGGTTCAAGAACGTCACCATCAACGAACCTTTCTTCAACGGGCACTTTCCACAGCAGGCGATTTTTCCCGGCGTCTTGATTGTTGAAGCCATGGCACAACTGTCGGGAGTTTTGGCCTTCGAAACACGAGGAACACGGCCCGGAGACGGGACGTTGTATCTGCTCGGCGCCACCGAGAAAACTCGCTTCAAGCGGCCGGTGATTCCAGGTGATCGATTGATGATGGAAAGCCGAATCGTTGCCGACCGATCACGCGTCATGAAATTCGAATGCAAGGCGTTTGTGGACGAACAGCTCGCCTGCACCTCTGAACTTACTGTCGTACAACAGCAAGCTGCCCAACAGCAAGCTTCCCAAAAGCAGGCCACTCCATGATCGACGGAAGGGCCATTATCGATCCCGATGCGCGTATCGCGCCGAACGTCGAGATCGGTCCTTGGACGATGATTGGTGCAGGCGTGGAGATCGGAGAAGGTACTCGGATCGCATCACACGCGGTGATCAAAGGGCCAACGCGCATTGGCCGGAACAACCGCATCTTCCAATTTTCCACTGTGGGTGAAGACACACCTGCGCTCGCTTATGGTGGTGAGCCAACAATCCTCGAAATCGGTGATAATAACGTGATTCGTGAAGGTGTCACGATTCACCGCGGCATGGTTCAGGATCGCGGCAAGACGGTGATCGGCAACAACTGCCTGCTGATGGCTTATGTGCATGTGGGTCACGACTGCATCCTCGGCAATCACGTCATCATGGCGAACAATGCCTCGGTCGCAGGTCACGTCAGTGTGGGCGATCACGCCAATTTTGGTGGTTATTGTGGGGTTGCCCAGTTCCGGCAGATCGGTGCACACACCCACGTTGCGGCGATGAGTCTCGTCATTAAGGACGTACCTGATTACATGACGGTGGGTGGCAATCCGGCATCGGCGATCGCCTTGAATACCGAAGGCATGAAACGTCGTGGCTACGATGCAGAAACCATGGATGCGCTAAAGACCGCGCATCGCATCGTGTACCGACAGGGACTCACCGTGGCCAACGCGCTCAAAGCCCTCGAACCCTTGGCCGCTACCCATCCGCAGGTCGCCTCATTTGCAGCCAGTGTTGCCGCTTCGAAGTGGGGCATCATCCGGCTGAGGAAACAATCGGATCTACCATGAGCGTGACGGGACCAGGCCCGTTGCGAATCGCCATCGTCGCCGGCGAAACCTCAGGTGATCAGCTGGGGGGTGGACTGATGCGATGCTTGATGGAGATCGCGAGTGGCTCCAATCGGCAGATCGAGTTTGTTGGGGTGGGCGGCGTAGAAATGATTCTGGCGGGTCTTCAATCCCTCGTTCCACTGACTGAGCTTGCGGTGAATGGCTTCGTTGAGCCGATTCGCAAATTGCCATTTCTACTCGGTTTGCTTCGGCGCGTCGAAAAATTATGCGTCGAGACTCATGTGGATGTTTTCATCGGTGTCGACTTCAACGTGTTCAACTTGTTACTTGAGTCGCGGCTCAAACGTCGTGATATCCGCACCGTTCATTACGTCAGCCCCTCCGTTTATGCGTGGCGTCGAGGTAGGGCAAAGAAAATCTCTCGTTCGGCCGATCTTTTGCTCGCGCTTTACCCGTTTGAAGCTGTGTATTACCAAGGTATGCCGATTCGTGTCGTACATGTGGGGCATCCACTCGCCGGCAGCATTCCAGAAGATGCTGGCTCTGACGCTGCGCGCCGAGAAGCTCGTCACCAGCTTGGCATTGATGGATCTGCTCGAGTGGTGGCCTTGTTACCAGGCAGCAGGCGTTCTGAGGTCCGATTGATGGCAGAGCCATTTTTTCGGGCTGCACGACTTATCGCTGCAGATGCATCTACGGTGTTCGTAGTGCCTTGTGTGCGTCCGGAGCTTGGCGAACTGTTTGAAGCGTTTTATGCGGAGTTTAATGACCTAAGGATTGTCCGTTACGAAGGCAACGCCCGGCTGGCTCTTATCGCCTGTGATGGTGCGCTGGTGAAGTCCGGGACTGGAACCCTTGAAGCCACCTGTATTGGCCGGCCCATGGTGGTGAGCTATCGTCTTGGAGCATGGTCATACAAACTGGCGAAGCTACTTATCCGCAGCCCTTTTGTTGCCTTGCCCAACATTCTCGCTGGACACGCGGTGGTTCCTGAACTTTTACAGGATGATGCTTCTCCGGAGAACCTGGCTCGTGCACTCCTGGATGAAATGCGGCGGGTCAAGGAGGGTGGCGATCTGCTTGCGCAGTTACGTACTCTGCGAAATGCTCTCGTGGTTGGAGTGGGGGCGAACATGGAATCAGCGCGTGCAGTGATGGACCTGGTGGATCGAGGGCAAACAGCGTGAGTGCTAGCCTGACAACTACGGTGGCGCAACATCTGATTGCAGGTGTGGATGAGGTTGGACGTGGTCCACTTGCGGGTCCCGTCGTGACCGCAGCTGTGATTCTGGATCCCTTGAACCCCATTGTTGGTCTCGGTGATTCGAAACAAATCAGTGAACGCAAACGAATCGAACTTGCGGCTTTGATCCGTGAACGAGCGTTAGCGTGGTCCATCGGCCGCGCCGAGGTTCATGAGATTGATACGCTTAATATTCTTCAAGCGACCATGCTCGCCATGCAACGCGCAGTTGCGGGGCTCAAGATCAAGCCTTTATCTGTGTTGGTCGATGGCAACCGCGCGCCGGACTTTGGATGTCACGCTCAAGCCGTGATCGGCGGAGATGCGTTGGTTCCTTGTATCGGTGCTGCGTCGATCCTTGCGAAGGTCGTCAGGGATGCGGAGATGTGTGAACTTTCGCGCCAGCACCCGGATTATGGATTCGAGCAGCACAAAGGGTACGGCACACCACAACATCTAGCAGCGTTGCGTCTTCATGGGGCACTGCCTGCACACCGTCGCACGTTTGCACCGGTTGCTGCGGTTTGTGCAACGGAGCGACTGGGGTTCGGTGAATGAGCTACAGTCCGGGTTTCGTACATCTGCAAGTTCACAGTGAATATTCGCTCGCGGATGGTGTAGTTCGAATTAAAGAGCTCGCCAAGCGGACGGTAGGACTGGGTATGCCTGCAGTCGCACTCACGGACCGCGGCAATCTTTTCGCGCTACTGAAGTTCTATCAGGCGTGCCTGAGTGCGGGCGTGAAACCGCTCCTGGGAGTCGAAGTCCGCTATCGCAGTGCTGCCGGACAGATTGTTCGCGCGCCGCTGCTGGCCATGAACAGAGCTGGGTACAACAACCTGCTGAGGCTTGTGTCTTCCGCCTTTGTGGAAGGGGAAGAACACGGGTTAGTGACTACAGCAGCCATCGAGCGTCATGCCGACGGTCTACTGATGTTGTCCGGTGCACGCCACGGTGAAGTGGGTGTTGCCCTCGCTAGCGGCGACAGCGCTTCGGCTGAGGATGTTGCTGGACATTGGGCGCGAACTTTTCCGGATCGTTTTTTCCTTGAGTTGCAACGCACGGGACGATCTGGCGACGAAGCGTCGGTACGCGCGCATGTTCAACTGGCGCGTCAGCTTCGAATTCCGGTGGTCGCCACCAACGAAGTGTGTTTTCTGCTCGCCGAAGATTTCGAAGCCCACGAGACGCGGATCTGCATCCACCAAGGCAGGGTGTTGAACGATTCAAGGCGCGACAGAACCTACTCGTCAGCGCAGTACCTGAAATCTTCCGAAGAAATGATCGAGCTCTTCGCCGACATCCCCGAGGCGGTCGCCAATACCGTCGCTATCGCCAAACGCTGCAATGTCACATTGCAACTCGGCAAACCCTTTCTGCCCAATTATCCCGTTGATGAGGGTGAGACCCTCGAATCACATCTCGATCGCATGGCTGAAGAAGGTCTGTCGCGTCGATTACTGCGCGTCAGTCAGGACATGGCGCAAGGGAAGCCGGGCACAGGCAAAGCGCCACCTGCGGATTCGACCTATCACGAACGCCTCGCCTTCGAACTCGCTGTGATCAAACAGATGGGTTTCGCAGGATACTTTTTAATCGTGATGGAGTTCATCGGTTGGGCCAAAGAGCAGGGCATTCCGGTGGGCCCCGGGCGTGGTTCCGGCGCAGGCTCTCTGGTCGCCTACTGCCTCGGGATTACAGACCTCGATCCACTCGCCTACGATCTGCTGTTCGAACGTTTCCTCAATCCCGAGCGAGTGTCGATGCCTGACTTTGACGTCGACTTCTGTATGGAAGGCCGGGACCGCGTCATTGCGCACGTTAGCGAGCGTTATGGTCATGCGGCGGTCAGCCAGATCATCACCTTCGGCAGGATGGCGGCGAAGGCGGTAGTGCGGGATGTTGCGAGAGTTCAAGGCAAACCCTATGGCCTCGCGGACAAACTCTCCAAGCTCATTCCCTTCGAAGTGGGTATGACCCTTGAGAAGGCCGTTAGCGAAACCAAAGAGCTGCGTGACTTAATCGCGGGCAGTGACGAAGTTGGCGAAATCATGGAAATGGCCTTCAAGCTGGAGGGCATCGTTCGCAACGTTGGACGTCACGCAGGTGGTGTGGTCATCGCGCCGACAGAACTGGCTGATTTTGTGCCGCTCTATACGGAAGAGCCTGGTGGTTCGTTGGTGGCTCAATACGACAAGGATGACGTTGAAAAAGCGGGGCTGGTGAAGTTCGACTTCCTGGGTCTCAAAACGCTGACGATCATTGACTGGTGCGTGAAAGCCATCAACGCCGATCATCCTGATCGGCCGCTCGACATCGAATCCATTCCGCTCGCGGACCCGGAGACGTTCGCCTTGCTCAAGCGCGCCGAGAGCGCAGCGGTGTTTCAGCTCGAATCCCGTGGTATGCGAGATCTCATCCGTCGTCTGTTGCCTGACAACATCGAAGACATCATCGCGCTGGTGGCGTTGTTCCGACCGGGACCTCTGCAGAGTGGTGCGGTGGATGACTACATCAATCGTAAACACGGTCAGGAGCCTGTGCATTATCCCCACGAATCGCTGGGGTGGGTGCTCTCTGGTACCTATGGTGTCGTGCTTTACCAAGAACAAGTGATGCAAATCGCTCAGGTCCTGGCAGGGTTCACGCTCGGTCAGGCAGACCTGTTGCGACGTGCCATGGGCAAGAAAAAACCTGAAGAAATGGCCAAGGTTCGCCAACAGTTTCTCGAAGGTTGTGCGGCGCGTAGCGTCGATGAGCAGATGGCCGGCGATATTTTTGACTTGATGGAAAAGTTCGCAGGCTACGCCTTCAACAAATCGCACTCTGCGACGTATGCGTTGGTGTCGTATCAAACCGCCTTTCTCAAAACACACTTCCCCGCTTATTTCATGGCCGCGAACCTCTCGGCGGATATGCACAACATTGACCGTGTCGTGCAGCTGATCGATGAAGTGCGGCGGATGGGGCTGACATTCCATTCCCCGGACGTCAACTACAGCGTCTTTCGCTTTACCGTGAGGGAAGGCGCAGTCATCTACGGTCTCGGCGCAGTCCGGGGTGTGGGTGAGGGGCCGGTGGAGCTAATTGTCAGTGAGCGCGAGAAGACGCCATTCACAAGCCTCGCAGATTTTTGCCAGCGCATGGATGGCCGCAAGGTGAACAAGCGGGTCATCGAAGCCTTGATTCGTTCGGGCGCAATGGATGGGCTCGTCTCTGATAGTCGTCACAAGGCGCTCAACGCAAAACGTGCGCTCCTGCTGGCGGAACTTCCAGCTGCCTTACTGAGCGCGGAGCAAGCCTCCCGGGATCGTTCCCTCGGTATCGTTGATCTCTTTGGTGGTGTCGGTGCTGGCGAAACGACGGTGCTGCGCACGGTCGATGTCCGTCCGATGGATGATGGTGAGCGGCTATCCGGCGAAAAGGCATCACTTGGCCTCTATCTGACCGGGCATCCGGTTGATCCTTATCTCTCTGAGCTCACGGCCATGTGCCGCACACGCCTGGTCGACCTGGTGCCAGACCGCAAGACCCAGTTCATCGGCGGGACGGTAGTGTCACTGCGAGTGATGAAGTCGAAGCGCGGTGGTAATAACGCCTGGGTCATCATTGATGATCGCAGCGCGCGTATCGAAGCGACTCTCTTCAATGATGTCTTTGAACTCCATCGAGACCATCTGCGTGAAGACGTTCCCGTCATCCTCGAAGGCTTCGCTTACACCGATGAGTACAACGGTGGTGAGAGCATCAAGTTCCGTGTCGAGAATGTGTTGTCCATCGAAGAGGCACGCCGCCGATTTGCGCGCGCAGTGGAGATTCGGGTTGAGCCTGAATCATCCGGCGTGAAGCCGAATGTGCCTGCGAAAGTACTGGTGAAAACGCTGTCGAGTATGTTGTCACCCTATCGATTGCCGGAGCAAGGTTGCGGCATTTCCTTGATCTACACCTCACCTGAAGCCATGGCGCATATCTGGCTGGGTGAAGAGTGGCGTGTGCGGCCGAGTGATGAGCTGCTGCGCAATCTAAGGGATCGATTCGGGCAGGACAGCATTCGCCTGGCCTACCTGCATGCTGCGCCCTGAAGCTGCGGCGTCGGCCGAGATTCTGAGAGTGGTCGAGGCAGCGGTATCTAATTGTGTTGGCCGTCTTGTTGTAGGTTGTTCTGGTGGTTTGGATTCAACGCTCTTGTTATGGGCGGTAAATCACATCGCGCCGAATCGTGTGGTTGCGGCGCATGTGAATCACAACGTCCACCCCGATGCCTTTGTGTGGCAAAGAGGTGTTGCTGCATTTGCGGCGGAACGTCAGATTCCGTTTCACACAAAGACGGTTGACCTTTCAAGTACCGGCAATTTTGAACTCAACGCCCGCCGCGCTCGACATGCCTGGTTGGCCTCGTTGCTGAACCCCGGCGATGTGCTGTTACTCGCGCATCATCAGAACGACCAGGTGGAAACCGCATTGTTGCGACTTCATCAAGGGCGGGGTGCTTACGGCATTCCGGAGCGGCGCGTTGTTGGCGAAGGAGAACTGGTGCGGCCTTTATTGACCGTTCCTCGGTCACTCATTCGAAGTGCGGCAGCAGAACAGGGCCTGTCGTGGGTAGAGGATTCGGCCAATCTCGATGAACACCTGGATCGGGTCTGGTTGCGGCGTCGAGTTACTCCGGAGTTTGATACACGGGACCCAGGCGCGATCAGTCGGATCGCCACTGTGGGTCGCCGAGAACTTGATCGAGAAGCTGCGGCCCTCGACCTTGCTCGCCAACTTCCTGAACCTTTGCCACTTTCCAGCCTTCCAGCACGTGTGCAGGTTGCAGCAGAAACGGTGCGCTGGTGGCTCCTCGCACGTGGTGCGGAATCTCCATCGACTGCGGTGTTGAGCACCTGGCTCCTGCGTGTGGAGGGGGATTCGTACGGCACGCGCGTGTTGGATCTTCCGGTGGGCAAGCTGATCCGTTATGAAGCGGAGCTGTACTGGGCTCGGTCCGGCGGAGTGCCAAGCGAAGCTCGAATCACAACAGCGAGCGGAGAGTTACAACTCGAACACGGTGTTCTGCGCTGGACTTCAGTCGACCCCCGCCTGGGCCTGATGGTGCGTTTCGATCGCGGTGAACTGAAGCTGCAACGAGGCGCAGGTTCAACGTCTGCCAGAGCATTGTTGCAGTCCGCCGTACTGCCCTGGGAGCGGGTGCGATATCCCTTAATCTGCCTGGATGATTCACTGCGATGTGTTCCTGGCATTGCCAGCGCTTCTAGCGTGATCGAAGAATCCATTAGTTTTGTCACCAACAGGCCAGTGCTCAGATCTCAAACCGGCCACGATCCATCGCGATAAGCTTCCTTTGGTTGAGGTTGGCAGGGTCATTTGTTAACGTGCCTTCCCATCTTGCGTCCCAGCCTGACCCTCCCTCCCTGACGCCCTCCAGCGTGATGAGCGGCAAGATGGCAGCGACGCGCAACTCAAATCGTGCTCCCTGCAGTTGGAATCGATGACCAAATTCATTTTCGTCACCGGCGGCGTGGTGTCGTCCCTCGGCAAGGGCATTCTGACGGCTTCGCTCGCTTCGTTGTTGGAGGCGCGTAGCCTCCGGGTCAACGTCCTCAAGATGGACCCGTACATCAACGTTGACCCAGGTACGATGAGTCCTTTCCAGCACGGCGAAGTCTTCGTCACCGCGGATGGTGCGGAAACGGATCTCGACCTTGGGCACTACGAACGCTTTAGCCGAGCACGGATGTCCCGCCGGAACAACTTCACGACGGGTAGCGTCTACGCCGAGGTCATTCGCCGGGAGCGACGAGGCGACTATCTCGGGGGTACGGTACAGGTCATTCCACACATCACCGATGAGATCAAAAGACGCATTCGCCTTGTCGGTGAAAATTCCGATGTCGTCATCGTGGAAACCGGTGGCACCGTCGGCGACATCGAAACACAGCCATTTCTCGAAGCCATTCGCCAGCTTCGCCTGGAAATGGGGTTGCACAACTCGCTGCTGATTCATCTGACGCTGGTTCCCTACATTCGTTCCGCAGGCGAAATCAAAACCAAACCAACACAACACTCGGTCAAAGAACTTCGCAGCATTGGTTTGCAACCCGACGTTCTGGCATGCCGCTCCGAAGTACCGTTATCCAGAGGTGCGCGCAGCAAGATTGGTCTTTTTACCAACGTTGAAGAACGCGCCGTTATCTCCGTGTACGACGCGGAGACCATTTACCAGGTGCCTGCATTGCTGCACGAGCAGGGTCTCGACGACATCGTCGTTGAAAAACTCGGAATCCAGGGCGGCACCATTGACCTGCAGGATTGGAACGCCGTTGTTGAGAAGGAACTGCATCCCGCGAAGCGCGTGAAAATCGCTTTCGTCGGCAAATATCTGGATCTGCAGGATGCATACAAGTCACTCACCGAAGCCATCAAGCACGCCGGCATCCAGACGGATACTCGGGTCGAAGTGAACTACATCGATGCGGAAGAGGTGGAGCGTTCTGGCACAGCACCGCTTGAAGGGGTTTCCGCCATTCTGGTGCCGGGTGGATTTGGTCGTCGCGGATTTGAAGGAAAGATTGCCGCGGCACGATATGCCCGCGAGCAGAACATCCCTTATCTCGGTATCTGTTATGGCCTACATGCGGCGGTGATCGACTTCGCTCGTAACCGCTGTCAGCTTGAAGGCGCACATTCCACTGAGATCGAAATGGCATCACCGCACCCGGTGATTGCCCTGATCACCGAATGGACCGACAAGGATGGCCGTGTCGAGCAGCGTACGGAAACCACCGAACTCGGCGGCACGATGCGTCTGGGTGAACAACCCTGTTTGCTCAACCAGGGTTCGTTGTCTCATCGTATGTACGGTCAAAATGTGGTTTACGAGCGGCACCGACACCGCTACGAGGTGAACAACCGCTATGTGGACACGCTCTGCAGTGCAGGTATGGCGGTAGCGGGTCGCTCCGAAGATGGGCTCGTGGAAATGATCGAACTGCCGGAACATCGTTGGTATGTCGCCTGCCAGTTCCATCCTGAGTTCACCTCGAGCCCTCGATACGGTCATCCTCTGTTCAGGGGATTCATCGAGGCCGCGTTGTCATATGCCGCCGATGAAGAAACCACACGCTCTAGTGTTGCGGAATCGGCAGGCTGAAGATGAAACTCTGCGGCTTCGAAGCCGGACTGGCAAACCCCCTGTTCCTGATCGCCGGGCCATGTGTGGTCGAGAGTGAAAAGCTGCAGATGGATACCGCGGAAGCGTTGAAGCGGATGACGGATGAGCTCGCCATTCCGTTCATATTCAAGAGTTCCTTCGACAAGGCGAACCGTTCGTCCATCAACAGTTTTCGTGGGCTGGGGATCGCAGAAGGCCTGCGTATCCTCAACAAGGTGAAAGAAACGTTTGGTGTTCCAGTCCTGACGGATGTGCATGAAGACTCGCCGCTCGACGAAGTGAGCGCTGTGGTCGATGTTATGCAGACCCCCGCGTTTCTCTGCCGACAGACCAATTTCATTCTCAATGTCTGTAACCAGGGATTGCCCGTCAACATCAAGAAAGGCCAGTTCCTGGCGCCTCATGACATGGTGAATGTCGTCGACAAGGCGCGCACCACGGGCAATACCGGCCTCATGGTGTGTGAGCGTGGGGCAAGTTTTGGTTACAACAATCTCGTATCGGACATGCGATCGTTGGCTATCATGCGCGAAACCGGATGCCCCGTCGTCTACGACGCGACCCATTCCGTGCAAATGCCAGGTGGGCAGGGCACGACGTCCGGTGGACAGCGCGAAATGGTGCCGGTGCTCGCAAGAGCAGCGGTGGCGGTCGGTATCTCCGGACTCTTCATGGAAACACACCCAGACCCGGCCAAGGCTCAGTCTGACGGTCCGAATTCGTGGCCGCTGCACCTGATGAAGGGGCTGCTTAACGAACTCAAGCGGATTGATGAGGTGGTGAAGTCCTCGTCAAGGTCGGAGGACGAGCTGGCGCGAACGCCCTCATAAATTTTTCGATGGGGCTTTCCGTTCCGCGCCTATCGCCTCATCAGTGTCAAAAATCGGGATGACAGGAAAGAACGTGAAAATCAGCAAAATCGTTGGTCGGGAAGTTCTCGACTCTCGTGGCAATCCAACCGTCGAAGCTGAAGTGTGGACCGAGCAGGGTATCTCCGGACGTGCATGCGCTCCATCGGGTGCCTCCACCGGATCACGAGAAGCGCTTGAAAAACGCGATGGCGACAAAGGCCGTTATCTCGGCAAAGGCGTGCAGCAGGCCGTCGGCGCGGTGAATGGTGTAATCGCCTCGGCGCTTGCGGGAGCGCGTGTTGACGAACAATCCACGCTGGATCACCGCCTGATCGAACTGGATGGCACTGAAAACAAATCGAAGCTCGGTGCGAATGCGATGCTTGCGGTTTCACTCGCTGCGGCCAAAGCTGCCGCGACACAATCCAATCAACCGCTGTTCCGGCACATCAATCAGCTCTTTGGTGCGCCACGCATGACGATGCCTGTGCCGATGATGAACAT
>SYFY01000149.1 GCA_005799745.1 Gammaproteobacteria bacterium
AACCGCGAAATCGTCCTACGCGAACTGATTTCGAATGCGTCCGATGCTATCGACAAACTGCGGTTCCAGGCCATCGGCAACCCAGAACTAATTAGCGACGACAGCGAGTATCACATCGACGTCACGTTCGATTCTGAAGCCAACACGCTCACTATCGCGGACAACGGGGTCGGAATGACGCGCGCTGAGGTGATTGATCATCTCGGCACCATCGCCAAATCGGGTACTGCGGACTTTCTGTCGAAACTCTCTGGTGATCAGAAGAAAGACACTGCACTCATTGGTCAGTTTGGTGTGGGTTTCTACAGCGCCTTCATCGTTGCCGATGAAGTGGAGGTTGTCACTCGTGCAGCCGGACAGGCAGAAGCGGTGTGTTGGAAATCGAAAGGTGAAGATCAGTTTTCAGTTGAATCCGCCGAGCGTGGGGGGCGTGGTACCTCCGTCATCCTGCACCTGAAGACCGAGTCCAAAGAGTTTGCGGATGGTTATCGGCTGCGGACCATCGTGCGGCGCTACTCGGATCACATCGCGGTTCCGGTGCGTATGCTCGAAGAGAAGTTTGATTCAGGCGACAACGACCAAGACGAGTCCGATAAAGAAACCGAGGCGCCAAAGTTCGAGATTGTGAACCAGGCCAAAGCGCTGTGGACGCGGTCTCGGTCAGACGTCAAAGATGAGGAATACAAAGAGTTCTACAAACACGTCAGCCATGACTTCGAAGAGCCGTTGTCCTGGAGTCACAACAAGGTCGAGGGCAAACTCGAATACACCAGTTTGTTATTCCTCCCTAAGCGCGCGCCTTATGATCTGTGGAATCGCGAAGCGCCACGAGGGCTCAAGCTCTACGTACAGCGTGTCTTCATCATGGATGAAGCCGAACAGTTCCTGCCGCTGTACCTGCGCTTCGTCAAAGGGGTGGTGGACTCCAACGATCTACCGCTCAATGTTTCTCGCGAAATCCTGCAACAGGATGAGCGTGTTACCACCATCAAGAGCGCGTTAACCAAACGTATCCTCTCAACACTCTCGACTCTTTCCGAGAAAGAACCGGAAAACTACCAGGCTTTCTGGGATGAGTTCGGCGAGGTGATGAAGGAAGGCGCTGGTGAAGACTTTGGCAATCGTGAAGCGTTGACGGGCTTGTTACGGTTCGCCACCACCAAGGGTGATGGCGAGAAGAAGTGTGTTGGTCTCGACACCTACCTCGAACGTAAAGCGGAAGGCCAGGACAAGATCTACTACGTGGTCGCGGAATCCTATACACATGCCGCCAACTCACCCCACATCGAGGTGCTGAGGGAGAAGGGCATTGAAGTCCTCCTCATGTTTGATCGCATTGACGAATGGTTGATGACCAACCTGCGTGACTACAAAGATGTGCAGTTCCAGGATGCGATGCGGGCAGATCTGGCGCTGCCTGGTGAGAAGAAAGAGGAAGAGAAGAAGGACGACGAGGCGCATAAGCCACTCTCGGATCGCATCAAGGCGGTGTTGACTGAGAAGGTGGAAGATGTGCGTATCTCACACCGGTTGTCGAAATCACCGGCGTGCCTGGTGCTTGGGCAGTTTGCGATGGGCGCACAAATGCGACGGATTTTCGCGGCATCCGGTCAGTCCATGCCGGAATCCAAACCGATCTTCGAGTACAACCCCGAACACCCGTTGATTCGACGCCTCGATCAGGAAACGGACGAAGACCGCTTCAACGACCTCACGCTCATCCTGTTTGATCAGGCGGCACTCGCGGAAGGTGAGGCGCCTGTTGATGCAGCGGGTTACGTGCATCGATTGAATGACCTGTTGCTGGACCTCTTGAAGGGCTAGCATGCGGGCATGACCCGAAAGAGCATTCACCCAGCGTTGTCCTTCCTCGCAACGCTGGTATTCTTGTTATTGACCACAAACGCGTTGGCCGATATCGGTGGTGCGTCTGATCCATTACCTTTTGAACGGTATCCCCAGTCCCGCATCGTCGAATACTCCGCCGACTCAACACCGCAAGCCCACGAGTTCATCGTTTCCCACGTCGAAAAGATTCGTCGGGAACTCAAGGTTGAAGATCAGGTACGGGTCAATGCCAAAGAAATCCGCGCCATCTACGAAATGCCGGCGGGATCGCCACTTGAGGATGTCATCACTCATTACCGTGCCCTTGTCGCTACTGATGATGTGCTGTTCACGTGTCGAGGCCGCGATTGTGGGCGAAGCGCCCAGTGGGCCAATCAGGTGTTTGGTGAAGCAACGCTCTATGGACCGGACGCCGGGCAGTTTTATCTTGCGGGAAAACGTGCGGAAGGGCTGGTGTCGCTCTACGTGATTGAACGCGGCAATCGCAGGGTAAACGTGCTCGTGCGTCTACTTGTCACTGACAACGACGTGGCGGTGGCATCCGGTTTGAGGGTGGTGCAGACCCTTGGCAGTCGAGGACATGTGATCGTCACCGGTGTGCTGCCGAATGTGGATGGGACTTTACCTGCCCGGGCAAACGGTGTGCTCGCGTCACTCAAACCGCACCTCGAGAGGCTGCGTGAAGGTCAGGTTTATGTGGTTTGTCATCTGTACGCGCCGGGCGAAGTGAATGAGGTGCTTGCTCGTTCACAGAGTTGCTCTGAACGCGTGATCGCACAGCTTGCGCTCAAGTCAGGGCCTGAGCTCATTCCTTTTGGCGCAGGTCCGCTGCTGCCTCGTGATGATCGTGTGGGGCGGCTGGAGCTTGTCCTGCCGCATCGACGAACCCGGGAGTAGCTGTTCCCCGGGTAGTTCGACGACTGCAGGTAAGCTGCGAAAGCCGGTGAGTTGATGCCAACGTAGTCGCTCCATTCGAGCCGGCAGACTTGTTCTAGTGAATCTCTGATTAATGTCTATTTCCGCCATAACTTCGTTGATCGTCGCTCCAAAAAATCGCGGAATCACTGCATTTCCGCGCGCGGCGTGGCGTTGTCTTAGCCGCAGGTGGATTCGGTATGAATGCACAATACATGAAGACCTGGATACCCGATTTCCCTGCAACGGGCGTAGCACCCATCTGCATTCCCAACAACGATGGTTCGGCGCTCGAGCTTGGACTTTCTGCCGGCGCTGCCGTGCAGGCGATGTCGGGGACGATCGTCACAGCATCGTTTTATCCCCCGGCGCAACTGATCAAGGGCATCCTGGTCAATACGCTCGGGGAGCGGTTCGTCGCTGAGGATTCTTATCATGGTCGTACTGCTGAGTTCATCGCCGAACAGCCTGATCACAAGGCCTGGCTGATCCTGGATGCAGGGACGTTCGCCTACCCGGAGAATACCCGCGCGGGCCACCGACTGGTAGATGGGTTTGAAACCATCGGTGACATGGAAGCAGGACTCGATCTCCCTCAAGGATCCCTGCAGAGGACGATGGCTGTTTATAACAAGGCGGCGGCAACAGGCCAGGATCCTTTGTGGCACAAACACCCCGATTGGGTTGAGCCTCTTGATCGTGCCCCCTTTGCAGCTTTTGAAGTGGGCTACGACAACTCCCTCTACCACTTCCTGACGCTCGGTGGCATCCGCACCAACAGTGAGGCAGAAGTTGTCGATCCTTCGGGTCGCGTGATTCCCGGCTTTTTTGCGGCGGGAGCCTGCGTTTCGAGCATTCCCCAAAATGGAAAGGGCTACGCCTCTGGATTATCGCTGGGGCCGGGCTCGTACTTCGGCCGTGTGGCTGGAGCGAACGCTGCGAAAGTGACGCTTAACGAATAAATCGTCCGGATCGCCGATGATCGTCGCTTGAAGCGGCGGTGCAGGGTTTTCATACTGCGCGCCATTCAAACAGGCAGGTTCAGCATGGCAGGCAATTCATTCGGCCAGGCGTTCGTCGTGACGACGTTCGGGGAAAGCCATGGTCCAGCACTCGGGGCCATTGTGGATGGTTGCCCGCCGGGCATGTTGCTCTCTGAAGCGGACATCCAAAAAGACCTGGACAGAAGGCGGCCGGGTCAGTCGAAGTACACGACGCAGCGGCAAGAGCCAGACACGGTCCGCATCCTCTCAGGTGTTTTTGAAGGTAGAACAACAGGCACACCCATTGGTCTGGTCATCGACAATGTTGACCAGAAAAGTAAGGACTACTCCGACATCAAGGATGTTTTCAGGCCTTCGCATGCGGACTTCACCTACCACCACAAATACGGGATTCGCGATTATCGAGGCAGTGGTCGGGCGTCTGCCCGCGAAACGGCCATGCGTGTTGCAGCCGGAGCGATCGCTCGAAAGTACCTCTACGAGCAAGCGGGTATCCGGGTGCGTGGGTACCTTTCCGCAATAGGACCTCTCGACCTCGCGATGAGGCAATGGAATGCAGTCGAAGAAAATCCGTTCTTCTGCGGGGATCCTTCGCGGACAGATGAGATCGCGGCGCTGATCGATGCACTCCGGCGTGATGGCAACTCCATTGGTGCTGAAGTCACGGTGGTCGCGTCGGGCATGCCCATTGGTTTGGGTGATCCTGTGTTCGACAAGCTCGACGCAGACCTTGCCAGTGCCCTGATGGGCATCAACGCCGTGAAAGCAGTGGGTATCGGTGACGGCTTTGATGTAGTCAGGCAGCGTGGTACGGAACACCGGGATGAGATGGATTCCGACGGATTCTTGAGCAATCACGCCGGCGGAGTGCTTGGTGGTATCTCATCCGGCCAGGACCTCATTGCTCGAATCGCGCTCAAACCAACATCAAGTATCACTACGCCCGGAAAGACCAAGGATATTCATGGCAATGTAGTCGAGGTGGTGACGAAAGGTCGCCACGACCCCTGTGTAGGTCTTCGCGCAGTACCGATTGCCGAATCGATGGTGGTCATTGTGCTCATGGACCATTGGTGCCGTATGCATGGCTTGGGTCGTCGCTGAACAGGTTGACTCAGGCGCGCGCGGTGTGCGGTTTGCGGGTGCTCTCGCAGGCGAGGGTTACCGAATCGCGCGTCGGCTTGCCGATATGGTAACCCTGCGCGTAGTCGATACCGATTCTCCGAATGAGTTCAGCGGTCGCTTCATCACCCACGAATTCAGCGATGGTTTCTTTGCCCATGATGCGAGCGATGTCGACGATGGCCTTGACGATAGTTTGATCGACTTCACTCTCGACAAGTTTACAAATGAACACTCCGTCGATCTTGATGTACTTCACTGGCAGACGTTTCAGATAGCTCAATGAACTGTAGCCCGTACCGAAGTCGTCGACGGCAAACTCACATCCTCGGTCCACTAGCGCCTTAATCTGAGGCACAGCATCACTGAAGCTGCTGATCGCCACCTGTTCGGTGATCTCGAAGATGATGCGATCGGCAGGCACATGGTGTCTTTCGAGTTCCCGCAGTACAAAATCACTGAATCCGGTTTCGATAAAGGTGCTACCGGTCAGGTTAATACCGATCTTGAGATTCGGCAGGTCCCGTCGCCACGTGGAGAGTTCGGCAATCGCTGTAGAAATCACCCACTGGTCAATCTCGGTCATCAACGAGAAGTGGCGTGCTGCGCTCAGGAATGCATCGGGGTAGATCAGCTTGTCGCCGTCCTGCAATCGAATCAGCGCTTCGTAATGTTGAGTTTCACCGGTCTTGACGTGCTGAATCGGCTGATAGTGCAACACGAACTGGTTGTTCTTAAGCGCAGCCTTGAGTCTGAGTTGCCACTGCAGATCGTTGTGAACGTTGGCGAGATCATCCCCGACGAGTTCGTAAATGCAGATGCGATTGCGGCCATCGATCTTCGCCTGCCGACAAGCGAGGTCTGCCTGGGAAACGATCTCTGTCGGCGTAAACGGATTGTTTCTTTCAATCATCGCAATACTGATGCTACAACCCACATGGAACGTCTGGCCGTCCTGGGTGAGCGGATATTCCTTGAGATCGTTGACCACCTGTTGGCTAAGCTGTTGGGCACGGCGTCGTTCAACGTTCTGCAAAAAAATCACAAACTCATCGCCACCCACACGTGCAATCAGATCTCCGGGGCGAACCGAGTGGCGAAGTCGCTCGGCCACTTGGGAGAGAATCAGATCGCCACCCCTATGACCGAGAGTGTCGTTGACGTACTTAAACTAGTCGAGATCAACAAACAGCATCGCGCCAAGGTTCTGTGGGCCGAGTTGTTCCAAGCGCTCGAGGAAGTAACGCCGATTGGCGAGACCCATGAGCTGATCGTAACTGGCTAGCTTGCGTAGATGCTGATCCCGCTCGCGAATCGCAGTGGCCGCGGACTGAATCGCTTCAGATATCGTTTCTATCTCGTGATGGGTCGATACCGGAACGTGCACATCGAGTTCCCTTTGTGCGAGGCGCTTCAGGGGTACTTCCAAAGCGGAGAGAGGTGCAAGTCGGCGTCTTATAGCGGTGCCCCCCAGGACGGTGAGTAGCAGAAACGCCGTGATGATCGCGGCGCTACCCGCCAATGCACCGGTGAGCAGGTCGGCATCGTAGCGGCTGTAGTCGAGTCCGATTTCAACGAAACCAACAAGTCGCTTTCGCGTTTTTAAGTCATTGAGTGATTCGACGCTCATGAGATCAGTTTTGCGTGACACCGATTCGGTAATCACTGCCTGTCCCATGCGCACTAGTGGACTTTCCCGCTCATCACGCCACGGAAGCGAGTCGTTAGATTTCTTTTCCCGCATCTGTCGCAGTGGTCTTGCACCCAATGGTGCGAAGGGTAATTTTTCGAGGTGGCTCTCGACGTAGAGGGGTTGACCGTCGGCGTCGTAATAGCGGATGTAACGCAATTCCTCATATCGATCGAGATATCCGCGCAGTGCGAGCACCGTTGCAGAATCATCTTTGAGATAGAGCCCGGCCCCAAGTGTTTCCAGATCAGCCATCCAACGGCTGGACCATTTATCAACGTTATCGCGAACGACCCACTTTGAGATGCCCCAGACACTCACGAGCGCGATGATGGCGACCACACCTGCAAAGGCAAGTTGCAGCATCAAGATTTCGCGTACCAGGCTGCGTGGCGCTTTTTCCGGTGCGGCGAACAGGTTACTCACAGATTCGTCCTGCTACGGAACCCGCATTGGAATTGGGAGGGATTCCGCCTACCACCTGACGACTGACGGGGGTGCTGAGGGCAAAGGTAGTTAGGTCGAATCCTGACATCGAAGGGTTTGCGAGGAGCCGGGTCACGCCGTCGGCGACGTCTACCGCGTTCAATGTCAGCACCAGATCAACGCTGAGTTCCAACATAAAGCTGTTGTATGCCAGGAGTTTCAGACCATTGTGCCGGCTGTGATCGACCACATCCCGAATGAGGTCCGGGGTCAGGATCCGTGGATCAGGCAGCAGGAAGACACCGTCGACCAATGCCGTCATTCGTCGAAATTCGATTTGTGCTGCGCGGTCACTGTCGGCGATACGAACCTCCATCGTGAGGCCGTTCGCTGCTGCAGCTTGCACCAGATCGTTGATGAGCGGCTGGAAACGATCACTAGCTACCACGCCGATACGTGAAGCTTCGGGAAAGTGTGCCTTCCAGGTGGAAAGCTGCATGGTGGCGGATGGAAACGCCGATATCCCTCGCCGACCAGCGCGGCTCAGCGCCAGTACTTCGATGGACTTCGGTGTTTTACCGGAGAGCTCGTCGATCACCGTGTCGCCGATGAAAACCAATCTGCCAGGCGGCGCAGCGGCAAGTCTCGCGAGGGCGTCATTGGAAGCTACGAGTGTCTTGAGGTCGATGATTTCAACCGGAGCAGCGGCTCTTGCGGCAATCTGCGTAGCGACCTCAGCGTGAAAGGGGTTCTGGTGGCTGACGACGACAATCAGCGGCTCTGCTGGAATGTCCTTTTCTATTTCCTTGGGCTGGGTATCGTGTTTCTCAACCTTTGTGGGTAGCTTTTTGCGTGGGCTGTCTTGTTGGACTTCTGCATCGTAGATGACAGGAGTCGTGGCAGGCATGGCAACACAGCCCGCGAGCGCGAAACACATCGCACTGGCAAGCAACCAGCTGCTTAAATCCCCAAAGCGGGGAACGCTTCGAATCACCATCACCATCACCACCGCGGACGCCGAAGTCCTTTCGGTTTGGCGTCAGTATCCAGACGCAGCGTGCGCTGCGGCGTGATCCGGGTCTCAGTTCACGGCAGTGCGGTGGCTGCGGAGGACCGAGAGGAATGCCGTCGCTGCTGCAGACAGCGTGCGGGTGGGATTGGTGACTGCACCGAGCACTCTGGCCGGCACGCTAACCGGCAACTGAAGGCGCGCGAGTTCGGAACTCAGCAGGGTTCTTGGCAAAACACTCCATCCAAGTCCTGCCGCGACCAGCATGCCAATGGTCTCGAGGTAATTGGTGGACATGGATGTCTTGAGCTGCAATCTATGGGTGCTAAACAGTGCGAGCACTAACCGGCCGGTATACGTTGAAAGGCCGGGCAAGATGGCGGGCATGTCGGCGAGCATGTCGAGGCTCAAATCGCCGGGTCCCGATACCAGCGGGTGATCTGCAGCGATGACGAACTCGAGTGGGTCCGGCCAGACCGTTTCGTAATGCAATTCAGCACTGCCGCGAGGATCGAGCGTCACGACCGCAAGCTCGTGAGATGCGTCTCGCACGAGGTCGTGTGCTGCTTCGGAATCTTCAAACTGGATATCCAAGGTGACATCAGGGTAGCCGCGTGCGAAGTCCTTCAGTACCGGAGCGAGGCGATGCAGACCGATGTGATGGGATGTGACGAGCCGGAGAGGACCTGCGACTACCTCCCCAAGGTCGGCAATCGCGCGGCGAGCGTCTTCCCGAGCCGCCAACATGCGACGGGCGTGTTCGACAAAGACACCTCCTGCGGGGCTCGGAATGAGTTTTTTTCCAACGCGATCAAAGAGGCGAGTGCCAAGCAGCAGCTCCAGCGACTGAATCCGGCGAGTCACTGCCGGTTGGGTCAGGTGTAACGACTCTGCGGCCCGCGACACCGAACCCGACTCGTAAACCGTCAAAAAGGCACTCAGATCAGCAAACTGCATCTCTACGAACTCTTATGCGGAGTTCGCATTTATACGATAAAAATGATGAATTGGAATTATTTTATCGTGGGAAGTAAGTTCGCTGCCCCTTTTCACACTGGCCACTTCCATGGCTCAGAGCAAGATGACACAGAGCAAGACGCTCGATCCAAATCTACGAAAAACGCTGTACGACAAAGTCTGGGACAGTCATCTCGTGGGTACGCGTGCGGATGGCGAGTCGCTGCTCTACATCGACTTGCAGCTGCTTCATGAAGTCACATCGCCTCAGGCGTTTGGAGGATTGAAAGTAGCGGGCCGGCCGTTATGGCGAGTTATGTCAAATCTAGCGACGCCGGACCATAACGTGCCGACCGACCGCCGAGAACTTGGATTCGCTGGGATTACCGACCCGGTCGCGTACGAGCAAGTCATTACGTTAGATCAGAACTGCAAATCGTTTGGGGTTGAGCAGTTTGAGATTCTTGATCGGCGGCAGGGCATCGTGCACGTGGTCGGCCCAGAACAAGGCGCCACGATGCCTGGCATGACCATTGTCTGCGGTGATTCACACACATCAACCCATGGTGCGTTTGCCGCTTTGGCACAGGGGATTGGGACATCTGAAGTGGAGCACGTCATGGCCACCCAGTGTCTGCTGCAGAAAAAAGCACGTAACTTTGCTATTAACACCACCGGCAAGTTGGCGGACGGGGTGTTTTCGAAGGACCTTATCCTGGCCATCATTGCCAAGTTGGGGACAGCCGGTGCTACGGGTCATACGCTCGAGTACCGGGGCGCTGCGGTCCAAGCGCTGTCCATGGAGGCCAGAATGACGCTCTGCAATATGGCCATTGAGGCCGGTGCGCGTGCGGGCATGGTCGCCGTTGATGATCGAACGCTGGAGTATGTTCACGGCCGCCCGTTTGCACCGAAAGGCCAACAATGGGACGAAGCGGAGACTTACTGGCGCATGCTGGTTTCAGATAACAATGCAAAGTTTGACCAATGGATAGATATCGACGCAGGTCAAATCGAACCCTACGTCACCTGGGGAACATCACCAGAGTTAGGGATACCGGTCACGGCGGCCGTACCGGATCCCGCCAAAGAGTCTGATCCGCAGAAAGCGGAGTCCATTCGACTGGCGCTCAAGTATATGGGACTTGCCGCAAACCAGCCGATTACGGATATCCGCCTCGATCGGGTCTTTATCGGCTCCTGCACCAATGCTCGTATAGAAGACCTGCGCGCAGTTGCGAAAGTGGTAAAGGGAAGGAAAAAAGCCAATACGATCAAGCAAGTACTCGTGGTACCGGGGTCGGGTTTGGTGAAAGAGCAGGCCGAAAGGGAAGGTCTGGCTAAAATATTCGTGGATGCCGGCTTTGAGTGGCGCGCCGCAGGTTGTTCGATGTGCCTTGCGATGAATCCGGACAAACTGGGTCCCGGCGAACACTGTGCGTCCACCTCCAATCGGAATTTCGAAAGCCGCCAAGGGTTTGGCGGCCGTACCCATTTGGTTAGCCCGGCCACCGCTGCTGCCGCCGCGATTGCCGGGCATTTTGTCGATGTGAGGACATGGTTATGAGAGTGTTTTCGAATGTCACGGGGTTAGTGGTACCGCTCGATCGGGCTAATGTAGACACCGATCAAATTATTCCGAAGCAGTATCTGAAGTCGATTCATCGCACCGGTTTTGGCGATAACTTGTTCGACGGCTGGCGCTACTTGGATGAAGGTGCGCCCGGCATGACGCCCAACGAGCGGACGATCAATCATGAGTTCGTTTTGAACCTCCCCCGATACCAAGGGGCGAGGGTGCTGCTAGCGAGAGACAACTTTGGCTGTGGCTCCAGTCGGGAGCATGCCGTTTGGGCGCTGATGGAGTTCGGTTTTGATGTGGTGATCGCGCCAAGTTTTGCGGACATCTTCTATGGAAACTGTTTTAAAAACGGTTTGGTTCCGGTGACCTTGCCGAAAGCGACTGTCGATCGCTTGTTCGAGTTGGCCACCGGTCCGCAAAACCTCGTCGTCACGGTGGATCTCCCAACTCAGACGGTGTCAGCAGACAGCGGCTTGGTAACGCACTTCGACTTCGACCCGCAACGCAAAGAGAAGATTCTGAAAGGGCTCGACGACATTGGTCTCACCTTGGCGGTTCGAGAGCGTATTGAGGCTTTCGAGGCTCAGCACTACGCGAAGATGCCCTGGTTGCCAGGTGCTCGGACGAGCATACGGGAGGTTCGGTGATGAGCGGCAAGGTTCTGGTGCTTCCTGGAGATGGCATCGGCGTTGAGGTTGTTCCCGTCGCCGTCAAGGTGATGCGAAAGGTCGCAAACGATGCGGGGATTAAACTCGACTTTGATGAAGGCCTGGTTGGTGGTGTCGCTATCGACCAGCACGGCACTTCGCTTCCGGACATTACGTTAAATTCCGCAAAAACTGCGGACGTCGTGCTTTTCGGTGGTGTCGGCGGGCCGAAGTGGGATCACCTGCCTATGGCGGAGCGCCCGGAGCGAGGGTTGCTCAGACTTCGTGCGGAGCTTGGTCTCTTCGCGAACCTACGACCGGCGATTCTCTTTGCACCTCTCGCGGCGGCTTCATCGCTCAAACCCGAGTTGGTTGCGGACCTCGACGTTCTCATTCTGAGAGAGCTGACGGGCGGCATCTACTTCGGAGAACCGCGTGGAGTTCGTGAAGAAAACGGCGAAAAGGTCGGTTTCAATACGGATATCTATCGAGAGCATGAGATCGTCCGGATTGCTCGGGTTGCGTTCCAACTGGCAGAGAAACGCGGTCGCCGCGTCTGTTCGGTGGATAAAGCCAATGTGCTCGAAGTCACCCAGTTCTGGAGGGATGTGGTGACCCGAATCCATCAGACGGAGTTTCCGCACATCGAGCTCTCGCACCTCTATGTCGACAATGCCGGCATGCAGTTGGTCCGAGCACCTAAGCAGTTTGATGTGATCGTCACCGGGAACATGTTTGGTGACATTCTTTCCGATATTGCGGCGATGCTCACGGGCAGCCTTGGCATGTTGCCGTCCGCATCCCTGGGATCGACTGGCAAGGGCTTGTACGAACCCGTGCATGGCACGGCGCCAGACATCGCTGGGCGCAACTTTGCAAACCCGTTAGCAACGATTCTCTCGGTCGCCATGGCTTTCCGCTACACCTTGAATGCGGGGGCTTGTGCCGATCGCATCGAAAAGGCCGTTGCTCGAGTACTGGCAGACGGCGTGCGCACGCGAGACATCGCGGGCGATTTGACGTCAGTTGTCGGCACGGTAGAGATGGGCGAAGCGGTGATGGCTGCCTTGTAAGGTGGTTTTCCACGAGCCTGCATCGATGGCAGGGCTTGCCTCCTCCTGGTGGCATCGTGGCATCGCGGTGAATGCAGCGGTGGTGGCACCCGTGGGGAAAAAAGTCAGGGCGTTTGAACAAGTATCGGGACGCTTAGCCGACATCGGCTGACGGCAAACAGGTAACAACGAATATGAGCAAGACAGTAGACGTAGCAGTTGCGGGTGCCACCGGTGCGGTTGGCGAAGCCATGATCGAGATTCTCGAAGAACGGAAGTTTCCAATAGGCAAACTCTATCTGCTGGCCAGTGAACGATCCGAAGGCAAGCGCCTCCAATTCCGTGGTCAAGGGGTCAAAGTTGAGCGTCTCGACCAGTTCGATTTTCGCAAGACCAAGCTCGGACTCTTTTCTGCGGGCGGACCGATATCGGCGGTCTATGCACCGAAAGCAGGTAAGGCTGGGTGCATCGTGGTCGACAATACCTCGCACTTCAGAATGGAGACCGATATTCCGTTGATCGTGCCCGAGGTGAATCACCATCGGCTTGGCGACTATCGCACTCACAACATCATTGCCAACCCCAACTGTTCAACCATCCAGATGGTGGTTGCACTCAAGCCGATTCACGATGCTGTGGGCATTACACGGATCAACGTAGCGACCTACCAGGCGGTTTCTGGCGCAGGCGGTGGTGGTGTGCGTGAGCTTGCCGGGCAAACGGCGGCGATCCTTAACACCAAGCCGGTCGAGTCGAAAGTCATGCCGGTACAGATTGCTTTCAACGCCATCCCACAAATTTCGGACTTCCTTGAAAACGGCTATACGAAGGAAGAAATGAAGATGGTGCTGGAGACACGCAAGATTCTTGAGGACGATACGATCCAAGTAAATCCAACCTGTGTGCGGATTCCTGTCTTCTTCGGGCACTCTGAGGCAGTGCACTTCGAAACGCGACGTCCCATCTCGGTCGACGACGCGCGTGCCTTGTTGGCGAAGGCGCCCGGCGTTGTGATGATGGAAGGCAATGGTTATCCCACGCCGGCATTAGACAGCGCCGGTACCGATCCGGTGTTTGTCGGTCGTTTGCGTAAGGATCTCTCGCATCCTAATGGGCTTTCGATGTGGGTCGTCTCCGATAACGTTCGCAAGGGTGCTGCGCTCAACAGCGTGCAGATCGCGGAGCTGCTGTTGGAACGAGGGCATCTCGATTAAGCCAAGGCGTAGCTGGACGACAGGCACTTAGCGCAAGTACCTGTCCGAGTCGACGCACAGCCGAGACCATATCGAATGCAAGGAGCTTCCGTGTGCGATGTTACGTACGTCAGTCTCGGCAACAAACTAGCGACGCCTTCGTGCATTCTTTCGTTTCCGAATCTCTCGAAAAAAGTGATACTTGGCACTGATTTCGCCAAATCGCCCCGGGTTATTGTGGGTGCTGGTTCTCGAGTACACAGGGTGCCTGTGGCAGTGAGTAGACAGGGTTGCTCGTGATGTTCCCGATGTGGAGATTCAGGCGTAGAAAGCTGGTCTGAGACGGAGGGGATTTCGTTTTCAGATTTGATCCGCAGCGATGCGCGCTTTACGAGCGGGTTGGCAGGATAGTTGACGCCGCAAGGCTAGATCGCACGGACGCTTGGATACACGGACGGTTGGATAACGGATGGACAGAGGGGCTCCCATGCCTGTGCCCGAGAGGTACGGGATAGGACTGGAGCTTAGGTTGAAAAGGACAACATGGAATCTAGCACCGATTTGGTGACCCGAAGGGGTCATGAAATTTCTACCAGCCAAATTCTCTGCCGAGCAGGCGCGTACCGATGCAGGGTTTATTCCTCTCAGGTCCGTACTTTCCTGTCGTAGCTAAGTCAGCACCCATGCGCGCAACAGGAGGTCAATTAATAAAACTGCGGTTCTTATCGACGGTCCGCTTCGCACTTCTTGGAGTGTGGATGTCCCTATGGGCAATGGGCGCGCAGGCACTGGGTGTCGGCGAGATCGAGCTCAATTCTCACCTTAACCAGAAGGTGGTTGCAGAAATCCCTCTCATTGATGCGAGCGGACTGCGAGCCGATGAAGTGCTCGTATCACTCGGCACAAGTGAAGACTTCGAGCGCGCAGGGGTAGAACGCTTCTTCTATCTCACGGATTTGCGCTTTGAGGTGTTTGTAGATGGTCGTGGTCCACGAATCCGGGTAATGAGCCGACAGCCCGTTACCGAGCCTTACCTCAACTTTATTGTTGAAGTACTTTGGCCAAATGGCCGCATGCTGAAGGAGTTCACGCTGCTGCTCGATCCGCCAACGTATGAAGTGGCGGTGAGTCGACCAGATGCCGGCGAGACTTCGACGCAAAGCACCCCAGCGCCGGAAGCAGTCGTTGCGACACCCGCGTCCAGCGGCAGTGCAAACGCGCCGAACCAGGGCTCCGCCTACACCCGACCGGAGCGCGCAGCACCTCCTACTCCACCTTCAGATGGCGTATGGACTAACGGCCAGACTTTGTGGAGTATCGCTGAACGATATAACCCCGATGCGTCCCTCACGGTTGGCCAGTACATGCTGGCGATCCAACGCAAAAATCCGGCAGTGTTCATCAATGAGAACATCAACCGCATGCGCGGTGGCGTACAGCTGCAGATGCCAGCAGCCGAGGACGCCCGTGAACTGAGCCCCAGTGAGGCTGCTGCGGAAGTCGCTCGGCAAACTACGGACTGGCGCGGTGGTCGAGTTGCAGCCACGGCTCCCTCGGAAAACGCGTCGGAGACCGCCCAAACCACCACCACAGCTCCTGCCCAGGATGAGCCGGAGCTCCATGCCCAAATGGATGCGAGTGCACCAGAAGTAGCCGCGGTCGATACCACCGCGACGGATTCAACCGCGGACCAACCGACCACCGGGCGTCTCGAGATTGTCGGGGATACCGGTGATACCGGTACTGCACAATCGCCAGCAGCCAATGCTGATGTCACGGCCCTTCAAGAAGAAAATCAACGCCTCGAGCGCCAGGTTCAGGAGCTGGGTTATCAGTCAGATCGCGAGCAAGAACTGGCAGCTAGCGAAATCGCGGTGAAGGATCGACAGCTCGAAGTCAAAGACCAGCAGCTCGCTGAGCTGCGCAAACAACTTGAAGATGCAGAAGCTCAACTCACTGATCGCCAAGGCCAACCGAGCGAGGACCAGAATCAACCTGAAGAACCATGGTGGCAATCCACGATGGTGCTGCTTGCAGCCGGGTTGATTGTGGTGCTCGCTGTTGCGGGTGTGTTGGTCTTAGTACGTCGCAGGAAAGCAGTGGCTGCGACCGAGGTTTTGGATATCGGCCCCAAGCGATCCGAAGCCCGTGTTGAACCGTTGGCCAGTACTGGTAAGGGGAGCACCCCCCGAGCGACGCCAGCCGTTGCCGCAGCTGCTGGCGCAAGCGCCGTTGACGACCTCGATGAGTTTGAATTTTTGGAAGACCCTGCTGAAGACCGAATCAGCAAGGTGAGTAGCTCGGCAGAAGAAGCGGATGCTGGCCGATCCTCTCCAACGCTGCAAACGAGTGATGTCATCAGCGAAGCGGACATCTATGCAGCATACGGACGTTATCCTCACGCGATCGGGCTGTTGCTCGGCGCGTTGGATGACAATGCCGACCGCCACGATGTCCGGCTGAAGTTGCTTGAGGTCGCAGTCTCAGCGAACGATACCGAGACGTTCGAGCGTCACATTCAGGAACTTGTGAATCGCTGTGAAGACCAGGACATTCTCCTGGCTGCAAGAGAGCTTGAAGAGTCCTTCACAGGTAACGCGGTCGACCGATCGTATGACAGCAGTGGTGATGTAAATCAGGACGGTTCAGTTTCGGATGCCCCACTCGCCGATGACGATTTTTCCCTCGACCTCGATGACGATCTGCTCGCGGATGATGATGCGGGAATCGAAGGCTTGGATGACCTGCTCGCAGATCTGGACGAAGTTGAAGAACGGTCTGCAACGACGGCGGCCGCAGGAAGCGCAGGCCAAAAAAGCGCCGACATATTGAGTTTCAGCCGTCCGCGATCCGAGGACGGTAGCCGAGTGAGTGCGTTCTCCGAATCGGAAGACCCTGACGATGACGGTTTCGATTTCGGAACCGCTGAGGACGCGGCGGAAACCAAACTCGACCTCGCCCAAGCCTACATCGAGATGGGTGACAGCGAAGGCGCACAAGACATCCTCAACGAGGTGCTGTCAGAAGGGAATCCAGCGCAGCGACAGCTCGCTCAATCCCTGCTGGACAACCTCGCATCCTGATTGTCGACCCAGGGGTGACCTACACACTCGCAATGGGTCTCACCTATGCGGGTGATCAGTATCAGGGTTACCAATCCCAGGCCAATGGCCGTGGTGTGCAAAACGTCGTCGAGAACGCGTTAGCCAAGATTGATGCCAGCGCTTCACGCATCACGGCGGCGGGGCGCACCGACAGTGGCGTTCACGCCACCGCTCAAGTCGTTAGCTTCGAGACCCCATTGCAACGTACAACAACGGCTTGGTTACGTGGGCTCAACAGCCATCTTCCTGCCAGCGTTCGCGTGACTTGGGTGCGTGAAGTTCGACCCGGATTTAACGCTCGTTTTGCGGCGACCGGCCGGCGCTACATCTACCTTTTCCTGGAAGGCGAGGCTGGTCCACTGGTGTTGGGGCGAGCGACCGCCACGGCTGTATTGAACGATGCAGCCATGCATCGCGCGGCCCAGTGTCTGGTCGGGGAGCACGATTTCTCCTCATTTCGAGCATCCACTTGCCAGTCGCCGACGGCGCAGAGACGTGTTGATCATGTGCGTGTTGGACGGATCGGACCATGGATCACGATCGATGTGGCGGCCAACGCTTTTTTGCTGCGAATGATGCGGAATATTGCGGGAGCGCTCCGTTCCGTCGGTCTTGGAGAATGGTCAGAAGATGCGATCCAAACGCTACTTTTTGCCCGCGATCGGACACGTCTTGGGCGAACCGCACCGCCAGACGGCCTCTATCTTGTGGAAGTGCGGTATCCGAGCGAGCTTCTCCTGCACGATTCGGATCGGGACCTAGGTTTTCCGGCGGGCGTACTCCCACCGTTTTTGGCTCACTCAGGAACACTCGATCGGCTCTGATCAGACTGCCTTAAAGGGCTCGCGATACGCGGTAGCGAACAGCGCTCAGCCCCTTTAGACTTGGCGCCCTTTTTTCCGGCGCAGGTCCTGTCGTTGACACGTACGCTGATCAAGATCTGCGGTGTGACCAGGGTTGAAGATGCAGAGTCCATTGTCGATTTGGATGTGGACGTCATCGGCCTGAATTTTGTCGCCAAGAGCCCACGATCGATCTCCGTGATGACAGCGCGAGAAATTCAGGCTGCGCTCAGAAGCCGGAATAGGGCCCTATCGATCTGGGCTGTGTTTGCGGATGCTGTTCCAGAACACGTCGCAGCAGTGATCTCCGAGATAACACCTGACGTGTTGCAGTTTCACGGTGAGGAAACTCCAGAATATTGCCGCCAGTTTGCTCGACCTTATGTGAAAGTGGTGCCCATGCGGCCAGGCGTGAGCATTGCTGAAATGGCAGAGGGTTACGACGACGCGACGATGCTGTTGCTCGATACCTGGACGAGGGGCCATTCGGGAGGTACAGGCACGACGTTTGATTGGTCACTCTGGCCGCGAAAATGTACGAAGCCGTTGATGCTTGCAGGGGGACTCGACCCGGAAAATGTCGCCAGTGCTGTGCAGCGTCTGAGCCCGGCTGCAGTGGATGTGGCTGGCGGTGTTGAAGGCGGAATCAAGGGTATAAAGGACCTGGAACGTTGTCGGCGCTTTGTCGAAGCGGTTCGAATGATCGATCAGCAGTTGGAGCGAAGTTCTAAATGACCAAATCTCAGGGTGGTCGCGGTAGCGGCAGCAATTACAACCAACCGTCGCAAGATGGCCACTTTGGAGTGTTTGGCGGGCGTTTTGTTGCCGAGACGTTGACAGCAGCCCTCGATGAACTGGCTGATCTGTACTCGCGAATGCAGACGGATGGGGAGTTTCTTCGAGAGCTCGATCATGACCTGGCGCATTACGTGGGACGTCCTTCGCCGCTCTATTTTGCAGAACGGCTAACGAATCAACTCGGGGGCGCACGCGTCTATCTAAAGCGGGAGGACCTGAATCATACCGGTGCGCACAAGGTCAACAACACCGTGGGTCAAGCCCTGCTGGCCAAACGCATGGGTAAACCCAGAGTCATCGCCGAAACGGGTGCAGGTCAACACGGGGTCGCTACCGCGACCATCGCCGCAAGGCTGGGGCTTGAGTGTGATGTGTACATGGGGCAAGAGGATGTTGAGCGTCAGAGCCTCAATGTTTATCGCATGAAGCTGCTCGGCGCGCGGGTCATCGCCGTACAGTCTGGTACGCGTACGCTCAAGGATGCGATTAACGAAGCGTTGCGAGACTGGGTCACGAATGTGGACACCACGCACTACATCATCGGCACGGTCGTCGGTCCTCACCCGTACCCCATGCTGGTGCGTGATTTCCAGTCGGTGATTGGGCGTGAAGCGCGTTCACAAATCCTGGCCGCAGAAGGTCGACTGCCTGATCTGTTGGTTGCCTGTGTGGGTGGTGGATCGAATGCCATGGGTCTTTTCTATCCATTCATCGATGATGTGGATGTACGCATGATCGGTGTCGAAGCGGCAGGCCATGGCCTGTCGACCGGCGAACACGCAGCGCCGCTTAACGACGGCACCATCGGCGTGCTGCACGGTAATCGCACGTATTTGATGCAAGACGCTGACGGTCAAATCATGCCGACCCACAGTATCTCCGCAGGCCTTGATTATCCTGGTGTTGGCCCCGAGCACGCCTACCTAAAAGACATCGATCGCGCGGAATATGCAGCAGCTACAGACGAGGAGGCGCTCGAAGCCTTTCGATTCTTGAATCGCACCGAGGGCATCCTGCCGGCACTCGAATCCAGTCACGCCATCGCTTGTGCGATGCGAGAAGCGCCGCGCCTAGCGCGTGAAGCGATCATGATCGTCAATCTTTCCGGCCGGGGTGACAAGGACATCCCGACCGTTGCACGACGGGATGGAATCAGCCTGTGAGCACAACAAGACTGTCCACGCGAATGCAGCAAGTTGGCACCCGCAAGATGTTAGTGACCTTCATCACTGCGGGTGATCCGGATATTCAAACGACCGTGCCCGCGATGCATGCGCTGGTTGCCGGGGGGGCAGATGTCATTGAACTCGGCATTCCTTTTTCTGACCCGGAAGCCGATGGCCCGGTGATCCAGGCGGCGTCAGAACGAGCGCTCGCTGCAGGTACACATTTCAGTGATGTGCTGGCTGCCGTTACTGAGTTTCGTCGCAAAGACAACGCCACGCCGGTGGCGTTGATGGGCTACCTCAATACCATCGAGTCCCAGAAGGATTTTGCGTCGCGCGCAGAAATCGCAGGTGTTGATGCCCTCATCATGGTTAACCTGCCACCTGAAGCCGCGGAAGAATTCCGTCAGCGTCATGCGGGGCCAAAGCTGGATCTGATCTTCCTCGTTGCACCGACGACTGTAGAAAGGCGCATTACGACTATTGCTCAAGCCGCCTCAGGTTTTCTGTACTACGTTTCGTTCAAAGGCATCACCGGTGCTGATCGTTTGGCAGTGGATGAAGTTGCGGCCAAGGTGGCCATCATTCGGCAGAAAACTTCGCTCCCGGTGTGTGTTGGCTTTGGTATCAAAGATGGCGCCACCGCTGCTCAGGTCGCCAAAATTGCGGATGGGGTTGTCGTTGGTACTGCGCTCGTCAGGATCATGGCAGAGACGGAGGGTGGTCCGGTGGCCATCGCCGATGCGCTGCAAAAACGCGCTGCAGATTTCAGGGCTGCGATCGACTCTTGAACCGCTCGCTTGAACAATGGCTGACGTTTGCGGAGTCAGTTCACCCCCGCAGCATCGAGATGGGATTAACTCGGGTGAGAGCGGTCGGTGAGCGACTCGGCCTCATCCCATGGAAAATTCCATCGATCATCGTCGCCGGCACCAACGGTAAGGGATCAGTCACCATCGCCGCGCAGGAAATTCTGTTGGCCGATGGCTGGCGAACAGGAGCGGGCTTCAGTCCCCATCTCCACCGCTTTAACGAGCGCATTCGTATTGAACACGAAGAGGTAGACGACGCGCTGCTGGTGCGTGGATTCGCCGCGGTGGATGCCGCGCGTGGGGATATCCAACTGACCTATTTCGAGTTTGCCACGGTCGTGTCGCTGTGGGTTTGGCGTGAAACCGCCATGGAATGCACGGTTCTTGAAATCGGACTCGGTGGTCGGCTTGATGCGTTCAACGTCGTCGACGCTGAAGTTGCCGTTGTGACAAGCATAGGGCTCGATCACCAAGAGCTTCTTGGAGATTCACGCGAACTCATTGGTGTCGAAAAGGCAGGTGTCTTCCGTCGGCACCAACGCGTTGTTCTTGGCCGAGACATGCCTGATTCGGTCCTTGATGCAACCCGTGCGCTGACCTGTCAGACAATCGTGAGTGGAAGGGACATACACGTTGATGATCGTGAGGATGCCATGTTGGTGGTCTCTTCAAAGGCTTTACCGTGGACTTTGAGCGGGTTGACCGATCTTGTTATGCCAACCCCGCTTGCGCCACACAACGTGGCTTTGGCGGTAGTTGCGGCAGCCGCGCTTAAACCGGTTAGACCCGAAGCGGTGATTCGCGGCGTAGGCATCGCTAATTTGCCGGGACGAATGGAGCATGTGTACTTTCGCGAGCGTCTTTTCGTTGTGGATATTGCACACAATCCCGACGGTGCAGCCTTCCTTCTGCGTCGACTGGAAGGCCTTAGCCTAAGTCCGGAGGTGGCCATTCTCGGCAATCTGCGCGACAAGGACTCGGCAGGAATTGCTGCACCGCTCGCCGGTGTTGTGCGACGGTGGATAGCGGTACCTACAACAGGTGCACGTGGACAGGAGGCAGCGAAGACTCGCGACGGCATAGTCCGTGCAGGTGCATCTCGGATAGATTGCTGCGAGGTACTCGCCACAGCCATCGACCTTGCCGTGCAGCAGAGTGGGAAGGGTGGTGTAATTCTGATCTTCGGTTCGTTTGCGGTTGTTGCCGCGGCCAGAGAGGCACTGGGTCTCGGTGAGGCGCGTTGAACCGAAAAAGGGTTATCACGATCCTCGATCAGGCACTCCTTGATCACGGACGTTGTGCATTTACAGGCGCCTCCCGCAGCTACAGGGCGAGCGGCTAAAGGGTAGACATCGTGGAACAGGACACCAAGCGATATCGCATCACCGGATCGATCTTCCTGATCGCCATTGCGGTCATTGTTTTTCCGATGATTTTTGACGGTGACGGGCTTCCACCGGTGCAGATGGCGCCCATGCCAGAACTCAAACTCCCAGAGAATCCCTCACCTCCACCCGTGGTGGAAGAAAACCCCTACGTCGAAAAAGTAGAGGCGCTGGCCGCCAGCGTTGATGAAGAAGGTTTTAGCACCGAGAACGGTACTTTGATCGGCGAGGCCGTATTGTCTGAGCCCGATTCAAAGACGGGCAACTGGGCGATTCAACTCGGAAGCTTCAGCTCAGAGGCGCGTGCGTTGTCGTTGCGTGATGAGCTGCGGGCCCAGGGCTATGAAGCGTTTGTCTCATCCATCAAATCCAATGGCCGGGTGATGATTCGGGTCGCCGTGGGCCCGTATCTAGATGGTGCAGAAGCGGAAAAAATCCGGCGCAAGTTGGCCAAGTCCCTCGCCCCTGATGCCAGAGTGATGGCCCTCTCCACATGAGCGAAGAGTCCCATATTAACAAAGGGTCGCGATGAACGACTGGGGATTGACGCCTTTTGATCTTGCACTGTTGTTCGTCATCGGTGTGTCGGCCCTGCTTGGTCTCTTTCGTGGCCTTTTCAAAGAAGTTCTTTCGCTTGTCACGTGGATCGCGGCCTTTGCGCTCGCGTTGATGTTCGGTCCGTCGTTCAGCGCCTGGTTTCCCTTCACCGAAGGCGCGGTGTTATCGAATGACCCCATAGGTGGTCTGGTCCGGAGTGACACGGCTGGCCGCGCATTCGGCTTTATCGCGGTGTTTATCCTCACGTTGATCGCGGGAAGTCTGGTGCAGTGGGGCGTAAGGCGGCTCGTGGAGTCGACGGGGTTGACCGGCACAGACCGGTTGCTGGGCTTTCTCTTCGGCACGGCACGCGGATTGGTCATCACCATCGTTTTGTTGATCGCGGTAAGGCCATTTGCAGTCGAAACCGAGTGGTGGCGCACATCACAACTGCGTGAACATTTGCTGCTGTTGGAGGATGATGTCCTTACCCTGATCGGTGAAACCCGACGCTTCATCGGTGGTCTTGGCCGCTGAAGCGGGTACGCCTGTCGTCATCCCGGAGGTACTTCAACACGTGTGCGGAATCGTCGGTATCGTTGCACGCAGTGACGTCAACCAGGAACTGTACGACGCTCTGACGGTGCTTCAGCACCGTGGTCAGGACGCCGCCGGAATGGTGACCACCGACGGTGGCAAAGTGCATCTGCGCAAAGCCAACGGGATGGTGCGTGACGTCTTCCAGGAACGCCACATGCAGCGACTGCGTGGTCGTTATGGCATCGGCCATGTGCGTTATCCTACGGCAGGCAGCTCTTCCAGTGCCGAAGCTCAGCCGATGTATGTGAACTCACCCTACGGCATTGCGCTCGGCCACAACGGCAATCTCACTAACGCTGAGCGTCTTCGTTCTGAAGTGTTTCGTGATGACCTGCGGCATATGAATACCGACAGTGACTCCGAAGTCCTGCTGAACATCTTTGCCCACGAGCTCCTGCAAGGAAAACGCTTGCGACCTGCACCGGATGACTTGTTCCGTGCCGTCGCCGGCGTACATCGACGTTGCCAGGGTGCCTATTCCGTGGTTTCTGTGATTGTGGGTATCGGCGTCGTGGGCTTTCGTGATCCGCTAGGGATTCGGCCTTTGGTGCTCGGTCGACGTGATCACGCCGAAGGGCCGGAGTACATTCTCGCATCCGAAAGTGTGGCGTTGGACTTGCTTGGCTTTGAATTGATTGGAGATGTCGCACCCGGAGAAGCGGTGGTGATTACCGAATCCGGTGAGCTCTACCGGCAGGTGTGTGCTGAACGTACTCGATTGGTACCCTGTATTTTTGAGCACGTGTACTTCGCGCGACCCGATTCCATCATGGATGGTGTGTCGGTTTACAAAGCGCGCCTGCGTATGGGTGAATACCTCGCCGAACAAATTCTCGAACATTATCCCGATGGCAAACACGACATCGATGTTGTGATCCCCATCCCGGAAACTTCGCGAACCTGTGCGATGCCGCTGGCCCATCGGCTCGATACGAAGTTTCGCGAAGGCTTCGTGAAGAACCGCTATATCCCGCGCACGTTTATCATGCCGGGGCAACAAGAGCGCCAACGGAGCGTTCGGCACAAGTTCAATTCCATTCCGCTCGAGTTTAAGGACAAAACCGTATTGCTGGTCGATGATTCGATCGTCCGGGGAACGACCATTGCATGGATCGTGCAGATGGCGAGGGATGCGGGGGCTAAAAAAGTGTATGTCGCCTCGGCGGCACCGATAGTCAAATTTCCGAACGTCTACGGCATCGATCTCGCAGCCGCAGAAGAGTTTGTGGCCCAGATCGGTGACGTTGAAGCCATCGCCAAGGAAATCGGTGCCGATTGGTTGGTGTATCAACGTCTTGATGATCTGGTGAAAGCAGCGCGGGAAGGTAATCCATCCATTCAGCATTTCGAGTGCTCAGTGTTTGACGGCAATTACGTGACCGGCGACATAGACGACTCTTATCTCAAGCGTCTATCGTTGCGGCGAAACGATGCCAGCAAACAACGCCGTGACACCGACCCGCAGTGGGAAATCAGTTTCCCCGAGCTTCACAATCACGCCTGAACGAAGTCGGGTCCAGGACGATATCGCGGCCATCAGCGAACAGCTGAACCGGATTCTCCTCGGCAAAAACCGACAGATTCGTCTCGTGCTCGCCTGCCTCTTTGCACGTGGGCACCTGCTTATCGAAGACCTGCCGGGTATGGGTAGACGCTCCTGTCGCAGGCACTCGCACGAGTCCTTGGCATGTCCTTTAACCGAGTTCAGTTCACCTCGGACGTGTTGCCTTCAGACATCATCGGTGCGTCCATTTACGACCGAGAGACTGGGGGATTGCGATTCCTCGCAGGGCCTCTGTTCGCTCAAGTGGTGCTCGCCGACGAGATTAACCGCGGGCCACGCCGAAAACCCAGAGCGCGTTGCTTGAGGCGATGGAAGAACGCCAGGTGACGGTGGAAGGGCAAACGCGTTTTCTCCCCGAACCTTTTTTTGTTATCGCCACACAAAACCCGGTCACACAAAGTGGCACGTTACCGTTGCCAGAGTCGCAGCTCGATCGATTCCTCATGCGCATCTCCCTCGGTTATCCCGACCCAGATGCAGAGCGTGAGTTGTTGCGAGGGGGCGATCAGCGCGCCAAGTTGCCGTCGATCGTGCCGGTGCTCGATCTCGCGCGACTGCAGGCGATACAAGCGGCGGTAGATTCCATCAAAGTGACCGATCCGTTACTCGAGTACGTGCAGCGACTTGTTGCGTTCACTCGCCAGGGTGGGGCATTCGCCTACGGGCTTTCACCGCGGGGGACTTGGGCGTTGTTGCATGCCGCGCGAGCGTGGGCGTTGCTCGATGGTCGTTCTCATGTCGTACCCGAAGATGTCCAGGCTGTGTTACCGGGCGTTGTCGAACATCGGTTGCGTGAAGCTGCGGACTTTGCCGGTCACGGCGGCGGGGCGCTTACCCAGAGGCTGCTCGCCAGCGTCAACGTGGTGTAAATCACATGGCCGCTGCGCTCGCGGACCGCTTTAGCGCGTGGCTCGACAAGCGGATTCCTCCGGCTTCGTCGATCACGCTTACACAGGCCAAGATCTTTATCTTTCCGACCAAGGTCGGATTTGCGTTCAGTGCACTGCTGGTGTTGATGGTATTGCTGGCCATCAATAACCAGTCAAGTCTCGTCTACGGCATCGCCTTTGTTCTGGGGTCGATGTTTCTGGTCACGATTCTGCACACGTTTCGCAACCTCTCAGGACTTAGGCTCGAGTTTCAATCCGCACGACCTGGTTTTGTAGGCGAAGACATTGAGTTTGTCGTTCGCCTCGTGCGTCTGCAGGGTCGAGGCCGGGAGGGTATTCAACTCAGCTGGCCTAACGGGATCCCTCAGTGGGGGGGAGTGTTCAGCCGAGAAGCGGACAGCGTTCGCCTCTATGTTCGCGCGCAGGAGCGCGGTTGGTTGAATCCTGGAAGACTGCTTATTGAAATTTTTTTCCCGCTTGGGCTCCTGCGTGCCTGGACGTGGGTGGACCTCGATGCCCGAGCGCTGGTCTATCCGCGACCGGAGTTCATGCCGTTACCCTCAGCGAGCTCGGGCCGACGTGATGAAGGAGTACTCATCGATCCACGCGACAGTGAGGACTTCACTGATATTCGGGAATACGTCCCCGGTGATCCCATCAAACACGTGATCTGGCGGTCATTCGCACGTACGGGTGGACGGGATATGGTCGTCAAACGGTACGCGAGTTACGTCGAGCCCCGGCTCTGGTTTGATTTCAATCAGGTGCCAGGCAGTGTCGAGGAACGACTCTTCAGAATGACCGGATACGCATTGCAAGCGACACGAGCCGAGCGCGAGTTTGGCCTGGTCATGCCCGGTAAACGATATGAACCAGGGATTGGCGACACGCACCTTGAAGCGGTATTGCGGACTTTGGCTCTCCACGGATTGGAAAAGAACGGATTAGAGAATCCATGAGCCTCGCCGTACCACTTGGCGCAGCGCAAGCGGGCGGCATCCTGCAGATTCCCTGCAATTCACTGGCGCTATTGATGATCGCCCAGGCAGTGGTCGTCCTCCCGCACATGATGCAATTGTCACCGTGGATCATCGCCGTTTGTCTGTTGTGTGGCGTCTGGCGAACACGAGTCTATCAAGGCAAGTCGGCTTATCCCTCGCGGGGTGCCAAGGCAATGCTCGTGGTCCTCGGGACCATCGGCGCGTTTGCTTCAGGTGCAGGACCGCTGAGCCTCGAAGTCTTTGTGTCGATGGTGGTCATCGCCTTCGCCCTCAAACTCGTGGAGATGAACTCAAGGCGTGATGCGTTTCTGGTGATCTTTCTATGTTACTTCATCATCGCTGCCGAATTCCTCTTTGATCAGTCGTTGGGGATCGCCGTTTATCAAGTGTTCACAACTGTGGTGGTCACCGCGGCGATGATTGGTCTCAATCAGATGCACACCGATACGCGTCCTCTGGACTCAGCACGACTCGCCGGTGGACTCGTCTTGCAAGCGATCCCACTTGCTGTCGTTCTCTTCCTCTTTTTTCCGCGACGCATGCCACTCTGGTCGATGCCGTTGCCGGGTAATGCATCGACCGGATTGGCTGAGTCGATGACGCCAGGTGACATTGCAACGCTCACGCAGAGTGGTGAGCCAGCCTTCCGGGTGCAATTTGACGGCCCGACCCCTCAATACCGCGACCTGTACTGGCGCGCGGTGGTGTATTCGGACTTTCGTGAGGGCACCTGGCGACTCATGCCGCCGATTCGTGAGGAAGCGCAGTTCGATGTCGCGCCGGAAGCTGAGCCTGTGAGCTACGACGTCCTCATGCACCCGACCTCGCGGCCCTGGCTGTATTCGCTCGATGTACCTGTGGAACTCGATGGGCGCATTACGTTGCTGGCCGACTTTCGTCTTGAGTCTGAACACCCGGTTACGTCCACTTATCGATACCGGCTTCGATCTGTACTCGCCCATCAGCGTGGAGAGGCACTCTCACCCGCGATGTATCAGCGCGAAACGAGGCTGCCTGAGGGCGACAACCCGCGCATGATCGCCTTTGCGAAAACACTCCATGAGAAGAGTGGCTCCGTGGAAAGATTTGCGATGGCCTTGATGCAACACATTCGAAGCGAGGCCTACGCCTATACGTTGTCACCGCAGACGCTGCCCGCGGCGAATAGCGTCGATACGTTTTGGTTTGATACGCGTCGCGGTTTCTGTGCCCATTACGCCGGCGCCTTTGTTTACGCCATGCGCGCAGCCGGCATACCGGCGCGTTTGGTAGGTGGATATCTGGGCGGCGAGGTGAATCCGATCGGCGGGTACCTCATGGTGCGACAGTACGATGCACAGGGATGGGCGGAAGTCTGGATCGAAGGGCAGGGTTGGGTTCGTTACGACCCAACGGCTGCGGTGGCGCCGGAGCGAATCGAAAGCGGACCGGCAGAAGCTTTGAGTGCTGAGGATCGATCCAACTTTTCTTTGTTAGCGGCGGCCCGACTGGACGCCGAGTCAATTACGGGTCAAGTCCTGCAAATGTTCGACTCCATGGAACATCGCTGGAACCTCTTTGTTGTCGGCTACGATGGCAACATTCAAAAACGGCTCCTCGGCGACTGGTTCGGTGACGTGAGTGCGACCCGAATTGGCTTGATCATGGTTGGATTTGGCGCGGTGTGTTTTGGGGTCATTGCGTTTTTCCTTTTCTTCCGCCGGCGGTCTGTAGCGATACATCCAGGCGTTGTACTACTGACGCCGTTTTCGCGATTTGTCAGCCGCTACGGCTTTGCGCTTCAACCCGGTGAGTTACCCGAGGCCTGGCTGCGTCGTATTGGCGATGCGGTCGGCTTTGAAGCCGATGCGAACAAAGCACTTTCGAATGGGATTGAAGCAATGCTCTATGGTGACGCTGCGGTGGATGACAGGCAGCTGCGCAGGCTCTTGCGCCGACTGCGTTGGAAAGTGGCCCTCTCTTTTCGGTAACGAGGCCTTCCAGTTAGAGAAACTCTGATCAATTGAATATTCTCGTCAGAACGAGGCGAGAGGAGCGGAGAAAAATCGCTGAAATGCAGTAGTTCCGCTATTTTTTGGAGCGACGATCAACGAAGTTATGGCGGAAATAGACATTAATCAGAGACTCCTTAGGACGTCTCACGCCGAGGTGGTTTCGCGTTGAGCTCGTTTCGCGTAGTGCGAGCGCGACGGCTTATACTGCGGTCCCCGCTCAGGATTTAGTCCTTCACTTGAAAATACTCCAACGCGCGACGCCGTGTGTCGGCATCTGTTCAACGACCTATGGGGATCTCGTTTGTCGAGGCTGCAAACGTTTCTCCCATGAAATCGTGCAATGGAATGGTTACTCGCTCGCGCAGCGGGATGTGATCTGGCAACGGTTATTTGAGCTTCGCCGCCAGGCCGTTGGCTCTGCGGTTCGGATCATTGATGCCACGCGATTCGAGGCGTTTCGACAACAACGCAAACTTCCCGAGGACATCCCATGGGAACTTGCGGCCTACGAGATTCTCCGCGCCATTGTCGTGAAAGATCAGGACGCTGCGGAGTTTGGTCTTGAGTCGCTCGAAGGGCAGCCCACGCTGGCGCTACTTCGTGCCATCGATGCTGACATCTATCACCGCTCCCGCGCCTGGTACGAACATAGCTATCGCGTCGCTGCGGACTAGAACGCCAGATGTCGCCGCGAGAGTTTCTTCGTGTGCCAACACCACCAGCGTGGCTGGATGCGGCGGTAACTGACCTCGACACCTTGTTGATCGATCACGCCAACTGCGAGAAGAAAGCGGCTGGCACTGCACTCAGCCTGATGTATCGGTACATCGACCAAGATCGTTTGCAGATGCGCTTGTCCAAACTCGCGCGGGAAGAACTACGCCACTTTGAACAAGTTCTCTCGGTCATGAAGAAACGTGGCATCAACTACCGACATGTTTCGCCCAGTAGCTATACAGGTGCACTGCGTAAACCGGTTCGTACCCATGAACCTGCGAGGCTCATCGACACTCTGATTGTGGGAGCGATTGTTGAAGCGCGCTCCTGCGAACGATTTCAGGCACTTGCACCGTATCTCGATACGGAACTTGCTGAGTTTTACCGTGGTCTGGAAGCCTCCGAAGCGCGCCACTTCGAGGTCTATCTTGGGCTCGCGCAGTCCGTTGCTGCGGAACCGATACATAGCCGGATCGAAACGTTTCTTGATCTCGAATCGTCGCTGATTCTCAGGACTGACCCGGAGCTGCGATTTCATAGCGGTGTGCCAGACTGATGGCATGCAGCCTGAGTTGCGGGCCTTGTTGGATCCCATACCAGCCGACATCCCAGTCCCAGGCACCCAGCACTAATCGGTTCCCGTGAGCCAGCGGATGAATACCGGGTCGATGGGTGTGGCCATGAACCACCGAGTGGCAGGCCGATGCGGCCAACGCGGTCTCCATGGCGTTGTTGTTGATATCCATGATGTTGGCGGCCTTGTTGGCGTTGGTCTCGCGGCTTTTGGCACGAAGTGCAGCACCGAACGCGCGTCGTTCTTGAAGCGACTGCTTGAGAACACTGGCTTGCCAGTCCGGATTGCGCATATGCGCTCGAAACTGCTGGTAAGCGAGGTCATCCGTACACCATGCATCGCCGTGCGCGACCAACACGCCATCGGGCAATGCAGTCGGGTCGTTCAGCAGCTCAACCCCGGTGTTCGCAGCGAGCTCGGATCCGTAGAGGAAGTCGCGATTGCCATGCATGAGCTTCACCGGACAGTACAGCGTGGTGTCCGCCAGCAGCGTTCGAAGTGCGGCGGCCAACGCTGCATCGTCATCGTCCCCGATCCAGAGTTCCGTGATATCACCGAGCAGGTAGATTTCCGTCGCGATTTCTCGCCAGGCCGATAGCAGCTCAGCGAACCGCCGGAACTGGAGTGAGTTCGGCTGTTCGAGGTGAAGATCGGAAACAAAAAGACGTAACTGGGAAGAGGACGACATGGTTCGCATTCTAACCACGCCTGAGTCGGGTTATAATCGCCGCCGACTTCGGGGTATAGCGCAGCCTGGTAGCGCGTCTGCTTTGGGAGCAGGATGTCGGGAGTTCAAATCTCTCTACCCCGACCAATTTTTTTTGGATGACGAAGGCTGCTCACGTTCACGATGTTGTGGCGGATCGTCTACCAAGCCTCTTCGCACTACAACCTGCGCGCCATGCGCCTGTAGCTCAACTGGACAGAGCATCGGCCTTCTA